>NZ_JAUORD010000200.1:0-244 GCF_030547345.1 Anaerobacillus sp. 1_MG-2023 | reverse complement strand
TCGCAAGACAGCTGATGGTGCCGGAAGGATCAAAGACCAAATCCTGCGCAAGTGCCGGAGCGCTTGCCAGACAGGTCAACATGGCACCAGCCAGCAACGTTCTTGTTCTGTGGACGCCCGAGAATACATGCGCGCCCGACGCAGACTCCGACGCCAAAAGACATGCAGAAAATGAAAGGTCGATATGCATCATATGCAACTCCCCTTATTTATATGGCCCGATTTTAAAGCACCACTTGAGGCA
>NZ_JAUORD010000199.1:0-244 GCF_030547345.1 Anaerobacillus sp. 1_MG-2023 | reverse complement strand
AAGTAAAACAAGCTACCTCTCGATGAGGTAGCTTGTTTTTTGTTAGATGATGTAAGCTTAATTATGGCCAGAGTATTTTTTTTAGTTTTTGATACTGAACTATTTTCTCATCTATTCGTTTACTTAAGAGAAGTATTTTCCCGCTTGAGTAATCGTCAGCTTCATGTCATAGATCATAAATCACCATACGCAGCGTATGAATTTCATCTTCAAGGCTTTGTAGCAAAATAGCGCTCTCCCTAAT
>NZ_JAUORD010000198.1:0-245 GCF_030547345.1 Anaerobacillus sp. 1_MG-2023 | reverse complement strand
GACCAGAAGTCCCAAAAACAAAGAACAATAAAGGACACCATAATACAACAATACAAAATCACAGAACGTTAAAACATGCTCTACCCAAGCAAAATTATAAAGAATACATGAGCAATAAAAAAAAAAAATAAACCAATATTAAAAGAATAAAATTAAATAAAAAGACCCTTTATTATAAAAAAATTAGAAAAAATTCCAAGAATAGGACATTAACTATAAAATAGAAGTAGTAATAGAAAAATAAG
>NZ_JAUORD010000197.1:0-246 GCF_030547345.1 Anaerobacillus sp. 1_MG-2023 | reverse complement strand
AACGGAGTGCGATTGATGGACAAACTAAAACCCTATCTTCCGATTGCTCTTGCTGCCGTGTTCGCGGTGGCAATGTTCGCCATCGATGCAACGTCGTACCGCAATGAATTCAATGAAATAGACGTTCGGAAGGCAGCAGGACTGTTTGCGAGCTTGTGGGCAACGCTGACTGTCGTTCTCAAGATGTCACCGCCTGGGGAATCGCAATGATTGCTCAATCGAGCTTGCCGACAACGGACGTGATGC
>NZ_JAUORD010000196.1:0-246 GCF_030547345.1 Anaerobacillus sp. 1_MG-2023 | reverse complement strand
AGCTAGTGATGTTGATTTTTTTAAAGATGAGGTAACTGCAGCAATCAACTTGTGTAAAGCGGAGCCAGATAAATTCGAAATACTTATCAAAATAAATTCAGGCGGTGGAGTTGTAAACGGCTACGGATTACTTGCTTCACAGATAAATAGATTCAAAAAATACAAAATAAAAACAACTGCATCAGTGGATCTAATTGCTGCATCCGGTGGATATCTGGGAGCATGTGCTGCTGACAAGATTATTGC
>NZ_JAUORD010000195.1:0-246 GCF_030547345.1 Anaerobacillus sp. 1_MG-2023 | reverse complement strand
GTATATGGCGTTTTTATCTCGTGCGATTTTATCGCTGTCCATTGCACTTTCAAGTACCGCTGCCTTTGCTCAAAAACCGTGTGATGTTGAACTCAGACACGGTCTAATTATTACCGATGACGTAATACGAATTGTTGATAAAGGCCAAACGCGAGTACAAATTAACAACAATACCCAGCTCTTTATTCGTGGCTATTGGGTTGATTTAGGTGAAGATGAAAGCAAAGTACTGGAGCAATTTAGCCA
>NZ_JAUORD010000194.1:0-247 GCF_030547345.1 Anaerobacillus sp. 1_MG-2023 | reverse complement strand
GGGGGGGGGGGGTGGTGCTCGTGGGGGTTGTTGGGCGGTGGGGAATGACCTTGACGTATCACTATATATCAATAAAAAAAAATAAAGATAACCAAACAAACATTAAGCCAACAAAAAAAAAACAATAAAAAGTCCACGTACAGTCTAAAATACAAATCAAAGATCAAACGAGACAAGCTCAGGAATCTAGATTAAAGAATTCGAATATGAAAAAAGGTGGGGGACGACAGTTGGAGGCGGGTGGTAG
>NZ_JAUORD010000193.1:0-247 GCF_030547345.1 Anaerobacillus sp. 1_MG-2023 | reverse complement strand
GTACAGACCTACACAATGTACAATTACATATTTGATACCAAAAATTATATCAACAATTAAATAACTATATCTTATAAAAAACTTTATTTACCCAATAAAGTTGAAAATTAAATTAAAAAAAATACCAATAACAATTAACATGATATTATAATATGGATTTAGATAATTTAACTGATATTAAATAAAAATACCACTAAATACAGCTCCAAAGATCGTGACAACGAACATGGCACTACCACCAATCGTT
>NZ_JAUORD010000192.1:0-247 GCF_030547345.1 Anaerobacillus sp. 1_MG-2023 | reverse complement strand
AGCTGCAATTGAGCCGCGTCCACCGACAGGATGCAGATAATCCCATCTTGGACCTTGCGCACGCGCTGGCGGATCCTGCGCTCGAGTTTCATGATTTTGAACGCATGATAGAGGAAAAGGCGCGTGTTGATGACCGCGTCATCATGGGGCAGCGCGTGGAAGTTGATCTCATGGCGCGATCACCTGTTTTGGTGTGGCGCAATGCGACACGCATACGGTTGATCAACGCGTTTCGGCGGGTTTATGA
>NZ_JAUORD010000020.1:0-53041 GCF_030547345.1 Anaerobacillus sp. 1_MG-2023 | reverse complement strand
ACAATGTTTTGTTTCCGTAGAAACAACTACTTACATGGCGTTTCGTTCAGTTTTCAAAGATCAATTTATTTCTTTCGATGTCGTTTTCAGCGACTTTATTAATATACCATGTTAACTAAGTCGATGTCAACAACTTTATTGAAATTCTTTTCGGCGTCAACCGCGTTGTTGCGGCGACCTATATAACTATATCAGGGTTACTTTAGATACGCAACCCCTTTTTTGAATTCTTTTTAGAAAAACTAAAAAGAATGAAGTTCGATAAACGAACTTCATTCTAAAGGCTTTTAACTTCTATCGTTCCGTATTTCTCATTTGAGGGAATAGAAGAACATCTCTAATAGAAGGAGAATTTGTTAGAAGCATTACAAGACGATCAATTCCAATACCTAAACCACCGGTTGGTGGTAAACCGTACTCAAGAGCTTCGATAAAGTCATGGTCCATCATGTGGGCCTCGTCATTACCTTGCTCTCTCTCCACAAGCTGCGCTTCAAACCGTTCTCTTTGATCAATTGGATCATTAAGCTCAGTAAATGCGTTGGCGTGTTCACGAGCTACGATAAACAACTCAAAACGATCTGTGAAACGGCCATCTTCAGGATTTTTCTTAGCTAGAGGCGAAATAGCCACCGGATGTCCATATACAAAAGTAGGTTGAATGAGCGTTTCTTCAACTTTCTGTTCAAAGAATTCATTTACGACATGTCCGAATTCCATTGTCTCTTTGATTTCGACGCCATGTTCCTTAGCGATACTGCGCGCTTCTTCATCCGTCATCTCTTTCCAGAAGTCGACACCTGTTGCTTCTTTAACAGCATCGACCATATGCACTCTTTTCCACTCTGGTTCGAGGTTAATCTCATAATCACCGTACTGAATCATTGTAGAGCCTGTTACCTCTTTAGCGATGTGAGCAACCATTTGCTCTGTTAAGGACATGACATCTTTATAATCCGCATAGGCTTCGTATAACTCAAGCATTGTGAATTCAGGATTGTGTCGTGTAGAAACACCTTCATTTCGGAAAACTCTTCCGATTTCATATACACGCTCCATGCCACCTACAATCAATCGCTTTAGATGTAGTTCAATGGCAATACGCATATAAAGCTCCATATCAAGAGCGTTGTGGTGTGTAACGAAAGGACGTGCTGATGCGCCGCCAGGAATAGAGTGCATCATTGGTGTTTCAACTTCTAGGAAACCCTGGTCATCAAGATAACGTCTCATCGATTGGATGATGCGACTTCTTGCGATGAACGTTTCTTTAGAGTCAGGACTCATTATTAAATCAAGATAACGCTGACGGTAGCGTTGTTCTACATCTTTCAAACCATGGAATTTGTCTGGCAATGGACGTAGTGATTTTGAAAGCAAATGAAGGTCACTCGCTTTAACAGAGAGTTCTCCGACTTTTGTTTTGAATGCTTCACCACTTACACCAATGATATCTCCAATATCCATTGAATCAAAAAGATCATACTGCTCATCTCCAACAGTGTCTTTACGAACATAAAGCTGAATTTGACCAGTTAAATCTTGAATATGCGCGAATCCCGCTTTTCCTTTTCCACGTTTAGTCATAATTCTTCCAGCTAAGGAAACTGCCTTGCTTTGTTCAGCTAATTCTTCCTTTGAAAAAGAATCGAACTCTTCTAACATTTCGCTAGCTGAATGAGTACGATCAAACCGATGTCCGAATGGATCAATATTATTCTCTTTCAGAACGTCAAGCTTTTCTCTTCTTACTTTAAGAAGGTCATTCAGTTCAAGCTCCTGACTCATCTCTATCACTCCTGTCAAATCTATGTTTATCCCGCTATAACTTTATCGGAAAGCATCATGAATAGCAAGCATTCACTTATATAAAACTTATGACAAACGCCCCGGGTGTATCATGGCAAAGATGAAGAGCTAGTTAGAAGGTCAAACTGCCTGTCTAAATTCAAGCTCTGCAATAAACGCGCATAGTAATTCAGCAAGACCATCTCTCGTAGTCGTTACATTGATTTGGTAAAGAATCTTACCGTTACCGTGAAGTTCTATTGAGTATTATTCAACATGTTTACCTATTTAGTGAACGGAAACTTTTTCTCCTTTAAGCTCTATAAGACGATCAAGATGAAGCATTGCTACATCAATCTTCTCTTTAACCATAGGATACCCAGAATCTTTTCGGTTTCAAGGTATTGAACCGTGCGATAAAGCAACATCACCAGTCGTTAACACGCTTCACTTCACTTTTTAGTTGTGTTCTAAAGGAAAAAGTTCCTCAAGCGGAACTCTGAGCTGCTTAGCTACTAGCTGCATAAAATCATTTGTAGGTCTTCGGTTCCCTCGCTCGATCTCTCCTAGTACAGATACCGAAACGCCGAGTTCCTTCGCAAGCTGTTCCTGAGTATAACCTTTCAACTTTCGAAAAGCGCGAATACGTCTTCCGTAGATCTCCGCTTCCATAGACGTACACCTTCTTTATCTTCTATATGATTAAAATAGGAATCAATTCTCTTATTGGTAGTTGGAATAATAATATCAGGACTCAATTCGTGAAGAGGTATAACCACAAATCCTCTTTGAATGAGACGAGGATGAGGAATGACCAGACCTTCTGCTACAATATTCTCATGATTATAGAGCAAAATGTCAAGGTCTATTGTTCTTGGACCCCATCGAATGTCGCGCTCTCTACCTAGAGACTGCTCAATCCCTTGGAGAATTTCGAGCAGCTGAAATGCATTCAATTCTGTTTCTAGCAAAGCCACCATGTTAAGAAAAGCACCCTGCTCTGTTACACCTACAGGAGCGGTTTCATATAATGAGGATGTAGATGTGATCTCTACACCTGGGTACTCTTGAAGTCTTAATAAAGATGTTTTGATATAGTTTTCTCGATCCCCTACATTGGATCCAATACCAACATATACACTATTCATTACGTTCCCTCTTCATCTCGATTGCAACAGAATCATATTGACCATCGATTGGAGGATCCGGTTTAGTCACTTTCACCGTACAAGCATCGACAATCTCAAATTCTTGAAACATCTTTTTTGTTATTTCCTCAGCAACAGTTTCAACTAGCTTTCTTGGTGTGCCTTCAACAATTGATTTGATTGAATTATACGCGTCTGCATAATTCACAGTGTAATTTAAATCATCAGAGTTACTAGCCTTGGATAGATCTGTTTCGAGGGCCAAATCAACATAGAAACGTTGACCAAGCTTATTTTCTTCAGGAAAAACGCCGTGATAACCGTAAAATTTCATTCCGTTTAGATAGATCTTATCCATATCATTCACTCTCCTGTTGTTTAATTAAGCTGTGGTTTAAGCATAGCATCCATCATACGAGCCATACGTACCATTGGTTTCACATCATGAACTCTGATAATTTGAGCGCCTCTTTCAATCCCGAGACAAACTGTCGCTCCAGTACCTTCTACTCGATCATTCGGCGGCGTATTCAATGTTCTAGCAACAATCGATTTTCTTGATGTACCAAGCAAAACAGGATATCCAAGAGAAGAAAATTCATCGAGTCTCCTCATAACTTCAAGATTTTGCTCATGAGTTTTTGCAAATCCAATTCCAGGATCGAGAATGATATTTTCAGTCCGTACACCTGCAGAACGAGCTATCTCAATACTTTCTTCAATGTCAGACTTGATATCAAGCATGATATCCGCATAATTCGTGTCATACCGATTATGCATAAGAATAATTGGTACATTATGTTCCGCTGCCACCCTGGCCATATCAGGGTCCGCCTTAGCTCCCCATACATCGTTAATAATATCCGCTCCTGCTAATATTGCTTGATTAGCCACTTCCGCTTTATAAGTATCAATAGAAATAGGGACGTCAACAGTATGACGCACAGCTTTGATAACTGGAATTACACGGTTCAACTCCTCATCCACCGGAACTATTGTAGCCCCTGGGCGGGTAGATTCACCGCCAATATCAATTAGGTCCGCTCCATCTTCAACAAGTTGGAGAGCATGAGCTACCGCTTGTGCTGTAGTGTTATATTCTCCACCATCAGAAAACGAATCAGGGGTTGCATTCAGAATACCCATAATCCAGGTTTTTTCATTCCAGTCAATGAATCCATCCTGCCATTTCATCATCATTGGGTGTTTTTTATGATTATCTATTACCGTCGCCAAACGGCTCACTCCTTTTCGTACATACGTTCTCGGTTAGCATTCATTTCGACTCATTAACGAAGTGCGGTGTTGTTCATATTGAAGGATGAGCTCATTTGTCGCATGACCCTCAAGTCCCGGTAAAGATTTGTGCTCAATCTTAGATAATGGCACGATCTCTTGGATAGAATTTGTAACAAACACTTCATCCGCTTCAAGAATTTCCTTTTTCTCGAAGTTACCTTCCCTAACTAAAATCCCCTTTTTTCTTGCAACATCTATTACATATTGTCTAGTAATCCCATTTAAGATTCCTGTAGTAAGGTCCGGGGTGTAAAGAATGCCGTTTTTAAACCAGAATAAATTTGAAACAATTCCTTCAGCAAGCTTTCCTCTTTGTGAGAGAAAAATCCCTTCCACTGAAGGATCATTTCCAACTTCTCTTTTCGCAAGAATATTATTTAAATAGTGGTGTGATTTAAGTCTTACAGGGCCTTCAGGCGTATTTCGCCTAAGCGAAAGAATCACACCATGCTTTTCTTTTTGTACTGGGTCGCCTATTTCTTTCACATAAATAATTACCGTTGGACTATTGTAAGGTTCCGTCCTCAGACCAATCTCTCCTTCTCCAGCAGAAACATTTAAGCGAACATATGCGTCTGTAATGCCATTCACTTCAATCGTTCGCCTTATCTCAAAGAGAAGCCCTTCTTTTGTAAAGGGTAGTGCAATTTGAAGTTCATTTAAGGAATCACAAAGGCGATTATAGTGATCTTCAAATAAAAAGGGATGTCCATTGTACGTTCGAAACGTCTCAAAAACTCCCACTCCATAGAGATAACCGTGATCATAAGCCGGTATAACAGCTGATTTTTCATCGACAAGTTCTCCGTTAACGTTTATAAACATGGCTCTTTTCGATGCTCATCTATAAAGTTCTTAAGCAAAGCTTTCCCTATACCAGTCATAATCGATTCAGGGTGGAACTGAACCCCTTCAATCGCAAGCTCTTTATGTCGAATTGCCATGATTTCGCCTTCCTGTGTCCAGGCGCTGATCTCAAAGCATTCCGGTAATGTCTCTTTTTTGACAATTAATGAATGATATCTCGTTGCAGTAAACGGATTCTCGAGTCCCTTAAAGATTGATCGCCCGTCGTGATGCATCGGGGATGTTTTCCCATGCATTAGTCTATCGGCTTTAATAACATCTCCACCAAATACCTGCGCAATTGACTGGTGACCAAGGCACACACCGAATATCGGTATGCTACCGGCAAAGTGCTGAATAACAGACATACTAATTCCCGCTTCATCAGGACTACACGGTCCTGGAGAAACCATAATAAATGACGGACGAAGCTGTTCAATTTCTTGAATAGTTATCTCATCATTTCTTTTTACAACTAGCTCTTCTCCCATTTCTCCAAGGTATTGCACAAGGTTATACGTAAATGAATCGTAGTTATCAATCATTAAAATCATTTTGTTTCCTCCTCTAAGCTAATCTCTGCTAATCTCTTCACTTAACTCTTTTGCTTTCCATAATGCTCTTGCTTTCTTTAGTGACTCTTTGTACTCCGCTTCGGGATTAGAGTCAATTACAATTCCAGCACCGGCTTGTACGTGAGCAATATTATCTTTAATGACCATAGTTCGAATAGCAATATTTAATTCCATATCATCATTGAACCCAATCCATCCGATAGATCCAGTGTAAACCCCTCGGCGAACAGGCTCAAGTTCTTCAATAATTTCCATTGTTCGTACCTTAGGAGCTCCCGTAATTGTCCCCCCTGGAAAAGTGGCTTTAATAGCATCAAATGCTGTCGCTTCAGGCGATGAAATACCACGAACGTTTGAAACAATGTGCTGCACATGAGAATATTTTTCGATCACCATAAACTCATCTACTTCTACCGTTCCATAGGTACAAACGCGCCCCAGATCATTTCGCTCAAGATCGACAAGCATCACATGCTCGGCGCGTTCTTTCTCATTCTCAATAAGGGTCCGTGCAAGTTCTTCATCCTCATCGTCATTCTTTCCCCGTGATCTCGTCCCCGCAATTGGTCTTGTACTTAATTCTTGTCCCTTTTTCTTAATAAGTAATTCTGGTGAAGCACTCACAAGATCAAATGAGTGAGTATGAATAAAGGACATATACGGAGATGGATTAATCGTTCTAAGCGTCTCGTAAATAGAAATAGGGGCTGTGTGGAGACTTCTTGACTCTCTTAAGGAAAGATTGACCTGAAAAACGTCTCCAGCTGAAATATACTCCTGTACTTTTCGAACGGCCATCGAGAATGACTCTTGACTCATTGAAAAGGTCTGTGTAGCTGCTTTTGAATAAGAATCAGCCACAGAAGAACTTGCTTCACTTTGTTGTACCCACTTCTCCTTATACGCTTCGAGACGCCGCTTACCTTCTTCTTTATTTCCCTCTTCAACTTGTGCAATAAACCATAGTGTTTGCGTAGTGTGATCATATACGCCAACATCTTCATACACAACAAAGAAAAGTTCAGGAAGCTCCAGGTCATCTGATGCTATATCAGGAAGTTTTTCAATTTGACGCGCAATATCATAGCTCAGAAACCCCATTGCCCCACCCTGAAAGTCAGGTAAGCGTTCATCCATGATCGACACATTCCGTTCCATCCAGTGTTGCATCAACTCAAGTAAATTACCCTCTAACGTTTTCGGTTCTTTTCCTACTTCATCAATCGTAAGAAAATTGCCGTGTCCATACAGGCTCGCAATAGGCTTAATACCAAACATGCTATATCGACCACCACGTGTACTATCCAATAAAATATGTTCATCGCGGCCTTCAATAAAAGATTTATACCCTGAAAACCACTCATCCGCACTTAATTCGAGAGTTTCAAAAATTGAAACCCGTGTTGTTTTCTCTAGTTGTTCCGGCAAATTTTTCACACCCTATCACAAGCTAAGCGTACGCCCTGTTTATGCCTCTATTCTACATGAAGTCTTTCGTTGCTTCATCCTTTTTATATTCCCCAAACTCTTCTGAACAACCTTTTAGAAAAACTTACCTTTTTTCTTTTCGTTTAGCTTTTTGTTGTCTCTAATAAAAAACTTGATAGACTGTCTTGTTTAATTAACTATTATTTAGGATAGTAAAGAATCAATACTTCAAAAAACTAAAAAGAAAAACAGCCCGTTAAGGACTGTTTTTAGAGTTGCTTAATCTTCATCAAATTGAAAAAGAGGTGTGCTGAGGTAACGTTCCCCATTACTTGGAATTACAGCAAGCACTTTCTTTCCTTTACCCAGTTTCTTTGCTACTTCCAGCGCTGCATAAATCGCCGCGCCTGAAGAAATGCCTCCAAGAATACCTTCTTCTCGTGCAGCTTTTCTAGCCCATTCAAAAGCCTGATCATTTTGAACCTGAACGACTTCATCATATACATCCGTATTCAAAACTGCCGGTACAAATCCTGCACCGATCCCCTGAATTTTATGTGGGCCAGGCTTGCCTCCGGATAGAATAGGTGAATCTGTTGGTTCAACCGCGTATAGCTTGATCGAAGGGAAATGCTTCTTTAACACTTCTCCTGCTCCAGTAATCGTACCACCAGTTCCAATACCTGCCACAAATCCGTCAAGCTGGTCCATCTGATCTACAATTTCTTGACCAGTCGTACGACGGTGCACTTCCGGATTTGCTTTGTTATTAAATTGCTGAGGCATGAAATAACCATGTTCCTTCGCTAGTTCTTCTGATTTACGAATCGCTCCGCCCATACCTTCAGAACCAGGAGTAAGGACAAGCTTTGCTCCATACGCCTTCAGCAGGTTACGACGTTCCGTGCTCATAGTATCTGGCATAACAAGAACAGCCTGGTAACCTTTTGCAGCCGCAACCATCGCAAGACCAATACCCGTATTTCCACTTGTTGGTTCTACGAATGTATCACCAGGTTTCAATTCACCTTTTTCTTCAGCTGCTTCGATCATTGCAAGTGCAATACGATCTTTAACGCTGCTTCCAGGGTTCATGAATTCAAGCTTTAAATATACCTCTGCATGTTCCTCGTTAGTGATGCGATTTAGTTTCACAATAGGTGTTTGACCGATTAAGTCAGTAATAGAATTTGCTACCCTCATCATCACGCCTCCTCAAACCCGAGTGTTTTTATAGGAATTCTCTTTCTAAAAGAATATCACCGTAGGTCAAAAGTGTCAATTTGAACCTTTTTAAACTTTACTCTCAGCGTGTAATTCTTCAAGCTCTTCTTTCGAGAAGTGATAATGTGCATTGCAGAAGTGACAAGTTGTTTCCGCTTCACCGTCTTCTTCAATCATACTTCTGATCTCTTCTTTGCCAAGTCCCATAATGCCATTCGAAAATCGCTCTTTGGAACAACTACATTCAAATTGAACAGGCATATTGTCAATAATTTTAATGTTTTCTTCTCCGAGAAGATCATTCAAAATTTCTTCAGGTGTTTTCCCTGCTTCAATCAATTTAGAGATTGGAGGAATCGCTTCAATACGCTTTTCAATAAAACGGATCGTTTCTTCACCTGCACCAGGAAGTAATTGAATCATAAAACCACCAGCTGCAAGAATCGTATTATCTGGATTAACAAGCACGCCCACTCCAACTGCTGAAGGAACTTGTTCTGAAGTCACAAGATAGTACGTAAAGTCTTCTCCTAATTCACCTGAGACAATCGGAACTTGCCCTGTGAATTTTTCACGCATACCAATATCTTTTACAACGGATAAGAAACCATCTTGTCCAACGGCACGCGCAACGTCCAATTTCCCATTATCATTAAGATCAAAGTGCACATGTGGATTGCTTACATACCCGCGCGTTTCACCTTTCGCATTAGCGTCTACTACAACGGCTCCGATAGGACCACCGCCCTCAATCTTCACAGTGATTTTCTCTTCACCTTTTAGTCCTGTTGCTATCATTGTCGAAGCAGTCATAGCACGACCAATTGCAGCGGATGCAGTTGGCCAAGTAGTGTGACGTCGCTGTGCTTCCGCAACCATTTCAGTACTAGATATCGCATAAGCCCTTACATTGCCATCGAACGCAAGTGCTTTTATCAAATAATCATTCATTTGTTTGTAGCTCCTTTCACTAATGGGCCAATGCCCAATTACACGATACAATATTTTTTCAAGAACTTCCATTATGAGAAACTGACATGCTCTCGCTTCCATATCTTTCGTTAAATAAATCTGTGGTCTGCGACTTACCTTTTAAATACTTTTGTGTACTAACTTTAGATATCATTATGGAAAACGTCTCATTCAATAATAAAATAAGAGATATAAAGAGTATCTATTTTTATTTTCCCCCAAAACGCAAAATGAAAAACGCACCCCGTTTTATCGGTATGCGTTTAATTCTTCTTTGTTCTTATTATAAATTAAGTGTAATCCTTTTAATGTTAGAAACGGGTCAACCACATCGATAAGATCGCATTCTTCTGCTATAAGTGAGGCAAGTCCACCAGTCGCTATTACAGTAGGTTCCTTCGGAGAATGTTTCTTCATCCTAGAAACAATCCCTTCCACTTGTCCTACGTATCCATATAGCGTGCCGCTTTGCATGGCGCTAACCGTATTCTTTCCAACGATATGATTTGGCTTCGCAATTTCAATTCGTGGAAGCTTTGCTGCATGCATGTATAGAGCTTCTGTCGAAATGTTAATGCCTGGTGCGATGGCGCCCCCAACATACTGTTTTTGCTCATCAATGTAGCAGTAAGTTGTAGCTGTTCCAAAATCCACAATAATTAGCGGTGCTCCATATAAATGAATCCCCGCCACGGCATTCACAATACGATCCGCTCCTACTTCTTTCGGATTATCATATTTTATATTGAGGCCCGTCTTAATTCCTGGACCAATCACTAACGGTTTATGATGAAAATATTTCTGGCACATACGCTCAAGAGCGAACATAATAGGTGGCACTACAGACGAAATAATGATGCCTTCCACATCGTCAAAAGAAAGCTCCTCATGAGAGAAGAGTCCTTTAATAACCATTGCGTATTCATCTTCTGTCTGTTTTCTGCTTGTCCCCATTCGCCAGTGATGCGTTAACTCTTCGCCTTCATATACACCAAGAACAATATTTGTATTTCCTACATCAAGCACAAGTATCATATTATCACCTTATTAAAAAAATTTAACTTTCATCATGCTCTCTATAGTTATACCACACAATGGAATTAAAAACGAAGTTCTTTTTTGAAAACGATTACTATCCATATGGATTTCACAAAAAACAAGCATTTATTTTAAATAAAAAAGCAGGACGTCCTTGAGACATCCTGCTTTCAATCATATTTATTCTTGTTCTTCATCTGTTTCAGGCTTATCTTCCTTTTTAGAGATGTTAACTTTCACATCTTCAGAGGTACCAGTTGCATGGTGACCTTCAGGAAGTTTTCCATCTTCAACAAGAGAACGAATTTGTTCAGCATCGAGAGTTTCAATATCCTTAAGCGTTTCAGCGACAAGGTTTAACTTATCCTGATTTTCAAGGAGTATTTCACGACAGCGTTCATAAGCTGATTTAATGATTTTTTGAACTTCAAGATCAATTTCATTGGCGAATGAATCACTATAGTTCTGTTCATTTTGAATATCACGTCCAAGGAAGACGTTTCCTCCTGAACCTGATCCAAACTGCATCGGACCTAGCTTTTCACTCATACCATATTCCGTAACCATACTACGTGCAATGGCTGTTGCACGTTGAAAGTCATTACTTGCTCCGGTACTTGCTTCACCGAATGTAATTTCTTCTGCAACGCGTCCACCAAGTAAACCAATGATTTTATCAACCAATTCAGGCTTAGTCATTAAGTAGCGGTCTTCTTTAGGAAGCGTTACGGCATAACCACCAGCTTGTCCGCGTGGAACAATCGTAACCTTATGAACAATATCTGCATTATCAAGTTGTGTACCGATAATTGTATGACCCGCTTCGTGATAAGCAACGATATTTTTCTCTTTTTCAGAGATCACGCGGCTTTTCTTAGCAGGACCAGCAATAACTCGGTCAGTTGCTTCGTCGATATCATTCATATCAACCTTTTTCTTGTTATGACGAGCGGCTACAAGCGCAGCTTCATTCAATAAGTTCTCAAGGTCTGCACCAGAGAATCCTGGAGTACGCATAGCGATCGTTTTCAAATCAACTTCATCGCTTAACGGTTTGTTACGTGCATGTACTTGAAGGACAGCTTCACGACCGTTCACATCGGGACGGTTTACCGGAATTTGACGGTCAAAACGTCCTGGACGAAGAAGTGCCGGGTCAAGTATGTCAGGACGGTTTGTTGCTGCAACGATAATGATACCTTCGTTTGCACTAAAACCATCCATTTCAACGAGAAGTTGGTTAAGCGTCTGTTCACGCTCATCGTGACCGCCACCAAGACCTGCTCCACGTTGACGACCAACTGCATCGATCTCATCAATAAAGATAATACAAGGTGCGTTCTTCTTCGCATTTTCGAATAGGTCACGTACACGAGATGCACCGACACCAACGAACATTTCTACGAAATCAGAACCAGAAATTGAGAAGAATGGAACGCCTGCTTCACCAGCAACTGCTCGTGCAAGCAACGTTTTACCTGTACCCGGAGGTCCTACTAATAGAACACCCTTTGGAATACGGGCCCCAACTGCAGCAAACTTACGAGGATCCTTCAAAAATTCAACGACCTCGACAAGCTCTTGCTTCTCTTCATCAGCACCAGCTACGTCTTTAAATGTAACTTTCTTTTTCTCTTCGCTGTATAACTTCGCTTTACTCTTACCAAAGTTCATGACACGGCCACCGCCGCCTTGAGCCTGGTTAAGTAGGAAGAAGAACAGAATGAAGATAATAACGAAAGGAATGATACTTGTTAAAAATGTTACCCACCCGCTTTGTTCAGGGGCTGGTTCTGTCGTTAATTCTACAATTCCTTCGTCAGCTGCAGTTAAGATATTCTCTACAGCTTTCTCTGAGTCAGGTACATTCGTTACGAATGTATTAGCATCTTCGCTGTCTTCATCACCACCAGCTAATTGACCAGTGACAGTGTAAACCCCGCGCTCAGGTTGTAACGTTAACTCTTGAATCTCACCATTATTCAATTTGGACTGAAATTCGCCGTAATCGAGGACATTCGTGTCATTATTTGTTCCGTTAAAGAAACTGACAACACCTACTACGACGAGGAATATTAACAAATAAAATATTGTATTTCGGAAGATACGATTCATTCCTTACCTCCTCCCACGAACAGGAAACCATAGATTATCTTACCATACTGGCACAACTGACTACAACAAATTAACCTTGATAAATCTCGGGTTTAAGAATCCCGATAAACGGAAGATTACGATACCTTTCAGCGAAGTCAAGACCGTATCCGACTACAAACTCATCAGGTACGATAAATCCTGCGACATCCGGCTTTAAATCAACTTTTCTTCCAGTAGGCTTATCTAGAAGCGTTACAATCTTAATCGACTTTGCTTTACGGTATTTTAGAAGGTCGATCAAATAGCTAAGCGTTAACCCACTATCTATAATATCTTCGAGAATAAGAACGTCTCGTCCTTCTACGGAAGTATCAAGATCTTTAATTATCTTTACTTCACCAGAAGAAACGGTTGAATTGCCATAACTTGATACGTCCATAAAGTCCATCTCAAGATGACAAGTCATACGCTTTGTTAAGTCACCCATGAAAGGCATTGCACCTTTAAGGACGCCAATTACAAGCGGAAAGCGATCCTCGTATTCGTCTGAAAGCCGTTTCCCTAACTCGCGGCATTTCTCTTGAATCTGTTCTTCACTAATTAGTGTTTCTTGAATTTCATTCAACATCAGTGGTATTGCCCTCCCAACCTATGTAAGTGTTTTTTTCTCATAGTGCACGTGCACGAGCTGATTCTTTTTTGCAGACAGTGTTGCCTTTTCAGAACGAGTTACTCCAGCGACCCAGATTGTGTGGCCCATCACATCCTCAACGATTGGCCATACATCGCGTTCTGAACGGTCTATTTTACGGTCGATAAAAATATCTTTTACCTTTTTCGTTCCTATCATGCCTTTTGGCTGAATTCGATCACCAGGACGCCTGGAGCGTACAACCGCAGGAAGCAATTGCTCCTCAATAATAAGATCATCACTTGTCAGGTGTTGCGGAACGTCGTTAACTGGAACGGCCGTAATCGTTCCAAGTGGCGTTTCGACAGCACCCCATAAAGGGAGATGATACTTATACGGTTCTGGTTGCAAAAAGGTTTCAAAAGAAAAATAACAGGTGGTATAAGATTTTACCGCCCTCAGTTCCAGGGGTAGATTAAGGGAAGCAGAAGGGTGCTCAGAATCGAGCATTAACCGCAAATCCTCAATATGTATAGAAGAAAAAGGAGCATTGCCTGTATAAAGATAATTTAATATTAGATGAATCACTCTTCTTTGTAAAGGAATAGGAAGGCAATCATACGCCTTGTTATCCATCTTCACAAATTTGTCATTTTGATCGATGATCACTTCATCGAGATATCTCTTAGCTAAATCCATTAAAAATGCTTCGTCACTTTGAGCTCGCTCGCTATATAATTGGTATCTTATATGGACATTGGGGTTTTCTTCCTTAAGAAAAGGTAGCACATGATTCCGAAACCGATTCCTCATATATTGATTGCTCTCATTAGATGGATCGAGCCTATACCCAAGTAAATGCTCCTTACAATAGTTCACGAGATGCTCCTTTGTAACGCATAGAAACGGACGAATGATTTTTCCAGTTGAGAAGGGACGTTGGACCGGCATCCCAGTAAGTCCAGAACTTGAGCTACCGTGAACCTGTCGCATAAGCATTGTTTCAATCTGATCGTCTCCGTGGTGAGCAAGGGCCAGGGCGCTAGCATGATGTTTTTCCATTACTTTTCGAAAAAAATCATAGCGGCAATCTCGTGCTGCAACTTGTGTAGAGAGGTTTCGCTCCTTTTTGTAGGCATTCACATCTACCGTAGAAGCTTCAAAGATGATCCCTTCTTGTTCACAATAGCTCTCCACAAACGCTAAGTCTTCAGCAGATCCCTTTCCCCGTAAACTATGGTCCACATGCGCGGCAACAATTGATAATTTTAACCTGGGAGCAATACTTACTAAGTAGTGAAGTAGCGCAACAGAGTCTGGTCCTCCAGAAACTCCAATAACTAGTGTATCCCCATGTTTGATTAAATCATGCTTATGGATAAAACGTTCGACATCTTGCAACAAACTCTGTCTTCCTCTCACTCACTGTCTCGATAAACAGCAATTCATTTTAGTACTAATAACCCAACCACGTCTTTTTCAAACCTTTCTTTTATATAGGCTCTGTTAAAAAACATGACCAACTAAGTATAAAGTATAGAAGAATAGAAGAAAAGCAACTATTAGTACGGTTTCAATCCATTTTGAGCCCTTTTGTTTCACACGTTTTGGAGGCTTCTGCCTTGAGGCTACCCTTGAGTTAGAAGGTGCTTCTGGTCGTTTACGGACCTTTGACTTATCTCCTTGCAGTAGGGAAAAAAGCTCCTGTCGCATATCTTGAGCATGTGTATACTTCCCTAGTAGGGCCTTTCGAAGAATTGGCTTATACTCCCTAAGCAGATGACTTTGTTCTATTTTATTGAGCAAATAGGTTTCTGAGTCTTTCTTAGGACGGTCAAACCGCTTAGGGTAAGCGGCATTCATTACGATCATAGCTACAGAAAATAAATCATACGACGGCTCTGCTACTCGGTTGCCAAGTCCCCAGTATCCTCGATCGAAAAACTCCGTAAACTCCTTCACTGATCTTCCCATTGAAGTCGTCCCTCCCACATCAAGCCACCTCATAGTTGGAGGCGATCCTTCTACTAGAAGATTGTCTGGTTTCAGATCACCAAAAACCCAGCCTTCTTTATGAAGGGCTGAAAGATCACGGAGCAATTGAAGCATCAAGATCCCAATCCATTCTTTTCCTCTACGTTCAATGAAAGTAAAAAGAGGTTCACCATCAATATATTCCATCACATAAAAAGAATAACGCTTCCCGTTTATCTCCCAGTCATCCACCTCATAGAAAAACGGCCCAAGAACTGTTCCCTGGACCACCGAAAGCTGTTTTAGAACATTCACTTCTGACGTGATGGACATACTATCAGTACCTAATTTTAATGCGACTCGCCCCTTTTCAGAGTCAGCTAAGTATACTGTACCAAGTGCCCCGCTACCTAATTTCCTCATAATTTGGTAGCTTTGCTGATTCCATTTCCCTCTTATTCTTGTTCCACGAGGAACATTAGCTGCCTGATTCTTCGAAGTACCCGTCATCTAACAGCCCTCTCTTTGAGCGTTTTTTCTGATAAGCTTCGATCGCTTCTTTTAATGCCGGACCTGTTGGCGTAATACCGCCAGATGTCAGCTTTGGAAAAATGGTATGAATATCTTTCAACATTGGCGTCCATTCCATTAGACGTTCTACTTGCTTTCGTTTCCCGGGAAATGCATATAGAGAATATTCGTTTTCACCGATTCTTGAATGAAGGCTAATTGAAAGATCAAGAAGGGCATCTTCTACCGTAGGAAGTTTATGCTGCATACTCGCACTTGTATCGATCATAATTAACACTTCGAGATCCATCGTTTCCCCCAGTTCATCGACCACTTCCACGACCTGCCCCCGTTTGTCAGGTGGTAAATCTTCTATTTCTTTTTCGCTACCCAAGATCGATTGCAATTCTTTATGAATGAATCCTTGAATCGTCTGGGTCATCGCTTTACGTGTAACCATTTGCACCGTATGCGATAGCTGCTTAGCATAAACAAGCTGGTGGATGCCCCCGCCAGATAAAGCAATATTCTCAATTTCTTTTAGACCATGATCTGTCCGCTCGTTTTCGTCTAGCACGCCAATTACATTCACTGTCATTCCATGCTCCCGTGCAAGAGCCGCCATTGCAACCGGATCTTCCCCCTGATTTGAACATCCGTCTGTGATTAATAGAATCTGTCTTAGCGTTCCTTTCTTCATCTCTACTCCTCCTTTTTTGCTGTTACAAGCATCGCCTTTAGGAGGAGAGTTTATACTTACCTACTGCGCTTTTTTCTTCCTGAATGAAGGAGCTGAATAGATTGGAATAGTTGACCATTTAGGCACATTACGTTTTATTCTTGCCACTACAATCGTCATGTCATCATCAATTCTGCCATACTCCGTTCTAATTACTTCTTCCATGATGAGGTCTGCGATTTCTTGTGGCTTATCTGTTGAAAGCTCTCTAATTTTCCGCTTCATCCAGAACTCCGGATTCTCTATATTTTTAACCCCTTCATAAATACCGTCGCTCATCATAATCAAGAGATCCCCAGCTTTCAATTGTTCACTTACGACCTCTACATCAAATTCTGGAATAATCCCCATCGGTAGATTACCAGATTCCACCATCATGACTCGATCGCCTCTTTTTATAAAGCTTGGAATTGATCCGATTTTAAGAAACTTGGCTGAAGCATCCTGTAAGTCAATCATAGCTAAATCAAGTGTTGAGAATATTTCGTCGGTATTTCGTAAAGATAGAACAGAGTTAACCGATTTAATCGCCACCGTCTCATCAATTCCTGAATGAAGAATTTTTTGAAGGAGTTGAATGGTTTCCGTGCTTTCCTGATGCGCTCTTTCTCCATTGCCCATTCCGTCACTTATCGCAATAGCATATTTGCCTGCACCTAGCTCAATCGTAGAATGACTGTCTCCAGATATCCAAGCTCCTCCTTTCGCTGCATTTGCTACGCCTGTTTCAATCACGAAATCTTTAGCTGATCCAAAGTAAAGGTGACATGTGTCGTGCTCATGTTCTGCACACACTTCTTTTTTCACGACGATGTTTTCCTTTAGAATATCTGACAGCATTGGAGCGATGACCTTTTCTCCTTCTCCTCTCCCTCCGCAGGCAGGTATCTTCATTTCAATGTCGACGTTCCCCTCTTCTAGGCTGTAGATTTCCACCTGTCCTACTTCCAGACCCATACTTTGAATGGCATCCATGATTTGCTCTTCTTGTTGGTGGAGATTATCACGTTCTTTTTGTATTTCTTTTGCGAAATCCCCCATAACATGCGACACTCCACGCAATTGATCCGCAACGATCTTCCGGCTTTCACGAACTTGTTTTTTTAACATTCGATTGGCGTGATAGTGACTCATCTCCTTTCCAATAAGATCAATCACCTTATTTGCCTTAATGCAGTGCTTATCGAAGTCTCTCTTCAGACTATAATTAGTCAATTCTGCCGTTTGTTCCAGTTCCTCCATTATTCCTGTCATATACCCATAGGTAGCATCGAAGTTCTTCGCCCAGCACGTTTCTTTCTTAAAACAATTTTGACAAGTCTTTTCTGTAACATGACTTAAAAAATAATCAACTTCGCGCTCTGACTGTTCATCACCTTGAAGGTCGGCATCTGTAAAGCTACTCGACAGAGCCTGAAATAAGCTTGAAAACTGCTCGACGCGATTGGCTGTAACGTCGCGTACTTTTCTTAAGTATTGTTGCTGCTCATTCGCATGTTCCACCGTTCCTGGTATATATTTAGAAAGCTGAGAAGTAACTTTAGATGGTGTGAAGAAAAAGAGTAATACGGCAATCACAGACTCCATCAGATTAGGATATAGAAACTCAGGACCACTCCCATATAAAGCGATTAATAACGTACCGATCAGTAAACCCATACCAACTCCAACTTTTCTACCGTCTTTCAATAACCCTCCTAATAATCCCGAAAACGCAAGCATACTCATCTGATAAAGACTGGCTACATTAGCGAGGGCCAGTATCAAGCCAGTAACCACGCCAACTGTTGAGCCAATCGCTGCTCCACCTACATATGCGAAAATTAATACGAGATACCGAGAAAGGATATTTTCAATTGAGAAACCATATACAACCCAACCTATTGTTCCGGTTAACATCGTTGCTAATAAAATGATAAAACTAATGATCTCTTCATTTTTTAGAGCCTGTGTTCTTTTCTTAATAGATAATACCGGTATACTCTGAATAAAAATAATGGTTAGTATCATTCCAAGAGCACCTTCAACTGCTGCTAGGATCCAATTAGTGTTAGCTAATGAACGTTCAGTAAGTAAACTTAGGATCAGACGTCCCAACATACTCGTTGAGAACACAAGTATGGGTAACGTCTTAACAAGAGAAAGGGAAGATAACTTCACAAAACGATTAATGAATAGAAAAACAAGAATGCCACACATTATAAATGCTGTATTCTGCAAATTAGCCGTTGATACCGCTCCAGCTAATAAAGCAACGATAATCATAGGTGCACGTTCTCGTCTCAGGAAGAATACTGCGCCAAAAAAAGGAATAGCGAAAGGAGTAACCTGAGTAAGGATGACAGCTCGTCCAAGTAGGAACCCAATCACAAAAAGCAGAAGACCTCGCTGGAATAGAATCGTTTCTATCCGACTCTTTGTTCCGTGAATCCATTTGCCCATCTTCGATTTTGACCTTTCCATCACTAGTTCGCTTTGCATTCCCCCACCTGCTTTCTTTCATTCTTTTTTTCACCGATCTGCTTGAAGCAGTTTGTGTTAATCATTAAAACACAATAGAAATTCGCTTTTTGTCAAAAAAAGAACAGGTATGATATAAACTTCTCGACTTCTTTCAGTGAAGCTTGTCAATCACTTGTAGACAGAACAAGAAACCTGTAAACAAGTGGAACGATCTATAATATAGGAGAGTGTGAATTTTCATTAGAAAGATAAAGCTTTTTCATGCTTTTCTATCTAAAAAAGCAACTAGAAATAAAAGGTCGAAATGTTAAAGATAAAAAAGAAAAGAAACTCTCATAAAACCGATAAAAGAGTAGTAATAACGTTTGTTTTCACTATGAATCCTAGAACTCATAGTAAAATCATGAAAGACAAGACAAAAAAACACCCTGCATTAATAAAATGCAGGGTGTTTTTTAGCAGACTATGTATATAACTAACATTCAAATGAATAGTTATTACTAATAAGTGGTGACCCGTACGGGATTCGAACCCGTGATACCGCCGTGAAAGGGCGGTGTCTTAACCACTTGACCAACGGGCCAATTAATAAAAATGGTAGCGGCGGAGGGGATCGAACCCCCGACCTCACGGGTATGAACCGTACGCTCTAGCCAGCTGAGCTACACCGCCATAAGACTGTTGCTTTCTTAAGCACAAGATATATAATACATTGCGAGAAAGTTTGTGTCAACTTCTTTTTAATATATTTGCATAAAAATCTTATAATCTTCTTCAGAAACTATAAAAGATTCATTTCGTATAATCCTATACTGTAACTTACTTAAGAAAATTAACCAAAAACATTTACTGAGATGACAGGGAATACATCTTCACATATAACAAACCAGGCATGCGAATGCATGCCTGGTTTGTTATAGAATATAAATAGTAGACAACAAGCCCTAGCCGCGACGAGCGCCGCGACCACCGCGTTTTGACTCTGTTTGTTTCTTCAAAGTTGAAAGGCGGTCTTCACTGTCTTTAAGGAACTTACTCATCTTATCCTCAAATGACTCTACCGGTGGACGTCCGCCACCACCGCGTGGCTTACCTTTAAAACCACCGCCTCCAGATCTTCCACCGCCTTGTGGACGGCCTCCGCCACCTTGAGGGCGACCTTGTGGACGGCCCTGAGGACGCTCAGGAGCAGGTCGATCTTTTGCTTTCTTAATCGATAAACCAATTTTACCGTCGTTTTCAACCTGGATGACTTTTACCTCAACCTGATCGCCAACTGAAAGAAAATCATTAATGTCCTTAACATAATTGTCTGCAACTTCACTAATGTGAACGAGACCTGTTTTGCCGTCTGGTAGTTCAACAAACGCGCCAAAATTTGTAATACCTGTTACCTTTCCCTGTAACTTGCTGCCTACTTCGATTGCCATGTAAAAAAAGCTCCTCCTTAGAATCTTTAAAAGATCAGTCGTACGCTAATTATACCCCTTCAAAAAACAACGTGTCAATTTGAGGAAGAAGGAAGCTTAAAGATTGTCTCTCCGGGTTTTGACATAAAGTAGTCTCTTCTTGCCAATTCACCAATATAATCAAGGTCATTAAGTTTCTCAATTTCTTCCGTTAAATATTTTTCCTGTTCTTTCAGTTTCGTTAATTCTTCTTCAGCCTGCTTTTGCTGTAAGTTTTTTTCTTCGATCGTTGCTGCCTGTGAAGTGAATACGGAGATGAATAGAATAGCTATGGCTAAAGCAGCTACCGCGAAGGCCGTCAGACGCCGTACAAGACCTCTCTTTCTTCGTTCTTTCACTTTGTCCTGTAGCTGTTTCTCTTGATGATATTCCGAATGCACTTCCGTAACTTTAGGCTTACGCTTATTCGCAGTAACCAAGCTTTTCCCTCCTCACTTTCGTATTTTAGTTAACCAATGGTATATGTAGTTCTTTATTTTATCGGCAACTCCTGCTAATTTTATTAGTGGCATTTGTACCGATTGTGGTATTAATCGCCAGATCAACGAAGATCCCCACTTTAACGGTACCCAAAAAAACTTAAAGATAAACCAAAAAATGGTTGTCATAATACTCACTATCATCATACATAAGCTAAATACAACTTTCAATATGAACCTTATCGGCTGATAAATAAGATAAATAAATAAAGACTTCACAAAACGAATAATAGCAATAGTTATTAGAATGATTCGTTCAAGTAAACGGCGATATAACGGTTGAAAAAGGGACCGATATGCTGCATAACCACATAATATGGCCAAAAAGACATAAAATCGTAATTCACCCTCGTTAACAAGATAGAGAACATAAAAGATAATCAGCCCTTGTAGCAACCAGAAAACGATATCGTTCGCATAAAGCCACAAACTTTTACTTCTATCTGGATGAAGAAAACGGCTATAGGTATCCATGGCTATACCAAGCCACACCCCCATAGCCACCATGGCAACCATCGTATAAAATTGCACCGTTAGCGTCATTTGAACAGCTTGCTAAAGAAACCTTTAGCTTTTTCCCCTTCGTGATGATCGAGATAACTAAGGTCAAAGATTTTCCCTTCGATCGAAACACGACCTTGCTCGACATTTAAATTTTTCATTTTCAAATGCTGCCCTCTGATCGCAAGAAATCCCATTGCTGTTTCTAGAAGAAATTCTTCATTATCGAAGCTATCTACGTGCTTCACACCTGTAATTTCAAGCGACTTTCGCGACTTCATAACTAAATCATGCTCAGGGGGGTTAGAAGCCTTATCATATGTGCCATATTCATAATAATTATCCATCGCTCTCCTCCTCTTCTCGATACATGTCTATGAGAAGAAGAGATCATTTAGAACAAGCTGTTCTGATGGTTTAAACGATTCAAAAAGGAGCCCATCCCCTTCTCATTTAGAAGAGAATTTCAAAATGATCATCAATAAAAAAAGACCCTCTCGGATCTTTTTTTATTCACCTGCAGCTTCTTCTTTTAAAATGGTAAACATATTGCTAGCTTCTTCTTTCTTCGTTGTTTCTTTAATTTCATCAACGCGAGCCGTCACTTTCTTATGACCAAAAGAAATCACCAGTTCGTCGCCGGCCTTCACATTTGTTCCAGCTTTTGCTTTATTTCCATTCACTTCAATTCGTCCTTTATCACAAATTTCTTTAGCGATTGAACGACGTTTAATTAAACGTGATACTTTCAGAAATTTATCTAATCTCATTTGTTTCAACGCTCCCTATTAAATTCCTTTTTCTTTTGCCTCATCCCAGAAGTGATCAAGTTCCTCAAGTGATAAATTCTCGATCTCAAGTCCCTTTTCCTTTACCCGATTCTCAATATATTGAAAACGCGAGAAGAATTTATGATTCGTGCGATGGATCGCCACTTCCGGATCAACTTTATAGTACCGAGCTAAATTGACGACAGCAAACACTAAATCGCCTAATTCGTCTTCTCGATCATCAAAAGATTTTTCATTTACAGCTTCTTTAAATTCGGCTAGTTCCTCATAAATCTTTGCCCAAATCGGTTCAACTTCGTCCCAGTCAAATCCGACTTTCGCAGCAGCCTTCTGGATTTCATTGGCGCGCATGAGACCTGGAAGCCCTTTTGGTACCTGGTCAAACTGTGATGGTGCAATTTTCTTTTCTTCTTCTTTCACTCGCTTCCAAACACCAGCTACTTCTTCGGCTGTTTGCACATTTTCGTCGCCGAATACGTGTGGATGCCTCCGTATTAATTTGTCGTTTAGCTTATGAATCACATCATCCACAGAAAACATACCTTCATCTTCACCTATCTGGGCATGAAGCATAACTTGAAGCAGCACATCACCAAGCTCTTCTGCGAGATGCTCTTCATCTTGATCATCAATAGCTTCTAATACTTCATAGGCTTCTTCAATCAAATATTTTTTGAGAGACTCATGCGTCTGCTTCCTATCCCACGGACAGCCCCCAGGTCCTCGCAGTGTTGCAACCACATTTCGTAACCATCCGAAATCCTGGTAGAGAAGCTTTTCTTCTTTTACTGGAGGAACATAGACAGCGGTTAAATTATTTACTTCCATCGAACGATCTAATTCAAAAAGCGGAACAGAGACGATTTTCTCATCCCGACTTCCCGCTGCTTGCAGTACAGTAATTTCATAATCGTCAGGTAAGAGCTCCATTAATGTGAGTTTTACACTCGATGCTGTAAATTGATCATAAACTTGGACAAAGATTAAGTGATTACGTACCTGAACCTCAGACCTTGTAAAACGCGTGGCATCTAGAATTTGACAACCTTCAATAGGATCGATTTGAACTGCAGTAAAAAGCGCATCAAGAAAGCTTTGGCCTCCAGCAACAGTCACTTCAACACCATGCTGAGATTGTTCTTCCAACAGGAGCTGCACGGTTGCTTCAGCCATCATTGGATGACCAGGTACTGCGTAAACAAGCGATCCTTTTTGTGCTTCATGAAACAGCTGATTAACAATGGTTCGATAAGTCTCCTCGAAAGATTCATTCGCTTCATATACCTCATCAAACCCTGTCATCGATAGCCCATCATCCATCAATTCCCTAAGAACGGGGTGATCAAGCGTCCTAGCAAATATCCGTTCAGCTGACTGAAGCATGCGGTAACTTCCTAGTGAAAGCTGACTGAGATCTCCCGCTCCAGTTCCTACAATTGTTATACGTGGCATTGCTTATGCCCCTCTCCGTAATTTATTTTGATAGATCGTAATAATTTCTCCTTTTGGCAATTGCATTAATTCTTTCTCTGTAAACACCCGCAGCGCTAATGTTGCAAACCCAAAAACGATGCCTCCGAGCAACGCGCCTCCAAGTGCTGAAACACTTGAAAGCCCCCTAGAAAGGAAGGAGGGGATAAATAGTTGCAGAATGATTACAGCTGCACTCATGAACATAACGGCTGTTACTGCACGCCCTACATGAAATTGGTACTGGAGAAGCCCTACTTTGTAATATACGGCAAGAATGGCGAGCGTAGCGACAACGACAAAGCCAAAAACCGTGGCCACTGCCGCCCCATTAATACCGATAAGCGGGATTAGCACAAGGTTTAACAATCCCTTAACTAGTATTCCAATTCCAGCATACCGAGCAGCGTTTCTCGCTAAGCCCACTCCTTGCAAAACACCTGCTGCCGTCATGCTAAGCGAACTAAAAAAGATTGCAACGGCAAGGATACTGAGCGTAGCAGAAAGGGATTGATCTTTAAATAACATCATGTTTGTCTCACTCATAATAATGGCCAACCCCGCAGCAGCAGCAAGCCCTATTACAAAGCTCACTTTAAGAGCAAGAGCTGCTTTTTCGCGAATCAATATCTCATTATTCTCTGCAGCCGCTTTAGAAATGACTGGGACAATCGATAATGAGAGAGATGTGGCCAGAACGGTACCGACCTGCATTAATGGCTGTCCTCGATCAAATACCCCTTTCATTTCACGAGCTTCTAAAGAAGAAAGACCATGCTCAGTTAATCCCGGCACAATCGTTAAAGCATCCATTAACTGAAATAGCACCAATACAAGCGCACTTACACAAATTAACGTACCTTCTGTTAGGAGCCTACGCGCAATACCAATGAACTGAAAAGACTCAAATTTGATTTTCGTTATTTTAGCTACTCGGTTCTTAAATCGAAGCACTACAAGAAGCAATAGCGCAGCGACTCCCCCTAATATTGACCCTAGCGCTGCACCTGTACCAGTCGCATATGCATCCGCTCCGCCCGCTACAAGACCAATTGAGATAGCAAGAATAGCGATAACACGAATCGATTGTTCTGTCACTTGAGACCATGCAGTAGGTACCACATTTTCCTGTCCCTGAAAAAAACCTCTGATTGAAGCAATGCCAGGCATAATAAGAAATGAAAATGCCGTCATTCGCAGAGGACCAATTAAATTTCGATCCTCCATTAAAGCCGCCACGGCTGGCGCACCTGTATAGAGCAAAATAAAGCCTGTAATGCCTAGAATCACAAGCACGTAAAAGCTATACCGTGAAAGCTCCTCAGCCTTCTCATACTCACTTTTTGCAATTTCTTCTGAAATAAGTCGGGAGATTACGACCGGAAACCCATATGTAGCAAGTATTATTGCGATTGAGTAAAATGGATAGATTTGTTGATACACATAAAAACCGATGTCACCAGTTATATTTTGATAAGGAATTCGATAGCCGACGCTGAGAACTTTCATAAAAAGAGCTACTGCAGTTAGCAGAAGCGCGCCTTGCCAAAATCCTTTTTGATTTTCTTCTTTTGTCATATACACCTGCCAAATGAAAGTACCAGTTTATGTACGAATTATATCACATGAATAAAAATGGGAAACTTTTCAAGCTTCATAAAACGAAGAAAATGGAGGCATTGGCCTCCATTTTCTTCTATACTTATTGTTCCATTTGTCTTGCAAGGAAACCTGCTGCCGTTTCAGACAGCTTTTGTTCCAATTCAGTCACTTTTTCATCTTCTTTTGCAAGTAGAATCACCGTACCAATTGGATCGCCATTCGCTATAATTGGAGCTATCACGTGACCTGTATCAACAGGAACACCTTCAATGAGCTCTGACTTACTTTCGTTCAATAAACTTCTTCGCTCATTCATTGCTTTTTCTACAGAATCGCCAATGCTTTTGTTCAAATACTCTTTCTTTGGGCCACCTGCAGCTGTAATATAGACATCTCGGTCAGATATGAGAGCAATGTGTCCCGAATGTTCTGCAAGAGACTCGGCATACTCTTTGGCAAAGTCACCTAGTTCACTAATGGGAGAATACTTCTTAAGAATAACTTCCCCTTCGCGATCAACAAAAATTTCTAATGGATCTCCTTCTCTAATCCTGAGGGTTCTGCGAATTTCTTTCGGAATGACAACACGACCCAAATCATCAATACGACGAACGATACCTGTTGCTTTCATCTAAGTTGCCTCACTTTCTGGAAGTTGTAGGTGATTGCTCCAATCACTTTTACTATTGTTTGTTCTACAATATGTTTCCATTAGTATCCTTTCGAGGTATCAGTTCTATTCACAAACCTGTCAAAATTATGAGATTCATCCAAAATCGACTTTAATTCGCATTCATTGGCTGTTTTACTGCTTGCTTCACTTTCTTTAAGACTTTCTCAACAAGCTGTAGGTGAGCTTTTGTATCAAGACCTCTTCCTTTCACCGTTACCTTCACTTTATTTCCATCTGCTCCTAAAGCTAACTTATTTCCAAATTCATTCGCTACTTCAAAAATTGTTTCCCCACCAATCGCCTCTCGAGCCGATTCATGGAATAGAAGTTGAATATCTTTTTTACTTCGGCCAACTTTCTCAACCTTAACTTCTTTGGCAATCTCTTTCATGCGGGAGACTTGGAAAAGATAGCCCACTTCTTCAGGAAAATCACCGAAGCGATCCATCATTTCATCTTGTAAGTCCATAATATCTTTCAACGATTCAATTGATCGGAAACGTTTATACATATCGATTTTCTGTTTCTCATCGTTAATATACGTACCAGGAATATAGGCATCTACTTCAAGGTCAATTTCAACGTTAAATGCCTTCTCTTTCGATGCATCACCTTTTCTTTCTTCGATGGCATCTTTTAACATTTGAGAATATAAATCAAAACCAACTGAATCAATAAATCCATGCTGCTCCGCACCTAGAAGGTTACCAGCACCTCGAATTGAAAGATCTCGCATCGCAATTTTAAATCCAGAACCTAGCTCAGTAAATTCCTTAATCGCTTGAAGACGTTTTTCCGCTACTTCGGTTAAAACCTTATCCCGTTGATAAGTAATATAAGCATAAGCTACTCGGTTGGAACGCCCAACGCGACCACGTAGTTGATAGAGCTGAGAAAGCCCCATTTTATCCCCATCATATACGAGCAGTGTATTGACATTCGGAATATCAACGCCTGTTTCAATAATCGTTGTACTTACAAGAACATCGTAATTCCCATCAAGAAAATCAATCATCACAGACTCAAGCTCCGTCTCAGTCATTTGACCGTGTGCAAAACTGACTCTTGCTTCAGGCACTAGTGTACGAATTTGGTCTGTCATATATTCAATTGATTCCACTCGATTATAAAGAAAATAGACCTGTCCCCCTCGAGCAAGCTCTCTTTCAATTGCTTCTCGTACAAGGGTGCCGCTATATTCAACCACATACGTTTGAACCGGGAAGCGATTCTCAGGCGGAGTCTCGATTACGGATAGGTCCCTCACACCTAACATCGACATATGAAGCGTTCGTGGAATTGGCGTTGCAGTAAGAGTAAGCACATCGACATTCGCTTTTAACTTTTTAATTTTCTCTTTATGTGTTACTCCAAACCGCTGTTCTTCATCCACAATAAGTAATCCAAGCTCGTTATAGGTGACGTCCTTTGATAAAAGACGGTGCGTACCAATAACAATATCAACGGTCCCATTTTTTAATCCTTTTAACGTCTCATTTTGCTCCTTACGTGAGCGAAAACGACTTAATAAGCCAATGTTAATCGGGTGATCTGCAAAACGCTCTTGAATCGTAGCAAAATGCTGCTGAGCTAGAATTGTAGTTGGAACAAGCAAGGCTACTTGCTTTCCGTCCATTATAGCTTTAAAAGCGGCACGGATACTGACTTCTGTCTTACCGTAACCAACATCTCCACAAAGTAATCGATCCATCGGACGTGTTTTTTCCATATCCTCTTTAATTTCTTGAATGGCTCTAAGCTGGTCGTCTGTTTCTTGATAAGGGAAGGCAGCTTCAAATTCTCTTTGCTCTTCCGTATCTTTCTCAAAGCTGTGACCAACGCTTGCTTCACGTTCTGCATACAATTTAATTAAATCGTCTGCAATATCTTCAACGGAAGATTGTACTTTACGTTTAACTTTCTTCCACTCTGTTCCACCAAGCTTATATAGCTTTGGTTCTTTCCCTTCAGATCCAACGTACTTCATCACCTGATCAATTTGTTCAACTGGTACATACAGGTTGTCATTACCAGCGTAGCTCACATACAGATAATCCTTGTGAATACCACTCACTTCAAGGGTTCGAATACCGAGGTACTTTCCTATCCCATGATTCACGTGAACGATATAATCGCCTACTTTTAGTTCTGAATAACTCTTGATTCGCTCCGCATTAGACATCTTTTGAGAACGGCGCGGTTTTTTCGACTGCTTCGTAAACACTTCCGCCTCTGTTAGAACGGCTAGTTTCTGCATCGGCAGTTCAAATCCACCATTAAGACTTCCGATTAATATTTGTGGCTGTTGATGAGAGATCGGCGTATCTTGTTCGACCATCATCGCATTAATCTCATAATCCTCTAGTACACGTTCAAGTCGTTTACGTCTTTCTTCCGTTGCTGCAAGAAAGACAATCGCCATACCGCTTTTCTTCCATCGTTCAATCTCAGTACTTAATACTTTCATCTGACCATGGAAATTTTGCATCGCTTTACTTGAAGCATTAATGATATTCTCAGGATTAGTATAAGGAACATGTCGTAAGAAAATTGATAAATAGATAGTTGAGTGTACAGGCTTCGAGAATAACGTATCATAAGATCTCGATAGGGAAACAGACGAGACAATCTCTCCTTGATTGAGAAGAGCTGTTTGCCATTCTGCTTCTTCCTTATCCAGATCAGTTGACATTTCCTGAATGCGACTCACTTCATCAAAAACGACCAAACCATCTTCGGGTAAATAGTCTAGCAAACTCGCAGGTTGATCGTAATAAAAGTCCATGTATTTGATAACACCCTGGAAATTTTGCTGGTTTTTCAATTGATCAATTTCGTAAGTAATGTTTTCATGCATTGCTTCTTTTACTTTCTGATCCTTCACTTTCTTTAAGGAACTCTGAAGTTCTTTTTGAAGACGTTCTGCCCCTTTTTTATAGTGCTCAGGGAATAAAACAACTTCGTCTGCTGGCCCAATCGTAATTCGTTCTGTTTTGTTAGCAGAGCGCTGAGACTCGATGTCAAAAAATCGAATCGAATCAACTTCGGTATCAAATAACTCAATTCGTATTGGGCTATTTTCAGTCAATGGATAAATATCTATGATACCACCACGCACACTGAACTCCCCCGGTGAAGATACCATTGGTACTCGTTCATAACCCATCGCTACAAAAGTAGCGAGTGTTTCATCTAAAGGAATATCGTCGCCTACTGCAAACGAAATCTGACTTCTTTCCCAGATACTCTTCGGTGGTAAATATCTTCTTACCCCCGAGATCGGGGCAATCACAATACCATTGTTATTTTTCATCCAATAATTTAAAGCTTCCATTCGCTGCCCTCTTAATTCCGGGCTAGCAATCGCGATTTCCGAAGAAATGAGTTCATTAACTGGGTATAAGTAAACTTCGTCTGGTGAAACAAGCTCACACATGTCTTCATATAGCTTTTGAGCTTGATATAAATTATGGGTAATAATCAGCTGGGGGCGCTTTGTTTCATGATAGAGAGAAGCCATTAGGAACATCCGAGCAGAACCAGCTAGCCCTGCAACAAGTTGTTCTTTAAGACCCTCTTTCACCCCGGTAAAAACGGACTGGAATTCATCGCCCTTACTAAAATATTCTCTTAAGCCTAACATCGGTAGGTTATTCTCCCCTCTCACTCTGAAAAGCGCAAGCGCACATGTAGTCCCAAGAAGCGCTTCCACCAATTAGTCAAAACAGATCTTGATTGTTTTGAAAAAGGCGAAGCAGCCCATGGGACCTGGCACTGAAGCTAGACTTCTCTTAAATTTATATTCTATAACACAAACTAATCTTTATAATCATTCTGTTAACGCAAAAATGCTTTGGACGAACTCCCAAAGCTTCTTACTGAATAAATGTATCAAGCTCATGAAAAGAAGGCGTACGCTCCATAGCTTCATGACAATCTTCACAAATGGCTTTCACTTCAATTGTACCATCGTGGTGGTAATGAACCATTGCTTGCCGCTCCTCTTCAGTGAGCTGCTGAAATCCGAGTTCATCAGCTGTGTGGTTCATCTGTGACAGTCTTCCAATCTCAGCTCTACAGTGACGACATACGTAATGAATATCCATAACAGATCCTCCCTGTTCCTAACTTTTACTAGTATGGACGGGAGAATAGAAGGATATTCACGTGTTATATTGATTCATTACTTCTGGGAAAGACGTTGTTGTCCACGCTTCACAAGCTTTGACCGTCTGTTCAATGGCAAGCTGAATTGGCTCTGCCTCTTCTTTAGAGAATGGCTTTAGAACGTAGTCAATGACGGACTGTCTGGCAGAACGATCAATTCCTATACGCACTCTCTTAAAATCTTGAGTATGAATGTGTGTGATAATTGACTTCATCCCATTGTGACCGCCAGCGCTACCTTTTTGACGAATTCTCACTTTACCAGTAGGAAGGTCCAAATCATCGTAAATGACTAACAAATCATTCACTTCAATATTAAAGTATTCCATCAAAGGACGTACCGATTCACCTGACAAGTTCATATATGTTTGCGGTTTTAAGAGGTACACTACTTCTCCGTTTACTACACCTTTCCCATAGATCCCCTGAAATTTCTTCTGATCTAAAGATATGCCTAAGTCTTTCGATAGCTGATCAATAGCCATGAATCCTACATTATGTCTTGTATTATCAAATTTCTTCCCCGGATTACCGAGGCCTACAATTAATTTCAACAGCTGACGCCCTACCTTTCATTACTTTTATTCTATCCTATCAAAAATGCGACCACTTATTCACCTGTTAGCTCATTATCTTGAAAAAAAGACGTAACCCGTTCGGTTACGTCTTCGAAGTTTATTCGGTTTTCGTTGTTTCATCATTAGTTTTTTCTTGATCTGCTGGTGGCTCTTCAGCCACTTCATCAGCTTCTTCTTCGTCTTCAGCAGGTTCTTCCGTCGGAGGAACAATTGAAGCAATTGGCTCTTCAGCGTCTAAAAGAATTTCGTATTTATCTCCTTTTGGAAGATCTCCCGCTTGAATAGCATCTCCAATGTTAAGTTCAGCAATACTAACGTCGATGCTATCAGGGAAATCGTTCGGCTTCGCTTTTACGAGAATCTCGTGAAGCATTTGCTGAACAACGCCACCCTCTTTGCTACCTGCAGCTTCGCCAGTCAAATGAACTGGAACCTCTGCTTCAACTTCCTTGTTAAGGTCAACTGAATAGAAGTCTACGTGAAGAACTTGATTCTTGATTGGGTCGACTTGCATGTCGTAAACCATGACTGGATAAGTGCCCTGTCCTTCAAAGTTCAATTCAATAACGCCGTTTTTTCCGACCTGACGATATACTTTAATGAACTCTAAAGCGTCAACCTGTACCGGTGCGCTTTTGCGGTCTTTACCGTAAAGAACAGCCGGAAGACCTTCTTCTGTTTCGCGTAATGTTCTAAGTTCACTTCTTTTTTTCGTATTACGATCTAATGCTTTTAATGTTGCTGCCATTTGAAATCACCTTCCTGATTAGGTTTTACTCTTCTATATGGATACCCATAATCACGAGGCAATAAACATAATTTATTTAATCAAATAATTTACTTACAGAAAGTTGCTCATGAACACGGATGATTGCTTCACCAAGAAGAGGTGCAACAGATAGTTGTGTGATTTTATCGATTTGCTTATCATGCGGAAGCGGAATCGTATTTGTGATAGCAAGTTCCTTAATTTTAGATTGATCGATGCGTTCAATAGCTGGTCCTGATAAAACAGGGTGCGTACAGCATGCAAATACTTCTGTCGCTCCATTTTCGATCAATGCATTGGCTGCTAAGGTAATTGTACCGGCCGTATCAATAATGTCGTCAATAATGATTGCCGTTTTTCCTTCAATATTACCTACAATATTCATGACCTCTGCTACATTTGGACGTGGACGACGCTTATCAATAATAGCAATTGGTGCCTTTAGTCGCTCAGCAAGCTTGCGAGCACGAGTTACACCGCCATGGTCTGGAGATACGACAACAATATCTTCAAGGTTCTTTTCTTCAAAGTGTTTAGCGAGAGTCGGAACCCCCATTAATTGATCAACAGGAATGTCAAAGAATCCTTGAATCTGAGAAGCATGAAGATCGAGTGTAATGAGTCGAGTTACTCCAGCAACTTCAAGTAAGTTTGCAACTAATTTCGCCGTAATGGGTTCACGAGACCTTGCTTTACGATCCTGACGTGCATATCCATAATAAGGGAGTACAATATTAATTGTTTTAGCTGAGGCTCTCTTTAGCGCATCAATCATGATAAGAAGCTCCATAATGTTTTCGTTTACTGGAGCACAAGTTGATTGGATTACGTAAACGTCACACCCACGAATACTCTCTTCAATGTTAATCTGGATTTCCCCATCGCTAAAGCGAACAACAGAACATTTCCCCATCGGAACACCAATATGTTCTACGATCTCTTCTGCAAGATCAGGATTCGAGTTTAAACTAAACACTTTCAAGTTTGGATCTAAATAATTAGCCATTGGCCGGTACCCCTCCATTAATTAGTAAGAAAAGCGCGAGCGTCTTAATCAATCCAAAACGATTATGCATTGGAGTAAGACACCAAGAGTTCAAGCTTTCTTATCTTCTTAAAATTAACTATCCTTCTTTTTCGTTGCGTAGTCTTCTTTATTCGTCTGACGAGAACGAGCAATTGATAGCGCCTGTTCAGGAACATCATCTGTGATCGTCGATCCAGCAGCAACTGTTGCACCTTTACCTACCGTTACAGGGGCAATCAAATTCACATTACATCCAATGAACGCGCCATCTTCAACTTTTGTTAAGTACTTTTTCTTACCATCATAATTTACTGTAATAGAACCACAACCAAGATTCACATCTTTACCAATTTCAGCGTCGCCAACATAGCTTAAGTGGGAAGCTTTGCTACTATCACCCATAACGGATTTCTTTACTTCAACGAAGTTTCCAATCTTCACTTCGTTTCCAATTTGTGAAGCTGGACGAACGTGTGCGAAAGGACCAATATTGACAGCATTTCCTACTTCGCTATCATGAATAACCGATTGTTTCACAACGCTCTTATCTCCAACTTTACTATCCTTAATTTCAGAGTTAGGGCCGATCTTAGCTTCATTACCAATAGTAGTTCTGCCAGTTATAGTGGTTCCTGGATAGATAACAGTATCTTGACCAATCACTGCTTCTGAAGAAATATATGTTTGATTGGGATCAATTAACGTAACGCCATTACGCATATGTTTCTCATTAATTCGTTTTTTCATCGCAATTTCAGCTTTTGAAAGCGCGACTCGATCATTTACGCCCATTGTTTCATCAAAATCTGCTGTTTGATAGGCGCTTACGATCTCACCTTGCTTTTGAAGAATTTCAACAACGTCTGGAAGATAATACTCTCCCTGAGCATTTTCATTCTTAACGAGCTGAAGCGTCTCAAAAAGGGTTTTGTTATCAAAACAGTATGTACCTGTGTTAATTTCCGTTACTTTCTGCTCAGCTTCACTTGCGTCTTTCTGTTCGACAATTCGTTGAACACTTCCATTCTCATCACGGATAATTCGACCGTATCCAAATGGATTATCCGCATCTGCTGTTAGAATCGTAGCTTTTGCACCCTGATCTTCATGATAAGTCAATAGCGCATCCATTGTTTCTTTCGTAATTAAAGGGGTATCTCCACATACGACAAGGGTGACGCCATCCTTATCGGATAGGGTGTCTTGAGTCTTCATCACAGCATGCGCTGTACCAAGCTGTTCTTCCTGGAGGACATAATTCACTCGACTACCAAGCTGGTCACGAACCTTTTCAGCGCCGTGACCGACGACAGTTACAATGTTTTGGAGCTTAAGTTCATCAAGTTGATCAACAACATGCTCTACCATAGGCTTCCCACAAACGGGGTGAAGCACTTTATAAAGCTTTGATTTCATCCGTGTTCCCTGACCTGCTGCTAGCACAACTGCAAATCTATTCATGTATATGGTTCCTCCATTGTATCCTATTTTTCCACTTTGACTATATCTCAAAAACCCCTCATTTTCAAGGAAGTTCCCTAAATCCTCAGCATATAAAAAGTTGGAAAAGAAAGGTCTATGACTTTTTTCTAAATGAAGCGAAATTTTTGGTCAAATAAAAAAGCCCGGTCAGTTGACCAGACTTTTACGATTAGGAAGCTCCAGCTTCCTCATAAGCAGCTTCCATTTCACCAACACGGTGATATTCAGCTAACACAGCTGTTTGAATCTTTTCCCTTGTATTCGAGGAAATTGGATGAGCGATATCGCGAAACTCTCCATCTGGAGTTCTTTTGCTTGGCATCGCTACAAACATGCCGTTATTCCCATCAATGACGCGAATATCATGAACGACGAATTCATGATCCATTGTGATGGAAGCGATTGCGCGCATGCGTCCTTCCGTATTCACACGACGTAGGCGAACATCTGTAATTTCCAACTTGAGTGCACCACCTTTTTCCATTAATTAGAGCATATATGCACTATTCAACTTCTAGTTATTAATTCCTTCTTCTAAATATAAAAAATGTTATAAAAATTTAGTTGCTTTCATCCTAAGATTCTATTCCAGAATAAAAAATCGATTGAAACAAGCTAAATTAATCACCTTAGTGACATTCACTCCAAGAACTTAAATAAGTCAGATAAAAGTTTCATAAATAAAAAACCCACTCAGCGGATGAGTGGGTTCAATTGATTAGCCTACTAGGGCAATTACTTCTATTTCGATAAGGGCATCTTTTGGAAGACGCGCAACTTCAACACAAGATCTTGCGGGTTTATGTGCATTGAAATATTCACCATAGATTTCATTGATCGCGCTAAACTGGTTCATGTCTTTAATATAAACTGTAGTTTTTACGACATTCTCGAGTGAAGATCCGGCAGCTTCTAGAACAGCTTTCACATTTTGAAATACTTGATGAGTCTGGTCTTCTATCGCTCCATCAATGAGCGTTCCATCTGCTTTAAGCGGAATTTGGCCAGAGCTATAAAAGATGTTGTTCACGATCATTCCTTGTGAATAGGGGCCAATCGCTTCTGGTGCTGATTTCGTATAGACTGTCTTCATTCGTTCTCCACTCCTTCTGTTAATGGCGTAAGAAATTTCTTGTAATTCCCTGGCGCAACCTGAATCGATCGCTCTTTCATATCGACTCCACCAAGGTTCATCATAGATACGTACTCTTCAACTAGTCGTTCTTCGCCTTCACCCTCAGCCTCAACAAGCACTCCAATTCCAGCAACGTCTGCTTGAAATTCTTCAAGCAAATTAACCATTCCTTGAATTGTTCCACCAGCCTTCATGAAATCATCTACAATCAAAACGTTCGCTCCTGGTTTCAAACTTCGACGAGCAAGCGCCATTGTTTGAATTCGTTTTGACGATCCTGATACATAGTTAATACTTACTGTTGAGCCTTCAGTGACCTTGCTATCGCGTCTAACAATGACAACCGGAACGTTAAGATGACTTGCAGCAGCATACGCAAGGGGGATTCCTTTCGTAGCAACAGTCATCACACAATCAATTTTACGATCAGCAAAAACAGACGCAAATAAGCGGCCAACCTGATTCATAATTTCCGGATTACCGAGGATATCTGTTAAATACAAATAACCACCCGGAAGAAGACGATCAGGACTTTCTAGAAAATCGCATAGTTCGCCAACGACACGATCTGCTTCTTCTTCACTAATAAGGGGCATGTATCTTACGCCTCCAGCTGCACCTGGAACGGTTAATAATGATCCAACACCCTGTTGTTCAAAATTCTCTTTAATGATGACTAAATCCTCACTTATAGATGATTTAGCCGCCCCATATCGCTCTGAGAAATAAGTTAGTGAAACTAACCGGTGTGGATGCTCTAATAAATACCTTGTCATATCCACTAGCCGAGAACTTCGTTTCATCTTCATAGAAGAACCTCCAAAAAATCCGAATAATTAATCATAATATATCACTAATGTACGGATTTATTCAAGGGTTCTTCTCACCTAATAGACGTACCGCATAAACTTGACCACAGAAACCTCTTAAACCGTTATAAATTCGTTGCATGCGCGATTCATGTCGCGTAAGACCAAAGACGGTTGGCCCACTGCCACTCATTAGCACACCGTCTGCTCCGAGGCTTTCCATCTTTTCTTTAATTTGACGTACTTCAGGATGAAGTTTCAATGTAACATCCTCGAGAACATTACCAAGGCGCTGACATATCGCTTCATAATTTTTTTCCTCTATTGCTTGCATCATTCCTCTTACGTCTGGATGGTTCATCTCTGCTGTTCTAAGGCGTCGATATACATCTGCTGTCGATACCCCAATAGAAGGCTTAGCAAGAATCACCCAACAAGGAGGTGGTGCATCCATTGGCTGAATAATTTCTCCACGTCCTTTTGCAAGGGCAGTGCCACCATATACACAAAACGCAACGTCTGACCCTATCTCAGAACCAATATTAGCAAGCTCATCATAAGTTAAACCTAATTGCCAAAGCTCATTAAGTCCTCGTAATGCCGCGGCAGCATCACTGCTTCCTCCAGCAAGACCAGCAGCAACTGGAATTTGCTTATCAATCTTGATCGATAAACCCTGCCGAATATTGAACTTTTTCTTTAATAATGCTGCAGCTTGAAAAGCTAAATTCCTTTGATCGTCTGGGACAAAACCGCTTGTTGATTCAATAACGATTTCATTTCGTCTCAATTCCGTTAACTCAAGTCGATCTGCAAGATCGACATTCGTCATAACCATTTCTACTTCATGAAAGCCATCAGGTCGTTTATGAAGCACATCGAGTGCTAAATTTATTTTCGCCGGTGCTTTCACACTCAGTTTTCTTTTCATCTCGTTCACCTACATTTTCGTCCTACCGTTCGACATTTTAACTTACTGTGAATTATTGTAACACAACAAGCCTAAAAGAAAGAAACGGAATAGGATGCAACCACGGAAGAGTTTAACTTCTCTGCAACAAAAAAAGAACCCTGACTATTAGTCAGAGTTCAATCGTCACAGGGTTCAGTGTTTTGGTTGGTTTGCAAGTTGCTCCTCAGCTAGTTGAATAGCACGCTTCACGATGTTACCTGCATCGCGAGCTTTTATTCCTCCCCAACCTTCTTTCTGAACCGTATCATAAAAACCAAGCTCTTTCGCAATTTCTTCTTTCAATTGATCAGACATAATCCCTTTACGTCTTGCCATGCGAATCAAGCTCCTTTCTATCCTGTAACACTCTTAGTGTGAGGATCGAAAGCCATCGCTATACTGCAAATATGTAACCAAAAGAAGGAGAAAAATTATTTATTCCCAAATAAAGCAAAAAAGCAGTTAGACCATTTGCCTTAACCGCTTACTGCCGCTTGTTCTTCATTAAATGTAATTTGTACTGTATCTGTTAGAATATCTGTGTAGCTGTATGACACACGCTCAAATGCGTTCGTGTCCTGATCCAGCTTAACAATGAACACTGCCGGGTAGGTTTCTTCAAGGATGCCTGAACGTTGAATTGTCTTTCTGCGACCTCCGTTTGCCTTTAAGGTCAACCGTTTGCCAACCTGAGATTGTAACGTTTGTTTGATCTCAATAATCGTTTTTGCCATCGGAACCTCCACCTCACTTAGACAAATTATAACATCTTTTGCACCATCTTGTCAAATAAAACTTAAATTATAACAACGAAGCAAAAACAATGTCAATTGTTATTTACTGATGATGTGTATTTTTATTGTTTCTTAATTTGTCGAAAAATATGTATACTCATTGAAATATGCTGGTTATCTCATGTTTCGCAAAAGAACATTTCTCTATTCTAGTCCCTTTCAACAAGCATATTTTTTTATTAAAACTGACATAAAAAAGCGAACGGATGGATATGTATTCCACCCGCTCGCTTACTCTGAATAATCCTCCTGGTCCTTCATAGGCATACCTGTACGTAGAATTCCTCTAGTTTCTACTCCACCAAGTCCATCTTCACCAGTCAACGTGTTTCTAAGAGCGTCCCAAACATTAACGTGATCAGTAAAAGATGTGAGTGCAATTTTGGATACGATAAAAACTGGATCAAGCATGTGAATGTTAATTCGAGCTGGAGAGCTTGCAAAATTAGCCCCTGCACGAATGAGTGACTCAAAATGAGACTGACACGCTCCAGCAAAAATAACAAGGTGATCAAGATTCGGAAAAACACTTCTCACTTCTTTTACAGCTCGAACAAAGTACCGTGAATTTCGATACGATTGAAGATCCTTTTTCTCGCCTTTATGTTTTGTATACGCATCATGCCCTGTGATAACCAAAATATCTGGTCTAACATTGTTAACTAATTTGATAATATTCTCCGGTATTTCGCTCTCCTTCATATATAGCCCATAAACCGGGACGCCAAGACGCTTATACATTTCCAAACATTTACTAAGGTATAGTGGATCCCCGTCAATATGAAGAATTTTTCCCGGGAGTTCAAAAAAACTTGTTTCTTTCTTGAAATGACTAGTTGCCGAATATTCTCGCTTCATTCGCAACAGTTGATAGTCTTGTCGAAACAAACGAAAGGAATAGTCTTCTTTCTCTTTGGACTGCTCCCGTCTCATTTTGTGTTCATTGGAGTCAATTACCACTAGATCGTCAAACGGGGCATCTGCGATTAGCCTCATATCCTCGCCCACGAGCTCCGCTGACTTACTTGACTCATTCATCCTTGTCACTCGAAAGATTAAGTCACAGCCATATGAACGCCTGGCAACGATATCTCCTTCTTTCATCGTCATTATCTTCCCTCCACACCGCTTGACCTGAAAGACTAAACAGCATCTCCTTTACCTACTATATGAGAACTTTAAGAAAAGATGATTTATATAGAAATGAGAACTTGGTTTACCTTCACTGATTATTAGGAAGATGTTCGAATCATGACAACTAAAAAAAAACACCCCGGAAGTTAGTTTTTAACTCTAACTTTCGAGGTGCTCCACCATCAAGGTGTTCTTTTAGTTTCATCTTTTCTGCTATAAAAAGCATTACTCAACGCCGCGAATTCTTCCATTGAGAGCGTTTCGCCCCGACGTGTTCCATCAATCCCTGTCTCTTGTAATACTTCCTCAATCATTGGCTTTTGCTCTTTACTTAAAAGATTATTTTGCAGATTGTTCAATAAGGTCTTTCTACGTTGACCGAAGCTTGCTCGAATCACTTCAAAGAAATAGGCTTCATTCAAAAGATCGACAGGAGGCTCCTGACGCAGCTCCAAGTGAAGAACGGATGAATCTACATTGGGCTTTGGTACAAAAACGGTTTTTGGTACTGTGAGAGCCGTTTTAGCCACTGCATGGTATTGCACTGCAAGTGATAATGAGCCGTATTCCTTAGAACCAGGCTTTGCAGCAATACGCTCTGCTACTTCTTTTTGAATCATGACAACGATCCCACGGACTGGTAATTTTTCTTCCAATAACTTCATGAGAATAGGCGTCGTCACATAGTAAGGAAGATTCGCTACTACCATCAAATCCTGACCCTCTTCAAACTCTTCTTCAATCACTTGACGAACATCTGCTTCTAACACATCACTATGACGTATATGAACGTGTGGATAAGGAGAAAGAGTGTCTTCTAGAATAGGGAGTAGACGCTGATCAATCTCAAATGCCACGACCTTTTTAGCTTGTTTTGCTAGTTTCTCTGTTAAGGCTCCAATACCAGGCCCAATCTCGATAGCGCCAGAATTCGGTGATAACTTAGCCTGGTCTACAATTTTTGTTAGGACATTCGAATCAATTAAAAAGTTCTGTCCAAGACTTTTCTTAAAAGTAAAACCATGTTTAGATAAAATTTCTTTTGTTCTAAAAGGGGTTGATATTTCTTTATTCATTTCTCTTCCTCCTGTAACACTTCTTCCAAAGCCTGACTAAACTCTTCTCTTGAAATTTGAAATATTTGTAGCCGTTTGAAAAGCTGCTTTCCATTCATATAGCCCATTTGCAACCGATCTCCTAAAGCTTTTCTTCTCTCCTTAGAACGATCGCCTACAACCAGACCAGCAGCGATAAGATCCTCCCATTCAATCAAAACATCTGGAGCTTCTATCTCTTCTCTTACTGAAAGAATGGCTTCTTGAATATCCTGAATAGAGGCATGTTCAATTCCAACTTTCTTTCCATTAGATGAGATGGCACGTTTTTTATTTAGAAAGGCGTGTTTACAAGAAGGCAGTCGGTCACTAATGATCTGACGAATTCTTGTACCAGGATAATCTGGATCTGTAAAAACAATTACGCCTCGTCTCTTCCAAGCAAGCTCAATACGTCTAAGCGTCTCTTCGCTAACCTCAGATCCATTCGTTTCTAGCGTATCCGCATCAAGCGCTCGTTTCACAGCCAATGTATCGTTTTTGCCTTCTACGATAATAATTTCTTTTACTTTCACTCTGTTTCCTCCATAATACATAACCGATTCTACCCTGTTATTATAACTACACGTGAATTTTTATAGTTTCTCTCATAAATCTTTTCTTTATCATACAAAAAACACAGAGAGAGACTTTCCCCACTCTGTGTTATTAGCATACCATATCTCGATCACTAATCGAGAATTGTAATTTGAACAGTCTTGTTTCCCCATGCGTAAGCTGCAGACTTCGAAGAGAAAAACACATCAATCTTGTTACCTTTAATCGCACCACCCGTATCAGCCGCAATAGCCGTTCCATATCCTTCTACGTGAACTTTTGAGCCGAGTGGAATCACACTAGGATCAACCGCAATGATTTTCGCATCAGGATTAGATTTTAAGTTAAAGCCCGTAGATGTGATACCTGAACAGCCAGCACAATTTGCCGTATAAGCTGTCGTCGATACGTTCATTACCTTCCCTGACGACTTACTTTCAGGTTTAGATGGTGATTTTGAAGTTTTTGTAGCAGGCTTACTAGCTGTCTTTGTTGATTTAGATTGAGTTGAAGGGGCACTGCTAGTTTTCACAGCTGTTTGTGTAATAACCTGGGTACCAACAGCAACGATTTTGTCACTGCTTTCCTTCACTACATCGGTTTTCTTAAGCTCACGGGAAACCTCTTTACCATTTTCTAAAACAACTTCGTAATGTTTCTCCCGCTTGCCTTCTTGTCCGTCTTCTAGGACTGTTTCTTTACCTTTTTGAATTGAACTATCATTCTTCTTAATCGTTGCATAGTCAATCGTCTCTTCCACTACATCGGTGACCTTTTCCACTCGAATCACGTTGATTTCCGAGTTCGCTGTAACGTCCTCTTCTTTTTTGGGTTCTACGCGATCAAGTTCTCCAAGTTGTATATTCTGCTGTTCTAAAAAGCCAGCGACCGTAGTCGAAGTTGTCCAAATCTCTTTTTGTTTCCCACCGTCGTTTACCGCAACTTTGAAAGCTTCATCAACGGCAATCGTCATATTTTCTTTCAATTCATCATCGAGTGATACAGACATTTGATCATGCTTACCGAGCTCCATGTTTTGATCTTCAAGAAACCCTTTCACTGTATCTTTGGTGGACCAAACTTGTTGGTTATCCCCATTAATCGATAGCGTTACTTGAAAAGCCGGTTTCCATTCAATCACATCTCCAGCCTCAACCTTGGCTGATAAATCGTGACTTAAATAATCATGAGAACCAGGATTCAATTCTTCATCCTTTAATAACTCCGCAACTGTATCTGCATGTGTATCTACTGGCTTCTCTTCCCCATCAAGGACAAGCGTGACCGAAGCTTTTGTAGTTTCAAACACGATAAAGCCGGAGACTAAACCTAGTACAATTACACTTAAACAAATCATGAATACGTTCTTTCCACCCTTAACGCGAGCAAAAAAGTTTTCCATGTTCGATTTCATTGTCATAGTTACCCCCTGAACCGACTGTGTTTCAAAAAGAAAAGCTTCTTACTTATCCCCAATTGCTAGTTTAGTAGAAAAGGCATCTACTTTGATCTTGTATGATGGGAGAAGTTATTTTTAAAAGCATCCTATCATTTCTTTTCAACGACAACGGTCTTTTTTATTAGCGACTAATACCGAATAATGTCATAGCATTTTCGGATGTTCTTCTTGCTAATTCTTCATAATCCATTTCTTTCAAATCCGCAATTTGTTCAGCGATGAGCTTCACATATGAAGGTTCATTTCGCTTCCCGCGGTTTGGGTGTGGTGCTAGAAAAGGACAGTCCGTTTCAATTAGCAAACGATCAATTGGTATTTCTTTCGCTACTTCTTTTGGTAGTTTAGCGTTCTTAAACGTTACTGGTCCACCTAGAGAAATGTAGAAATTCATATCAAGGCACTCATTAGCCTCTTCTACAGTTCCAGCGAAACAGTGCATGATGCCACCTACCTCAGCTGCATTTTCTTCTTTCAATACATCAATGACATCTCGCGTAGCTTCACGATTATGTATGATGATCGGTAATTTCACTTTTTTCGCAAGTTGAATTTGCTTACGAAAAACATCTTTTTGTATGTCATGAGGTGATTTGTCCCAATGATAATCAAGTCCCATTTCACCGATTGCTACTACTTTTGGATGACCAGCAAGTTCTTCAATCCACTCAAGGTCCTCTTCTTTCATATCAATCGCATCAACAGGATGCCAACCTACGGCGGCATAAAGAAAATCATACTGTTCAACAAGTTCCATAGCATGTGTTATCGTTTCACGATCAAAACCAACAACAACCATCTTGCTTACTCCCGCTGCCTGGGCACGCTCAATTACTTCTTTTTGATCTTCGGAAAATTGTTCAACATTCAAATGCGTATGTGTGTCGAATAACATGTCAAAACTCCTTCTCCGCTCTAGTACGATGCTAGTGTACCAAATGTCCTAGTTATTTTCTAAGTCTAAACAGTTTCATTTTAATTACATTTTGTTTACAATGCTCACAAAATAAGTTAGAATATTCTGTATATTAAGGTGTTTTGGTTCTTTTTTATATACTTATCTTGCAACTCAAAATGGAAGTTTAGTCACAAATAGCAAAGTAAATGGCAGGGATTTATTGTGAATTAGAAAGTAAAAAAGACCCGGTCTATTTTAAGACCGAGTCATGAGTCATTATTTGATTTGTGTTCCATTTGGCAAGCTTTCAGCAATAGTCGACAATTTCAGCTCGCCGTCATGCTCACCTGCTAGAATCATACCTTCAGATAATTCTCCTCTAAGCTTTACTGGCTTAAGATTGGAAACACAAACAACTTTTTTGCCGATGAGTTCCTCTGGTTTATAATGTTTTGCAATTCCTGAAACAACTTGTCTCGTTTCATAACCAAGATCTAATTTTAATTTCAATAACTTATTGGCTTTTTTCACCGGCTCTACTTCAAGTACTTGGGCGACTCTTAAATCAACTTTTGTAAAGTCATCAATTGAAATCTCATCTAAATCTGGTTTTTCAATTGGCGGTGCTTCCTTTACGACATTGCCATCCATTTGTTCAACTATATATGCAACCTCTTCTTCACGGTCAAGTCTTGGGAAAAGCGGAGCATCTTTTTGAACCGTTGTACCACCGAATCCTTTTTTGAATCCTAATGATTCCCAGCTTGTTTTCTCGCCTTCTTCAATACCTAGCTGTGACCAGATCTTTTTAGGCGTTTGCGTAAGGAAAGGCTGCAATAGAATACCCACTTGTCTCAGTGATTCAGCGAGGTGAACCATTACAGCACCAAGCTTGTCTTTATGAGTTTCTTCTTTAGCAAGAATCCATGGTTCTGTTTCATCAATGTACTTGTTCGTTCGACTAATGAGCTGCCAAATCGAAGCAAGGGCAACTGAAAACTCCATGTTTTCAAGAGAGGTCTCTACTTTAGAAATTGTTGAATCTACCATCTCTACAAGAGTATCATCAAAATCTGTGACCGATCCTTCATAAACAGGTACTTCACCGTCGAAGTACTTAGCGATCATCGCTACTGTTCGATTTAACAGGTTGCCGAGATCGTTCGCCAAATCATGATTGATTCGCTCCACAAAGCTCTCAGGTGTAAAGACGCCATCTGAACCGAACGGTACTTCACGCAATAAATAATAACGTAAAGCATCAAGGCCATAGCGATCAATTAAGGTAACTGGGTCAACCACATTACCTTTGGATTTAGACATTTTTCCATCTTTCATTAACAACCAACCATGAGCAAAGACTTTCTTTGGTAACGGCAGGTCTAGTGACATCAGCATAATTGGCCAGTAAATCGTATGGAAACGAACGATTTCTTTCCCAACAAGATGCACATCCGCTGGCCAGAACTTATTATAAAGCTCATCATTTTCAGTGCCATACCCAAGGGAGGTGATGTAATTGGACAATGCATCGATCCAAACATAAATGACATGTTTCGGATCTCCAGGAACTTTAACACCCCAGTCAAAAGAAGTTCTTGATACCGCAAGATCCTCAAGACCAGGCTTGATAAAGTTATTGATCATTTCATTTTTTCGAGATTCCGGCTGGATAAACTCGGGATTGTCTTCATAAAACTTCAATAGACGATCGGAATACTTGCCCATTTTAAAGAAGTAGGACTCTTCCTTTACTTTCTCCACCTCACGTCCACAGTCGGGACATTTCCCATCGACTAACTGGCGTTCAGTAAAGAAGGACTCACATTGTGTGCAATACCAACCTTCATATTGGTCAAGGTAGATATCACCCTTCTCATACATCTTTTGAAAAATCGTTTCGACAATTTCCTCGTGACGCTTTTCGGTTGTACGGATAAAATCATCGTAACTAATGTCTAACTTATCCCACAAATCTTTAATGCCAGCAACGATGTCATCAACATACTTCTGAGGAGTAACCCCCTGCTCGTGTGCTTTCTTTTGGATCTTTTGCCCATGTTCATCCGTTCCTGTTAAATACTGAACATCAAAACCTCTTAAACGCTTGTAACGTGCCATAGCATCTCCTGCTACAGTTGTGTAGGCATGACCTATGTGGAGCTTTCCACTAGGATAATAGATCGGTGTCGTAATATAAAACGTCTTGTCACCCATGTTGCTTCCTCCTTGATTAAAACAGTGATAAAGTGAAAAGCTTAATTTGTTCTTTAGGACAGTGAATCCCCCACCTTAACGCAAAATTGACTCACGTTTAGAGGTGGGGGCTACTGGACAAAAAGCTCCCGCCCCATGTAGGACGAGAACGTTAGCAACTCTCAACTACAGCCCGCGTTTGCGTATCGCTGTGTAACGTCATTTCGTTCATTCAAGTACAATTCTTCTTCATCAAAATATAACTAATTTAAGGAAGAAATGCAAGGAAGCGGAGCTTAAATCGCGTAACCTACACAAATTTACAATTAATGTCGAAGGATTTACAAGAAAATTGTCGAATCATTTATTTAAGGAAGTCAGGTTTTGGTAATAATATAGTACTTCGAATCCCGTAACAAACCTATTATAGGAAATATTTACCCAATTAAAAGGATTGACGCTTATGGGAAACACTGGTATTATATAGAACATAAATAGAGAAATTTGTCGAATCCTGACGTAATTAATAAAAAAATGGGAATAGGGGAGTATAAAACATGAAATCTACTGGTATTGTACGTAAAGTTGACGAGCTTGGCCGTGTTGTTATTCCGATCGAACTACGCCGTACACTTGGTATTGCTGAAAAGGACGCTCTTGAAATCTACGTTGACGATGAGCGCATCATCCTAAAAAAGTATAAGCCTAACATGACTTGCCAGGTAACTGGTGAAGTATCCGATGACAATCTTGCCATTGGTAACGGCAAACTAATCCTTAGTCGCGAAGGTGCGGAGCAAGTATTGGAAGAAATCCAAAAAGCTCTTGCTAAATAATGAACGTATAGAAAAGCTCCTGCCAATATAGGCAGGAGCTTTTTTTGTACTCTAAGATTCTACATGATAAGCCTGATACACTTCTCTTTTGGGTAGCTCACGATCAAGCGACACTTGTTTGATCGCATCCTTACTTTTCATTCCGTCATTAATATAGTGTTCTACATGATCTCGTAAAGTGAAATCTTCCCACCAAAGCTCTTCATTCACTTCTTCGGATATTCCACCTTCGACGATCACACAAAATTCACCACGGATTTCATTTTCTTCACACCAGCGAAGCACCTCTTCAACTGATCCCCTAATAAACTCTTCATATTTTTTCGTTAATTCTCTTGCTATAATAATTTCTCTGTTTCCCAGAACTTCAAGAACCGCTTTCATCATTTCTTTTAAGCGATGAGGAGCCTCGTAGAATAGAACTGGTGAAGGAATTGTTTTTAGCTGTTGTAATTCAATTTTCCGCTCTTTCCTTTGTCTAGATAAAAAACCATAATAATAGAAATGCTGTGTTGGCAAACCTGATGCCACAAGAGCAGTAATTGCTGCATTCGCACCCGGTAATGGAATAACAGGGATTTCCTCTGCCACACATGCCGACACAATTTCATAACCAGGATCTGAAATAGCGGGCATTCCAGCATCGCTAATAAGGGCAATACTTTGTCCTCCCCTTAATCGCTCCAGAAGTTTATATCCACTCGATTCCTTGTTATGTTCATGATAGCTAATCAACCGTGTCTCAATTTCAAAATGATTCGTTAGCTTTTTGGATTGTCTTGTATCTTCTGCAGCAATAAGATCTACGTCTTTTAACGTCTGAATAGCGCGGAAAGTCATATCATTCAGGTTTCCGATAGGGGTAGGTACGAGATAAAGTTTACCTGTCTCGCTCTTTTTGTAACTCTTCTGACTCCACATGAACTTGCCTCTTTTCTTTTATTATCTTTTCTTTTTGAATACGAGATAGTTGTTTGATTCGATATTCTTCTTGCATTGCTTTACTTTTTGTCTCATATTCTGCTTGATAAACGAGTCGTAGTGGACCTCTCCCCCTCGTATATTTTGCACCTTTTCCACATTCATGTTGAGCTAATCGATGAGATAAGTCCGTCGTATAGCCTGTATAATAACTACCATCTCGACATTCGAGCATATAAACAAAATGACTATAGTTCTTCATAAACATTTCTCATCTCGTCACTATATGTATTATCTTTCTGATAAACGATGAACGGCGGCAACACTTTTAAATCAGGCTTCCCATCTTTAATTCCTTCAATTAATAGCGTATTTGCTTCTTTACCAGCTTTCGGATAAACGAGCTGCATTCTCTTAGGTTCAACACGGTATTTTCTCATTAGCGTCACAATATCAAGTAACCTCTCAGGACGATGAACCAGTGATACCTTCCCACCCTGTTTCGCTAAACGACTGCAAGATTGAATAACATCTTCGAGAGTACACATAACTTCATGTCGGGCGATGGTAAGGTGTTCATTTAGATTACGCTGTTCATTTCGCTGACTTTGAAAATAGGGTGGGTTGCATGTTACTGCATCATAAGATTCCTTTAATAATCTAGCAGGTAGGTCCCGAATATCCCCATGATGTAGGGTAAGCTGATTATTAAGGTCATTTAAATCCACACTTCTCGTCCCCATATCATATAGCCGATCTTGAATTTCGACCGCGTCAATCGGAACCTGACTTCTTCTCGATAATAGAAGTGGAATAATGCCATTACCTGTACAAAGATCAATTATTTTACCACGTTTTATCGGCACCCAGGCAAATCGTGCAAGTAGAACGGCATCTAGAGAAAAAGAAAATACCGTTGGGCTTTGAATAATTCTTAATTCATTTTCAATGATGTAGTCAATCCGTTCATCATCATATAAATGCATGATGCTTTTCTCCTATCTATTTTAATTCTTTAGTGAACAAATTATATAATTGTAAAAAAGGTCTTTCCAGATGTGGAAAGACCAAATCACTACTTTTTATTTAAGAACGACAAGCAGAAAAGACAATCTCCCTCTGTCCGGATGCTACCATAATGGAGATTACAAATATGGAAACCTTCTTGATATAATCTCGCAAGATTATCATACCCTTCTCCAACTTCTGGTTTACCGCGCTTCTTTTTGCCAGATGAATGACTCTTCGGCTCGGAAGTTTGTTCTAACCGCTCTCGCAAGTGGTGATTCTCAATTTCGAGATGGTGATTTTCTTCCAGCAGTCCTGCAAGATGTTCTTTTAGTTCGCCTAATTGTTTGTATAAGTCACCAATCTGTTCTTCCATTGAGCTTACACGTGAAAAAACTTCTTTTTTCTCCACTTCCGTTCCACCTCAATCAATCTGTGGCTTGCGTAGATACTGCGCCGTCTTGTATCAATTCATCAAGCGTATATTCTGTCACGCGGTTGAGTTCAAATAATTCGACCTGAACAAGACGTTCCAATATATTCAACCCAACAACTTTTCCTTTACCTTGTCCGGTTTGAATCGTCTTCCCAACGTCTGGAAGCTCTTTTTTACCGGATTCGTATGCATCGTTCTCATATTTCAAGCAGCACATTAACCTGCCGCAAAGTCCAGAAATTTTAGCAGGATTTAAAGATAGATTTTGATCTTTCGCCATCTTAATCGAAACAGGTTCAAAATCGCCAAGCCATGTTGAGCAACAAAGCATTCGGCCACATGGTCCAATTCCACCAAGCATCTTCGCTTCATCTCTGACACCAATCTGACGAAGTTCAATTCTTGTTCTAAAGATGGATGCGAGCCCTTTCACAAGTTCGCGGAAATCTACTCTTCCATCTGCTGTAAAGTAAAAGATGATCTTATTCCGATCAAATGTATATTCAACATCAACAAGCTTCATATCAAGCTTGTACTCTTCAATTTTAGAAACACACACTTCAAAAGCTTCTTCAGCTGCGTGTTTATTATCTTCTACAGCAAGGCGATCTTTTTCATCAGCTATGCGAATTACTTTCTTGAGAGGAAGTACAACATCCTCTTCATCAACTTGCTTGTTTGCTAATACGACTTTGCCAAATTCAACCCCTCTTGCAGTCTCCACGATAACAAATTCTTTGTTGGACACCTGGAGGCTACTCGGATCAAAGTAATAGATCTTCCCCGCTTTCTTAAAGCGAACGCCAACTACTTCATACACAAACTTATCCCTCCCGTAACCTGAGTACTAGCTGTTCCATCACAAACTGCGGGTTTGTGTTTGCACTCAGACGTCTTTTGGCATCAAGTATCGCCATCATATGCTGACTTATCTTCTTTCTTCCGAATTGAAGGGCATAACGTTCGAGCTTATCCTTCTGATCTGCATAGACAATCCGATTATCCTGCAGTTGTATTTTCATTATATCCTTATACCAAAAAAGCATAAGATTAAGTCCCATATCCTGCTGCGTTTTATCCTTAAAATGAGCTAGCCATTTGTCATGGATCGTTAGGAAAACCTGATGAGGTCTTTCCTTCAACTCTTCAGTCAATTGTATCACTATCGCTCTAGCCTGTGCAAACCACTCATCAAGCGCCAACTCCTTTGCTGCACGCTGATCATTCGTTAATTGAGCAGCTAATTTAGCAAGGTGTGGTGTTACTCCGTCATTCACTAAGGCTTGTTCCACCCCATTTGTTGAAAGGGGTTGAAATGTAATAACCTGGCACCTCGAATAAATCGTGGATAGAATATGCTGCTTTTGCTCTGTTAAGAGAATAGCCATCGTCATTTGTCCTGGCTCTTCAAGAAATTTAAGTAAACTATTAGCAGCTTGAGTTGTCATTCGATCTGAATGATTCAATATATAAACTTTCTTTCGAGATTCTACCCCAAGATAAGAGAATTCCTTCTGAAGCTTACGAATTTGATCGATTTTAATCGATTGTCCATCAGGTTCTAGGAGATGTAGATCGGGATGATTTCCAGAATCAATCCTTTTACAGTCTCTGCAGTTTTGACACGGATCGATACCCGTTCTTTCCTGACAAAAATACGTTTTCGCCATATGAACAGCAATATCTTTTTTGCCTGTTCCTGCCCCACCGTCAAATAAATACGCATGAGAAAGACGTTCTTTCTTGAAACTATTTATGACCATTCTAACAACCGTGGGTTGCCGGTCTTTTAATTCATTCCAATCTGTCATTGCTATCACTCATCCTACCGTGCATATTAAAAATGATGGAAGGCCTCTACTGGAAGTACAAATACCGTTGCTCCTCCAACTGACACTTCAACAGGATACGGTACATAAGAATCTGCATTTCCTCCCATCGGAGAGACCGGTGCCACCATCTGTTCTCTACTCTGACAATTGTCTTTAATAATATCAAGAAGCTTTTGTACACGATGATCTTCCGTACCTACTAGAAATGTCGTATTTCCTGCACGTAAAAACCCACCTGTAGTCGCAAGCTTTGTCGCCTGGAAATTATGATCGACCAGGGCGTTGGATAACCGATTGCTATCCTTATCCTGAACGACAGCCATTACTAGTTTCATGTATATCCCTCCCCGGGCGGCAAGCATGCACCCGTCAATTAGTTATTACTACAATAGTTATCCCACAACACTGTAAAATCCTTTTTTATTGAAGAAAAAATCTCATCCACAGCATTTTCACCATCGATCAAATGAATCCGTTCATTATTATTTTTATATAATTCCAGAAAAGCTTCTCTCACTTTTTCATGATAAGCTGTTCCTTTTTGTTCAATTCGATCAAGTTGATTTCTTGCTGCCATTCTTTCTTTACCAACAGAAACAGGAAGATCAATCATATAGCTTCGATCAGGTGTTAGCCCTCCTGTTGCAAATTCATTGATGACCTTTATCGTTTCTACATCTAGTCCAAGGCCAACCCCCTGATAAGCAACTGATGCATCAACAAAGCGATCACATAGTACAAGATATCCTTCATTTAATGCTGGCAGAATCTTTTCTCTCACATGCTGAGCTCGGGATGAAGCATAAAGAAGCACTTCCGTCTCATCCACCATCTCTTCATGTTCTGGATTAAGGATCAAAGATCTAATTTGATCGCTTATAGCTGTACCACCTGGCTCTCTTGTATGAATAAAACGAATGCCTTCTTCGTTTAAATAATCGGCTAGTTTCTGAACCTGTGTTGACTTACCTGCGCCATCCGGTCCTTCAAATGTTATAAATAATCCTTTCAATGCCCTACTCCTCTTCTATTGCAATCTCAATCATCTCACCATTCATCCCCTGTATGTGTCCTCCGCCATTCAACACTGTTTCTACTAGTTGGATCTTACCTAAAGTTATGCGCTCCCCTGGCAGAACGATAGGAATTCCTGGGGGATAGGGGATAATGGCTTTCGCTGCAATTAAACCAACAGCGTTTCTAATACTAACTGTATTGGTATTCATCGTTTCCAACTTCGCAAAAGAATAAGCAGGAAATGTTATCTCTTCATGATTCAACTGATTCATAGATATTCTAAATGTGGCTTCATCCCTATGAACTGCAATCCTTTCAAATGCCTGTAACGTTCGTTCATAAGCCTCACCATTAAATGCTATGGGACAAATGAGCAAAATGTTTAATGGGTCACTAAGCTCAACAAATATACCTTCATTCTCAAGCTTTTTTGCCAAATCATATCCTGAGGTGCCAGATAACTGGACCGTTATTTTTATTGGATCAATCTGCTTATAAGCATGACTTACATCTCCAATAACGTTTATACCAGGAATCTTATTCAGCCGGTGCTTAAACTGAAGAATCTCTTCTAAAATTTGACCAAGTTGTTTATCAGGAAGTGAAGAAATATAGTGTCTTGCTAAATCGAGCGAAGCCATGATCGGGTATGAAGGGCTGCTTGATTGAAAGACTTGTAAATAATCGTTTATTGCATTCCTATATTTCGGATCACCTATATGTAAGTATGAGCCCATCGTCATGGCAGGGAGTGTTTTATGTGCTGATTGAACAACAACATCTGCTCCTAGTTTCAAAGCACTTTCAGGAAAAAACCTTTCTTTTACAAAATGTGCTCCGTGTGCTTCATCAACAAGAACCGGAATTCCTTTCTGATGAGCATAAGAAATGATCGGTTTTAGATCATTCGTCATTCCGTAATAATTTGGGTTTGTCAGTACGATTGCTTTAATATTTTTATATTTTGTTATCGCTCGATGGATGAGATCGACTGACACACCTGTGGAGACCTGACTTTCCTCATCAATGGATGGATTAAGAAAAATAGGGTGTGCTTTCGATAAGCGAAGTCCATTTAGTACTGATTTGTGACAGTTCTTCTGAACAAGAACAATGTCCCCTTCAGAACATAATGCCATGATCATCGCGAGGTTACCAGCTGAAGATCCCCCTACCAAAAAGCGGCTTTCAACACTTCCATAAAGATCAGCAGTAAGCTGCTCTGCCTTCTTAATTGGACCGTCTGCATGATGAAGATCATCTAGTCCCGAAAGTTCTGTAGCATCTATATTCAATATTTCTTTAAATGAGTTATCTGCACTTCTATAAGTTGAAAAGACCGAACCGTTTTTATGACCTGGTACATGAAATGAGAGGGGGTTCTGATCCTTCCACATAATTAATGCTTCATATAAAGGTGCTTGATCTGCTTTATTCATAAAACCAACTTCTATCTATCGAAGATTCATTGCTTATACTAGTATTCTATCATTATCTAGACTTTCGGAGAAGTAAAGGGTCAAGCAAATCTGTATCGTTTTTTCCTACTTACTGCTGCTTCACATTCATACGTAAAAAAGCAGATAGCCTATAAAACAGCTATCTGCTTATGCTAATCGACTAAGTCGTAGTTTTCGTAGTTTTTCAAGATAAAATTGATAGTTTTCATGACTGGTATCTGTTTGAATTACCTTTCGCTCACACTCATAACAAATAAATCGGTCGCAAATATGAATACCTTTTAAACTGTGTTCTTCGCAAACAAGACAGCACTCACTTAAGCTATGCCTAATTCTCTTCTCCATCTTCCCACCTCCATGGTAAAAGCTTTGCCCAATTATAGTGGATCTATACCGATTCACTTCATTTCAGCCTATTTTTTTCTTCTTTCTATGGATATGTGCCTTTAACTTATCCCGTGTCAGTGATTTTAAAAAAGAAAGGAAATTTCATAGGTATATTATCCTTGTAGCTTAAGAAGGTAAAAGAAGATACGAATTTTATTCCGCTACATTTTAGATATTTCCGCGAATTTCGGATTTTTTCCGCGCTTTTCCATAATAATTCCGCGAATTTGAGATTAATTCCGCGAACGTAAAAAAACCATACAAAAAAGCGAGAAACCCTCAGGTCTCTCGCTTCTCTTATGTTGCCCAGCGACGTCCTACTCTTGCAGGGGGAGATCCCCCAACTACCATCGGCGCTGAAGAGCTTAACTTCCGTGT
>NZ_JAUORD010000002.1:0-484996 GCF_030547345.1 Anaerobacillus sp. 1_MG-2023 | reverse complement strand
AATCGGAAAAGCATTTTTTCAGCAGAAGTGTAAAAAGGAAACGAGCAGAAAGTGTAAAATTCAACTTGACGTCTACACCCTACTATTGTAAGAAATAAAATATTCTCTTCAAAGTCATTGAAAAATACCCCATATAATGCCCAAACTATTATAAAAGTAAATATTGAAATCAATAATCCTTTCATCTTCATTCCACCTTTTATACCTTCAGTTCAATATCTAAAACTCTATTCCAATTGTTTTAAAGGAGCGTAAATAACTCAATAATTTATTTTACAAAAAAAACTATCCTATTACAGATAAGCTCCGAGATTATGGATTTCGTTCTTTATTTAATAAAGTTGAATAGATGTAATAAATACCTCCAGGTAGACATAAAGAAAAAACGATAATATGTAATCCTAACAAACCATATTCAGCTTTTAAAATATATCCTAGTGATCTTAGTGATAAGATTATTAACAATAAACCGTATATTAAGTTCATTTTTTTAGCCTTAAACATTTTATTCCTCCTGACGGTATAGCTCCGAGTTTACGTAAGACTCGAATTCGAGATATCTCTTACTGTTCTTGTACTTAAACCCCTCTAGTTATACATAAAGACTTACACAATAGTTGAATATTGATTGTATGATGTCATATTAAGTCATTATTTCTTACGTATTCGTTCTAAAAATATAGGTGCTATATTTAGTGAGATAGAAACAATTGTCAATAACCAAAATGCCCTTGCCATACCAGGTACTACATCCGATAAAGCCGCCCAATCTTCTGCTTTTATCCACCCATTTAGATAACTGTAATCTGCACAAATTGTTAATGCTGTAAATGATAATGCCATCGCCATAGCAAGCTTATAATCCTTTCCTGCTGCATACAAAGAAAGGTTTATAACAGTTACTACTACGGCAATGACCCCTAATATTGCCCACATTACTATACCTCCTTATATATTCACTTAAATGATAACCCATTTTACTTATTAAAGATTACTGCCCTGTCAGTTAAATAGGTTAAACCACTGATACTACTTTTGCTTATGTAATAAAGGGCTAATGCTCTATTAAACAATTCCTCCGATATAGCTGAATACTCAATGAAGTAATAAACACTAGAATATCCTTTGGTTATTTTTTTCTATTATTCCGTAAGGTGATAAACAATTGTGATGCAAGGATAACTGTTATTATGCCTAGCAAAATATTAGTTACACTTAATGTTCCATTCAAATCGTTTAACACGCCAGCGATTGACTCGAGTCTTATTTCCAAGGTATTCCCTCCCTTTCCAGTTCAACATTGTTCCAATTATTTCAAAACCCACTCACTTACTCAACCTTTACTTTAAAGAAAAAGACGTAATTCCGTAGTACGGAATCACGCCCTATTAATCAAGATCATTCTTTAACATACCCTGATATGATATTACAGAATTGTTCCGAGATTATGGAATACCGTTATGCTTCTAATATTTGATGCTGATCAACCTTTAAAATGGATTATAGAAAATACACTAAGGCACAAGCGAACCCTGTGACAAAGTAAGTTATTAATCCTCTGACCCAAAGCATCTTTCCGAATGAATCATTTATTTTAAAGGTGACATAGATCATTCGAGTCATCAACATAGATAATTTCCTAAGGCTCTCCTTTTCGCTACGATTTGTAGTAATAAGGCGAAAACGCTTCTTTTAATGATGTAAATAGAGTCTTAGAAAACATACTATACATCAATTTAGCGATAATGATAGACATGATCGATCCTAAATTTCCAGCATATCCAGGCATGAGAAATCCAAATGGCCGCCATAACCAACATCACGATAAATAGCCATACTTGATTATTTTCGAGTTTTTTCTAGTAAACACCCCTCTCTTTCCATTCAACAACTTCCTAACACCGATATGGCCCGCCCACCGCCTTTAACACCATTCAATTAACGTATAAAAAACATTAAAGAAAGCTGCTTAAGTTCAGAGAAAAATAAAAGAGATACAGTATGCTTATTCATACATGTCCCCAACTGGTAAAAATTAAACACAACGAATTAGACCGCTTTTATTATAATTGTAAATAATACTTTGTCTTAAACTTTCCTCTTACATTGACGGCTATGAAGGTAGGCACCAGAACATTTCTATAGAAGATTGTCAAACCAATCAAAATAAAATAAATTTTCTAACTTTTTCATCAAATATATTGACAGAAATCCTTCACCTTGCTAACATGACACTTAATTAAACAACGAAATAACATTCTTATCCAGAGAGGTGGAGGGACTGGCCCTGTGAAACCCGGCAACCGCTATACTCCTAGCATGGTGCCAAATCCTACTGAGTTAATGCTCAGGAAGATAAGAGAATCCTAAATCTCTTAACCTCTCTATTTCACTGATAGAGAGGTTTTATATTTTCCAATTGAATAATCATTCTTATCCAGAGAGGCAGAGGGACTGGCCCGTTGACGCCCGGCAACCATCAAGCATGCGCTTGATAAGGTGCTAATTCCTGCAGGAGATAATCCTGAAAGATAAGAAGAGCTAAGAGCCCTCTTCTTGTTTTTTAGTGAAGAGGGCTCGTTCTATTTGAAAAAAGGAGTTGTTACATATATGAAAACCGTTCTGTTAGATGGAATCCGTACCCCATTCGGAAAATGGAAAGGAGCATTGAAAAAGCTATCAGCAGCAGAGCTTGGTACGAATGCGCTAAGCGCTCTGTTAGAAAAAAACCCGGTTGCAAAACAGGCGGATGGCGTACTGCTGGCACAAGTGATCCAGGCTGGGGGCGGGCAAAATCCTGCCAGACAAGTTGCTTATCAGGCAGGAGTCGATATCGGTACACCCGCCATCACATTGAACAATGTTTGTTTAGGCGGAATCGCTACAATTGCGGATGCCTCCCGGAGAATGCATTTCAATGAAGGTGAATTATACATTGTCGGCGGTTTTGACTCGATGACGAACGCTCCTCATACCGCTCCTGTGCGTGCTTCTTCAGGCCTTAGTCATGCCCTGCTTAGAGATACGTTACTGAACGACGGTTTGTGGTGCGCTTTGAGTGATGTTTCGATGGGAGCTCTTACGGATGAGAAAAACCGATCCTTCGAAATAAGTCGCGCGGAACAAGATGAGTATGCAGCTCTTTCCCAGCATCGAGCATCTAATGCTCAGGAAAAGGGATTTTTCCAACCAGAAATAGATCCTATTTCCGGTCTACTTGCAGAAGATGAAGGCATCCGTAAAGGAACGACAGCAGAAAAGTTAGCCAGCCTTTCTCCCGCCTTTTCAAACGAAGGCACGATTACAGCAGGGAATGCATCTCAGATGACGGACGGAGCGAGCATTGGCATCGTGACCACAAAAGAGAAAGCGGAATCACTCGGCCAGGAGCCGCTGGCGGAAGTAATCAGTTGGTCAGAAATTGCAGGGCCAGATCCGAGCTTACAAACAAAACCATCGCAAGCGATCAAAGAACTATTAGATAGACACCTTTTGACTACAGATGATATTGATCTATTTGAAATCAATGAAGCATTTGCCAGTGTCGTCATCGCAAGCTGCCGTGATCTTGGCATCGATTATGATCGTGTCAATGTCAACGGTGGTGCCATCGCTCTTGGTCACCCATTAGGTGGCACAGGATTCCGGCTGGTTTTGACACTTGCCCACGAACTGAAACGGCGGGGTGGTGGAAAAGGCATCGCTTCCCTTTGCGGTGGTGGTGGACAGGGAATGGCAATTTTGATTGAAGTTCCTTATTTATAACTCGAAAGGAGACAAATCCAATGCCTACATCAACAACAACTCAACGTTCCCCTTTTGTATGGGAACCGTCGAGCGAAAGAATAGACCAATCACACATCAAAGCTTTTGCCGATTATACCGGCCAGTCCCTTTTTCCTTATGAACGGTTCCACCGCTGGTCCATTTCCCAACTGGCTGAATTTTGGTCAGGAGTATGGGATTATGCAGGAATCATTGGGGAAAAGGGTGATCGTGTGTTTCTCCCTTCCGATTCAATGCCAGATAGCAAATGGTTCCCTGAAGCAGAATTGAATTTCGCTGAAAATTTATTGCGTGGTTCTCTTGATCGGATTGCTGCCTATGAAGCGAATGAGACAGGCGTCCGCCGGAGTATCAATTTGGGAGAGCTAAGGCAATCCGTAGCGAGAGCCCAGGAAGGGTTAAAACGACTAGGTGTACAAAAAGGCGATTGTGTTGCCGGCGTCACCACAAACGATATTCAAGGGTTGGTGGCTTTGTTAGCGACCACTTCGCTCGGAGCCACATGGACGTCCTGTTCTCCTGACTTCGGAACAAAAGGAATCGTTGATCGAATCGGGCAGGTGAAACCAAAAGTATTGATCGCTACCCTCTCCTATCACTATAAGCAAAAGCCATATCATATTGAGGACAAAATCAAGCAAATGACGGAAAACCTGGTAGGACTATCCGCAATCATAACGCTCGAAGGGGTTGCTTCGATTGAAGGGGTTGAATCTCTTTCGTGGAACCAGCTTTGTGACAACGATGCAAAAAAGCCGACATTCCAACCTGTTCCTTTTGAGCACCCCTTATATATTTTATATACATCTGGAACGACAGGACTTCCGAAAGCAATCGTCCATTCTGTCGGCGGGACCCTCCTTCAACATGTGAAAGAACACCAGCTCCATTGCGACGTCCAGCAAAATGATGTGTTGTTTTGGTATACCAATACAGCCTGGATGATGTATCCATGGCTCGTTTCCGGGTTAGCCAGTGAAGCGGCCATCCTGTTGTATGATGGCTCTCCCGTCAGGCAAGATTCCCTCTCCCATTTGTGGGACATTGCCGATGAAGTCGGAGTCACCCATTTCGGCACAAGTCCTAAGTATTTAGATACATTGATGAAAGCAGATGTCGACCTGAAAAGTAGTCATTCGCTCGGTTCATTGAAAAGTCTGTTATCATGCGGCGCCCCATTAGCTCCAGAGCAATACGATTGGGTTTTTCAAACGATAAAAAAGGATTTGTTCCTTGCTTCCATTTCTGGCGGAACAGAAATTATCGGCTGCTTTGTGATGGGAGCTCCAGTACTACCCGTGAAACGAGGCGAAATCGCCTGCAAAGCGTTGGGAATGGCGGTTGATGTATTGGATGAGCGAGGGGCATCTGTATATGCAGAAAAAGGCGACCTTGTGTGTACCCAACCATTCCCGAGCATGCCGCTCACCTTTTTCGGCGAAGGTGGAGAGGAACGCTACCGGAAGAGTTATTTTTCCAAACGGTCAGGAATTTGGACACATGGGGACTTAGCAGAACAAACCATCGACCAATCACTTATCATTTATGGGCGTGCTGATACGACATTGAATCCAGGTGGCGTCAGGATCGGTACGGCAGAAATTTACCGTGTCGTGGAGCACATCAAAGAAATAAAGGATTCCGTCGTATTCGGATTACCGAAAGATCATGACGAAGAAATCGTCCTATGTGTAGTCACAGAACAACTTACGGAAGACTTAGCAAAAGAAATACGCCAGCAAATTCGGGCTAAAGCTTCTCCACGCCACGTACCGAAGCGAATTTATCAAGTGGAGGAAATCCCACATACCAACAATGGAAAAAAAGTCGAAGGAGCAGCGAAAACAGCCGCTTCAGGAAATGAAGTGAAAAATGAAGCATCATTAAGGAATCCATCTGTTTTACAATCATTTCGCAAGCTATCAGAAAAGGAGTTCGTGTAATGGCAAGCCAAACACAGGGGGCCATCATAGGAATCGGTGAGCTGAAGCCCGTCCGTTATTCTACAGGAGAAACAACATTAAGTTTGATTGCAGAATCCGTCCGCCTCGCTCTTCAGGATGCAGGCATCTCCAAGGAAGACGTCGATGGTCTCCTCGTCGGACCACAAGTCGGGGAGACACCACAACATGTGCCGGCAACAGTTTCTGAATATCTCGGAATCGATCCCACTATGTCCAATACAGTGGATCTCGGGGGAGCGACCGGGCCGGGGATGATCTGGAGAGCAGCTGCAGCCATCCAGGCAGGAATGTGCGAAACCGTCGTTTGTGTCTTAGCAAACAAAAATGAAAAAGGGGAAACATTGCGATCCCCGAACCGCAATCCGATCCGCGAATTTGACGTTCCTTTCGGTGCCTCGGGGGCCAACACTTCATATGCTTTATTGAAAAGACAGCATATGGAAGAGTACGGATCCACCCAGGAAGAATTTGCAAGAATCGCCTATTGGGCACGGAAAAATGCCCAGTTGAACACGGATGCCATTTTTTATGGGAATCCAATCGAAGTTGAAGATATTCTCGCCTCTCCGATCATTGCCGATCCGCTTCACCTGCTTGAAATCGTCATGCCTGTCGCCGGTGGAGCAGCAGTCGTCATGACATCTGCGGAAAAAGCATCAAAAGGTAAGCATAAACCGGTTTACCTGAAAGGAGCTGGTGAAAAAATCACTCACCGGGCTGTGAGCCAGGCACCAAGCCTAGACAGCTTGCCATTCAACTATTCGATACCGAGGGCGCTTGACCAGGCACAGACGAATATTGAAAACATCGACCTCTACTCTTTATATGACTGTTATACAAGTGTCGTTGCCGCCACCCTTGAGAGTGCTGGTCTATGTAAACCTGGAGGGTTCGGGGATTTTGTGAAAAACCATAGTTTCGGCCATGACGGAGATTTCCCATTAAACACACATGGCGGCCAGTTGGGCTTCGGTCAAGCGGACTTAGCAGGCGGAATGTCCCATGTCGTGGAAGCCGTCCATCAATTGAGAGGCGAAGCTGGAAACAGGCAAATCCCTGATGCCAGAAAGGCTCTTGTGACAGGAAACGGAGCCACATTAAGTGAAACGACTGCCGTTGTGTTAGGAGGAGAACGATGACCGAATTTCAAAACATATCCTTGCCAGGTCCTACCATTACTCCTGTCAGTGAACCATTCTGGGAAAGTATCAAAGCAGGACATCTCCGTCTTCAGCAATGTGACAAGTGTGAGCAGTGGTTATTTTATCCTCGCGAGCACTGTCCCCACTGTTTCCATCACTCACTAACATGGAAAAAAGCTTCAGGCCGTGGGAGGCTGAAAACTTGGAGCGTAATCCACCGGGCCGGACATCCCGCATGGCAAGAGCATACCCCGTATGTTGTCGGCGTCGTCTCGCTTGAAGAAGGGCCTTCTCTATTGACTCATTTATTGATCGAGGAAGCTGCCTTAACCTATAACATGAAAGTCGAAGTGGAGATCAATGAAATCGGTCCACATCCATTGCCATTCTTCAAAACACAGGAGGAAAAGATATGATACTAACTTACTTCATAGCTATCGCCTTATTCTGGTTACTCGGGTTGCTTATATGGAAGAATTTTTACACCACGAAGAAAGGAGAACGATAAAAGATGCTTACGAGTTCCAGTGTTCTACTATGGACAGTCATCCTTTTATTGACCGTATACTTTGCTGCTGTAACATGGGTGGGTAAAAAAGGCCAAGCCCATAGCCGATCGATGGCCGGTTTTGCTACAGCCCGGGGGAAAGTCAGTCCCTGGCTTGTTGGTGCAAGTTTTGCCACCTCTTACGCCAGTGCCAACCTATTCATCGGGGTCCCGGGTCTCGCCTACGAACACGGTACCGCCGTGCTCTGGTACACCCTTGGTTGCTTTGGTGTTTCCTGGGTCGGACTTCTTCTTTTTGCCAAAACGTTCTGGCGTTACGGTAAAAAATTCGGCCATGTCTCGACACTCCCGGAGTGGCTTGGAAAACGTTATAACTCAAAAGCCTTGCAAGCAATAGTCTCTTTACTGATCTTATTCAATGTCTATTATATCGTCGGACAAAACGTCGGACTTGCGACCATTTTTGAAACCGTCATCGGTATTCCATATTTCTGGGGCATCATTATCGGTGTTGCCATTACGATTCTTTACATAGGTCTTGGTGGTGCCTTCGCACAAATGATCACCGACGGCATCCAGGGAATTCTTATGGCAATCACCTCTATCTTCATCGTCGTTTCCTTTTTCTGGACCATTGGTGGAGGATGGAACGTATTCGGTGTACTGACCGATCGCTTGCATGCCATCGACCCGAACCTGACTGCCGCTATTGCTGACAGCGGTCCATATAACAGTGCTCTCGCAATCATGGCCGTACAGTTCCTTCTATTCAGTTTCGTTTTAATGCCACACCTGTTGAACAAAGTACTGTCGATTGAAAAAGAGAAAGACTTGGCTCCATTCACGTTATCCGCAGGGTTGGTACTATGCGTCATTTCTACTCTGATGGTCCTCGGTGGACTTGCTGCCCGCGTACTTTTCCCAAGCTTACAAAGTGCCGATGCGGCGATTCCAATCTATGTGATAGAAGCCTTTCCGAGTATCATCGCAGCCATCATGATCGTCGGAATCATCTCAGCGATTTTATCCAGTACGGACAGTCTGTATCTAGGAATCACTACTAGTATCGGCAACGATTTGTACCGCGTTGTCGCACCGATCCTGTCATCAAGGAAAATGTCCGCACAAGAACTTGACAACAAATCGTTGAACGTTGCGAAGGGATCACTGATTGTTGTCGGACTCCTGTCCCTCTACTTCTCATTAGAACGACCAGAGTCGTTGGCATTTCTGATTCAATTCAGCTTTTCCGCGATCATATCCGGCATCATCGCTCCGATTACGCTCGGGTATTTCTGGAACCTTGCCAATAACTATGGCGCCATCGCCGCTGTGGTTACAGGTGCTTCCTTATATGTCACCTTTACGTCTCTCAACTTGATTGGAAATATCTTCATTGCCATGTTCCTCAGTGCTGCTGCTGCCTTTATCATCATGGGAATCGTCAGTGTATTAACAGCTAAAGAAAAGGAAGAAAAGTTGGTGTTGGAAAAATCCGGTTAAAAAAATACCAGCTTTCCTGATTATCAGGAAAGCTGGTATTTTACATATCACTAAGAGTTCTGAAAATTTTATATGACATAAGTAAGAACCGCCTCGGATTACTTTAGGTGTTTGTCTATTGATTTGTCACCACCCCCCTTTTTTTCTAGAAAGGACGAGTGGTAAACCAGTATTTATACCGCCCCATAAACGTTATAAAGTTCATACAAATTCATAGGAAATGATTTATGGAGAGAGAGGTTTGCATAATGGATAAGCAATTTGTATTCTTGTTTTATCAATCTGAAAAACAGCAAAAAAGAACTCCTTTGAGCAAATGGCGCCTTAGCTGGTCCGATGAAGAGACAAATATAGGAGTCAGGGTAAATGCTGACTCCTATATTTGTTATTGTCATTTTGTAAATTGGTTATGTATAGCTTGTTCCAAATATGCTCCGAGATAACTGAACAAAGGACTTTATCCAATATTCTTGACTTACACCCGATTGTTAACGAACATCTTAGATCAGGAATATAAATACGGGGACAACAAGAATAAAAATTGTACTTACAATTAATAAAGTGAAATACTCTTTTTCCTTGTAAATTAACATTTCAATGACCTTAACTAAATTGGATAAGCCTAAAGAGAAGAGCATACCAAAAAGCAATAAATTCATATTGTTGGCTAAAGGAGTAAAATTTAATAATGCAGATATAGACATAACCATAACCCTAACAGCGAAATACAATGTAATTACGGATAAGAAAGCTTTAATAACAAAAAACAACTTACTTTTTCTATATTCCTCTCCAACCTTGTTTAACATTTTCAGTTTAACTCACCCCTTCCACAATCTGACTTTAAACTATATGGAGCACTTATTTTTTTAAGCAAATGCTCCGATATAACAGAAGAATCGGTATCGAGATGTATCTTAATTGAAGATGAATGTAGTTGAACAATTAGAAGAGCAACGAAAAAATTATAAAACCAATAGTGATCGCAACTATTAAAATTAAAGTTCCCTTCCATCCTAAACTACCTACTAAATCAACTAATCCCCCATTATTAGCTCTATTGAAAGAATCATTTATGTTCCCAGCAGGATTTCTTTTCAACTCTTCTTGTCTTAATTTCTCTCTGTTCCTTTCAGGTGATTTCTTCGGGTCCATTATCACCACACTCCTTCTCAATTCCAATTATTTCAAACCACACTAACATACTCAACCGTATTCTTTTAAAAAGACGTAATACCTCAGTTGGAATTACGTCGAATGAATGAAGATTAAGATTCAACGTTTACGCTGCTATGATCTTGCAGAACCGCTCCGAGATAATGGAACATCATAATAACCTAATAGTAACATCCTATTGAGGTCTGTTCGAAAACCTTCCAATGTCCATTCATAACAGAGGCTTGATATCTCATTACGATATAATGTCTTATTTTTTCCTCATCTTTTGTTTGAATATAATAGGTATCAGATCCCTTATAATCTATTTCTATAATTTCCTGACCTTTAAACTTGTGATCTTTTGAAACAAATTCTTTAAGTCCATTTTCCTCATTAATATCTTTGAACAGGTTATATGGACCACAAGAGGATATTCCTAATACAATTAGTAGAAATAATCCTATTAGTATGATTTTCCTCATTTCAACCCCCAACTACCGAGCTATTTTATCCACCTTAAAATTAAATGATCATAGGGCAACTAAATTATTTTCGTTTTTTATTAAGTGCCCTTCTTTAACAACCCTCTTACGATTTCAATGTCACTTCGTGAAATTCTATACACCTTATCTTCGTATCCAATGTATGTAAGGTAGCTCTCTTGATCTGAACTCCCAAGTATAAGATTTAGACCTTGAGTATCTTGATTTTCATACTCCACTAGAATATCGTAGTCCGGAGTTACTTGAGAAATTTCCTTATTAACCAATGTTGATCGTTCTATAGTCCCTTCAAAAATAGATGTTATTTTGTTTTCTTGTGAAGAAAAGATATAGTTTTCATTTAGCCCGCCGAAACCTTCTGAATTAGAAACAGCGATTTTAGTAATTTTATCTAGTACCACCATCTCCTTTGTTTCAGATTGGCATCCTAGTAAAGTAAACAAAATACATACAAATGGAATTATTAAAATAAATCTTTTCATACTCTCCCCCAAATATTTTTTGTATAATATTCTCTAAAGCTATCCTAAGGAAATATCCAATGCCAATTATTTCAAATTAACGCGAATAACTCAATCTTTTGTTCACAGAAAAGGAGCCTATCTTATTACAGATAAGCTCCGATTTTCTTGAAAACACGATATCAAGAAACAAACATTTAATCATTTAGATAGGTATTTCATACCGATTTGAGAAAATACCTGTATATTCCTTGACGGGAATATTCCGAATAAGGAATACTTGACTTAACACCAAGAAGCGAAACAGATTAAAGCGAAAGAACTTGGGGGTGATTTATAATGTAACACCTTACACTACTTATGAAAAATACCCATGATAGGAGAAAATTCATCATGAACGTACAAACATTCAGTGCACTGGCCGAACCCAACCGTCTTGCTATAGTCGACCTTCTACTTGATGAACCTCTACCAGTAGGGGAGATTGCGGGAAAGTTAAAACTAAACCAGTCTCAAACTTCAAAACACCTTCGCGTTTTGACCGAAGCTGGTCTTGTTGTGGTTCAGCCGCTAGCAAATCGTCGAATATATAAGCTAAGACCAGAACCACTACAAGAGATAGATGAGTGGCTTGACTCCTACCGTCGAATTTGGGATTCGCGGATGGATCGGTTGGAAGATTATCTCAATAGTGTCCAGACAGTCCAACAAAAAAACACTAAATTTGATTAGAGAGCAAAACCATTAAGGATCTCGCAGGGTCCACTCCTATAACTTGTATAGCAAGAATTAAAGTAAAGACATAAAGGTTTGAAACATACTAATGATACTTCCCTAAAAGTATTTAACTTTGACGATGATGAAAATAATGAATTTGCTGTACAGGTGAAGAGTTAAATTTGAAAGTTTATACAATTGGAGGGAAGAATCAAAATGTCTACCAATGAATTAAAATCTAGAGTAGAGAATGATCAGATGCTAGTACTGGAGCGTAACTTCGATGCACCCCGCGATCTCGTGTTTAAAATGTTTAAAGAACCTGAGCATCTCAAGCATTGGTGGGGGCCTAATGGTTGGGAACTTCCAGTTTGCCACGTTGATTTTCGAACGGGTGGTACATGGCATTTTTGTATGAAATGTATGGATCAGAATCAAGGAGAATATTATGGCATGGAGTCTTGGGGAAAAGTTATTTACAAAGATATTATTGAACCAGAGATGATTACTTACACTGATTATTTCTCAGATGCCGATGGTAATATTGACGAAACGATGCCTTCATCCGAGATCACTTTGGAATTCATCGATATGGGTGGCAAGACCAAGCTAATTAGCCGTACAGAATATGAGTCTTCGGCAGCCCTCAATAAAGTCATGGATATGGGGATGCTGCAGGGGATCACAGAAACTTGGAATCGCCTAGAAGAGCGTCTGAAAGAAGTTAAATAACTAAAATCAAAAGAGGAATATTAATTACCAATTAAAAATCCCCCCCATCTGTGATTTAATCAGAGTACCAAAGAAGAAGCAAAATTTTATATATCTATTTTCTTGATTCAAAAGTCACAAACATCACAACACTACGTAACACTTCACCTGAAGATTGTGACGTCGTTTCTTCTCATATTGCAGATTATAATTTCAAGGTCATAAAGTCAGTATGACAAGATGATGTCTTGGTATTTCAATGTTTGGAAGGCTATTGCGGAATCCATAATTCGCAATCCCCCCTTTTTTAGATGATGCATTACCTACGAGTTGACCTATCGAAAATTGAAACTACCCTTTAACATTTAAATTTAATACAAGGATAACCCCTTCTATTGCGTACCTGATTGTTTAAGAGTTCGCTAACCAAGGAGGAACCAAAATTGAAGAAAATCAACATTACCTATTGGGTTTTTACAGGGCTGTTGTCAGTATTAATGCTTTTCGGTTCTATTCCTGATATTAACTCCGATCCTGAGGCAGTTGCTTTATTCAACCATTTAGGCTATCCTGCTTACCTTCTTCCCTTTCTTGGTATTGCAAAATTACTAGGTGTAGTTGCGATTCTAATTCCTGGTTTTTCGCGTATTAAAGAGTGGGCTTATGCGGGCTTAACATTTGATTTGACAGGGGCTATGTACTCAACCATATTAGTAGATGGACTGACGAGTGATTTAATAGTTTTCGTCATCGGATATACAGTAATTGCTGGATCTTATGTTTTATATCATAAAAAACTTAAAGACGTTTTATTGAATCATACGAAAAAAAATGACACAGGTGAAGTGCTAGAACACAAAGTTAATTAAATCGATTCGGGTGTATTAAAGAAAAACACTGTTTATCAGTGTTTTTCTTTTTGCTGAAGATGGGTTTGATCATATTATCTTATACAAGAGGAAGATGAGTATATAGCTGTCCTATCCCTGTTCATTAACAAATAGTTTAAAAACTTTATGACTCTTTACTCTTTTAATAAATAGCTTTTATAGGAGAAATAACTTTCTTACGAAGGAGATCCCTATGTCGATCCGCAGACGTCTTTTCTTCTCAAATGCTGCGATGATTCTGTTTCCAGTTGTTATCATTATTATCCTGTTGAATTTAGTATTGGGCGGGCAGTATAGGAGCTGGGGACAACAATTGGCCCAAGAGTCCGATGTGGTCAGCAAACTGATCAGACTATCCTCCCTTGAGCAAGATAAACTATCCAATCAGGAATATATGGATAATATATCTAAGCAAACAGACATGGCCACAATAGATATCATTGTCCTTAAAAATCAAGAACTTTTGTATCCTACGGATACCACTGATGACATTTCAATAGAAGATTTACCGAGGTTTGGGAATGAAGGCTACGACCCTGTTGCCTGGCTAGAAGGAAATCAATATGCTGTTCACCAACATGACTTTTATTTTGATGATGGAAGTAAAGGTTCCATTTTACTGTTAAATAGTGAACGGTCATTTGTTCGTTCTGCCCGTGCCTTTTTTCCAATAATCTTTTTGAGTTTAATTCTCCTTTTAATTATTACAAACGTGCTGCTCTCTTACTATACATCTAAAAGTATTTTGCAACCTATTAAACAATTATCTCAAGCCTCAGCTAAAATCAAACAGGGTTCATTAGACTTTTCGTTGAAACCCAGAAGTAAAGATGAACTAGGACGGCTTGTGCATTCATTCGATGAAATGCGGGAGCAGCTGAAGGAATCGATTAAATTGCGAGACCAATACGAAAATAATCGAAAAAGACTACTTGCAAACATTTCCCATGATTTAAAAACGCCAATGACTTCAATTCTGGGATACGTAGAAGGAATTCAAGTGGGGGTAGCAGATACCCCTGATAAAGAAAGAATATATCTTGAGATCATCTCCACCAAAGCAAATTACATGAATCGATTAATTGAAGAATTATTTCTTTATTCCAAGCTGGATTTGAATAAGCTACCTTTTCTTTTTGATGAAGTAAACATAATAGAGTTCATAAAGGATTATTTCGATGATATTCAGGACAGTCTTGAGGAGGACAATATTCAAGTAACATTAACTGCAGATGTTATCAATTCATCAATAAAGGTAGATCGAGATAAACTGATACGGGTCATGGAAAACATCATTTCCAACAGCCTAAAACACCTAAAGAATGACCAAAACCACTTGAAAGTATCCATAAAGAATCACCCAAGACAAATAGAAATCGTAGTAACCGATAATGGCCCAGGAGTCCGTGAGGAAAGATTAGAGGACATTTTTTCGAGCTTTTATCAATGGGAGTCTTCCCGTCATATTGACGGAAGTGGACTCGGTCTATCTATCGCAGCTCAAATTATCGAAGCTCATGGTGGCAAGATCTGGGCAGAAAATGTTCCGGAAGGTGGATTGAGTATTAAGTTTACCCTTCAGAAATTTATGGAATCAGGTGATTAGCATGAGTAGAAAGATTTTAATTGTAGAGGATGACCAAACAATTGCCGAATTAGAACGAGACTTTCTTGAAATAGAGAACTATGAAGTCACCATTATTTCGGATGGAAAAGACACTCGGAATGGGCTAATAAACAATCAATTTGATTTAATCTTATTAGATATAATGCTCCCTACAATAAACGGATATGAGCTTTGCAAAGAGATACGCCAGAAAACGGATATCCCAATCCTAATGGTAACCGCCAAACATGAGGATGTGGATAAAGTACGAGGATTCGGGCTTGGTGCTGATGATTTTATTGTGAAACCCTTCAGCCCCACAGAGTTGGTCGCCCGGGTAAAGGCACATTTAGCTAGATATGAACGATTAGTACAACACGAGGCGCCACAAGGTGTCCTTCATATTGGCGAATTGGAAATCAACACTACATCGAGGCGAGTAATTTTAGAAGGAGAAGAAGTATCATTCACAACGAAAGAGTTCGACTTGCTGCAATTTATGGCCACCCAACCTAATCAAGTTTTTTCAAAAGAGCACTTGTATGAAAAAATATGGGGGTTAGATGCCATGGGAGATAATTCGACTGTTACAGTCCATATTAAAAAGATTCGAAAGAAAATGGAAAAAAACACCACAGCTCCACGTTATATAATAACCGTATGGGGATCAGGTTATCGATTTGATGACTAAGGTCCTATAAGACCACTTCCAAGTGTATGTAAGTAGTTCAGTTTTGAAGTACAAAAAGTGAAAATGCATAGCTATATGAGTATCAAATTGCAGGTCAATTTGATACTCTTTTTTCATTGATGTGGTAAGGAATTTCATCATTTTCCTGTAAAAAATGTAATGGAAAACGCAGCGCAAATTAACACTGGACAATAATTATTGTTTGATTGTAATTTAGGGTGTTAAAATGGGTATAATTTATCTCCCAAAACAAGGGGGGATTTTGGCAACAAGAAACAAGAATATAGAACAGGAGCTTGGAATATTCCAAGCTCCTGTTTGGTGACTTATTCAGTTAAAGCTCCGAGTTTGCGGAAGACTCGAAAACAAGATATATTTACTATTTTTCTCCATCCCCTTGCTTACTTATCTTAGGAATAATAAAGTACCAAGAAATAAAACCGCCTATCATTAGTCCTATTACGACTGTCCATTTTATTTCTCCGTATTTGAAATATCCAAAGAGAATAGCAACGACTGCAAAAACGAGTGCAGAGATAATACCCTCTTTAATTCGTTTATTCATTAGAAGATCTCCTTCTTATATATAAATTCCTAAAATTATGTATCATAATATTGAACCAGCGCTCCGAGATACTGGAAGATGGTAAATAAAGATCCTTCGGTCTTAAGGTTAAGACTTTTCTTCTTTTGATAACAGCCCAACAATGAACATGACAATAGCATATATAATAATCGTAGTTATTAATAAAGTTAACGGATTAAAATGATCATGCAAAAATGGGGACAAAACTATTGCTATTACCAGTAGTATTACACCAGCTTTTTTTTGGTTTTTCTTCTTTTTTGCAACTTCCATTTTCAATAATAACCTCCCTTTATTCCTGGGTTGCTCTTAAATAATGAAATAGCTGCAGAGACACCTTACTCAACTTTCGCTCCGAGATTGTGGAATATCAAATTTACATTATTAGTTGTTTTAGTTTCAATATTACTGGATACTTTCCATCAATAATTCCAGGTCATATTTTAGTGAACTTCTAACCTCTTCCGTCGTTTCTCCCATTATCTCTCCCTTAACCTCTGATATTGGATAATTCTCCTTTTTAAAGAGATAATGCTTTAATTCCAAGAAAGTACGCAATGGGAAATCAGCAGTAACCCATTGTTCCCTGTATCCAATAATCCCGTGTCTCTTGATTAAAGAATCAAATTCAATTAACACTACCTTTAAAAAATCATCATAGGAATACTCCGTTTGTATTACTTTGTTACCGATATCTTTGTTTTCCAAGTCCTCATAATAGGTTGCCTCTATGAATAGGATGTTGCTCTCTTTTAATTCAAGAGTCCAAAGAATCCCTTCTGGTTCACCTTCCCATTCAAAAGACACTCTTTCACCTTTGGCGCTTCGTAATGGATTTAAACAAAATAATGATTCTACTAAATCACCTAAACAGTCAGTAAGATAACTAGCTGAGAACTCCAGTTTTTGTGAATTTAATTCCACAACACAAGTTGCCCAGCCAGTTTCATTAAGGTAGTATTTGAATTCCATTTTCTATCTCATCCTATTCCTTTTCATAATCCAAATCTACATTATCTCTTCGTATTCCTACTCAATACTTAAATTAGACAATTACTTAATCTATTTGGTTAATACACTATCGCTCCGATTTAATTCAATAAAGAGAATAACTTGGTTTCACATCACTTTCTGTATAAATGTAAACTAGCATTAAGACACATAAAACATCATTAAATAAAACAGCCATTAAACCAGCGCTGTTGAAACCAAGATAAACAGCACCAACAAGTAACAATAGAACCAAGAGAAGTTTATCCATCATTATCCACTACCTTCTCCTTTTAATTATTTCTATTTACTCCATTTATCTACTCAATCATTTCAATACCAATTATTTCAAATTCCAATGACTAACTCAATCTTTATTTTATTCAAATTAGAGCTTATCCTAATTACAGATAAGCTCCGAGATTGTTGAAGTCTCGATTTCATAACATAGGGATTTATTCTTTCACTTTTATACTATTAAAAATGGAGTCTACAGCTCTCTTTATAACTTCAGGATTTTCAAGATGAACCCTATGTCCGGACTCTTTTGCCAAAATATATTTAGTGTTGGAGTTTAACTTTGTTTGATTGCGAATTAAATTTTGCCATATATTTTCTATGTCTTCGGCTTCTGACTTATGTAACCCTTCACTTTCTACCATTTCTATAATTGAAACCTTTGGATCCCTACCTATCACTATAGTAAAAGTATCAGGGAAGGCTTTGTAATAATTCGTTTCCCTGGACAATAGGTCAAATTCTAGTTCTTCACTTAGAGATTCGAACATGGTCGGGTTACTCATAAATTTCTCTACTTCTTTATGACTGATGCTTGGTAATATCTCTTTAAGCTCATTAACCCAATCTGCCATCTCCAGTTGTAGATGTTTTTTTGAAAGACCGGAATATGTTTTACATTTTTCTATCCAAGCTTCTGTACTATTGCCGTCCTCTCCCTCGATCTCAACTTCATCAAGCATATAAGCATCAAATGAAGTTGAGTCGACTAAAACAAACCCACTAGCCACGTTCGGATACTCCTGAGCAAATTGCTGAAGAATGAGTCCTCCGTATGAATGACCTATGATAATAGGTGAAGTAACACTAAGTTTCTTAATTAGTGCATTTAGATCCTTTGCGTTTTCCCTGCGATTTCTTGTTGTTATCCCTTTATCACTCTTGCCGCAGCCAGCTCTATTGTAAATAATAACTCTTGCGTGTCTTGAAAGATCTTCCCACAAAGCATTCCATTCAGATAAAGGACTTATCATACCTGGTTGGATGATTATAGTTCTACCATTGCCTTTCATCCATACCTCGAGCTCTTTGTCACCGATATCGACGAGTTTCTTAATATTAATCACCTCCAAGTGTCCCATTTACTTCTGATATATCTCGTTTCATAGGGAAGTGAAGGACACTTAACTATTATTAGATAATCGCTCCGATTTAATAGAACTATGAAAATATATTACATAGCTTATGTTTAGTGCTTAGAGCTCTACATACCCAAAGATTTTTTAACGTGAACTATCCCCTACAAACCAAGAAAACGTAGTAGTACATTCTTTCCTAAGCCTTACGCTTCATATCCCCTGTAATAAAATATAAGTAAAGGGGTTCCTAAAATAAGTATTATAAAAGATGGAAACCCATATCCCGTAACATATAACCAACCAGATCCTAACATTCCAGTAGATTTACCATGTAAAATAAAGTAACCAATGGTGTTGAATACCGTGAACTTTAATAGCACCAAGAGAGAAATCAATCCAATAGGTTTTTTCCCTTCTAATACATCGTAGTACAATAAGAAAGCCGTACAAAGATATAACAGAAGATAATTGCCTTCGAATCTCTCAAAATAATACAAAGAGAGGAAGAAAATCACAAAGAAATAACACAGAAAGAAAATTAAGTAAGGTCTTGTTTTACTGTTTAAGAAGGTTCTCACTCCTTAAATTTATGAATTTTTGATTCATCATACTTTCATTCAATTGAACTGTAGAAACAACAGTTCCAATTCTCCAATTTTTAGCAACGTGTTGCTTATCTTCTACAGACTTCTGATGTAGATTAATATGATTCTAAAAAGCAACTGAGTTTTCCACTACCTTGCCCAATACCTATATAGAGCGCTTACTTTTATTATACAAGCGCTCCGAGATTGTTGAAGAAGGACGATCATCATTTATGTGGAAATCGTCCTTTTTTATTTCCTGCTGAACAGTATAGTAGTACTATGCTGTTGGAAAGTTGTTCTTCTTAAAAATAAGCGCCCTACAGACCCAAAAGATATAAGTGGGTTAATTCTTTGCATCTTCCTTACATATTTCCTAACTAGCTGCAATAACGCGTTGTTTTCATTATTTTTCGATCCAACCTTATTACAATTTTCATATTGAGGCTTTGAATTTCTTTATTTTTTGCATTAAACCCTAAAAAATTTTTCAGAGATAACTAATTATTTTGTCGTTTGTTAACTTCAATTGTAATGAATTCCGGCAAATAGCTGGGAGTACATCCTTTTGCTACTATTTCATCTTTGTAAAGGCCCGTTTTCTCACCAAGTTTAATACAACTTGCACGATTCTTTTCATCATAAACGCCTATCCAGCCTGCGGTGAAATTCATAGCCCATTGAACTTCCGGTTCTTCCTGGGAAATATTAGCTTCTAATGCAGATAGCAAGTATGCGGTGTTATCAGGCGGTGTTTGTCCAGTCCATCTCAATCGCCCTTGATAATACCAGAACGCTCGCCTTTGAAGAGCAGAAGGACTATTTTCCCATGACTCCATCAATGCAACTTTCTTCTTGTCTTTCGTGAGCTGATTAGCCATTAACCAATCCATTAAGTTATTTCGCTCCTCAAAATTGTGAGTCTGCATATCCTTATCAAGCTTATTTAGAACATCTTGTGAAAGAAGTTTTTTGTCCATAATTAAGATTGCTAATAGTCTGGGCAAAAACTCTTCAGTAGACCAAAGTTCCATAGCTAGTTCGTGATCTTTTTTAATGTCTTTCGCGATTTTTCGTAAGTCGCCTAACTTAGTTTTACTGTTGATCTGAGGTAGAATGTTTTCTGCTTTTGAAAAGCGTTTTATTTCTTTACTTTTATTTTCATTCATTTTATACAACTCCTTTATTAAAGCACTGTTTCATAAAATGTCCTTGAAGGAATATATCAACAACTTAATTTCGTTATAAGTCTTATTGTAGTGTTGGCCTCCAAAGTTAATATTGTAGTATATATCGTATTAATGCTTTCTCGACCTATAATAGAAGAGCAACCAACTTTAATATAATAATACCATTTACTTCCATTTAATTGGATGCGAAAAGAACATTTCTTTTTTAAAGCAACGCTCCGAGATAACGGAACAAAGGATACAAAAACTAACTTTTAATAAAACCGTTTTTAAATAACCCATACCATTCCCTTAGTTCTTCACTTTTCAGGACATCCAATTTACTTAATATATTTCTTGAAAATTCTAGAGCCCCACTTCCATTAGCTGTGATTAAACAACCATCACTAATAGATTGTTCGTTTATGTAATTTTCGTCACCTCGATAATGAGGTGCTCCTTCTTTTAAATAAGCCAATGAATTCCCTGTATGTTTATGATGATCAAGATATCCGTATTCTCCTAAAAAAGTAGTTGCATCACAAATCGCTGCTATCGGAATATCCTTTCCGATACAATAATCTACAAGCTTCTTTACCTGATGGTTTTTTTCTTCTCTCCACCCCGTTCCACCAGGTATAATCAGCATCGCTAATTCTAAATTAAGAGAGGATTCTTGTAAGCTATAATCCGGTAGAACCTTTAATCCACCCATTGAGATTTTAGGATCCTTATCAATCGCAATAGTCTGTACTTCATAGCCCGTACCTGTTTTATTTAATTCAGCAGTCACATAGCTTGCTTCCCAATCAGCAAAACCATCAGTAATAAAAACCAAAACTTTTTTCATTTGTATGTCCCCTTTAGTTTTCATTGTGATTTTCTAATTTCCCTCCTACCATACACTACCAATTATTTCAAATTAGTGTGGAATACTCAATCTTTTTTTACATAGAAAAAAGCTTATCTGATTAAAGATAAGCTCCGAGATTGTTGAATATAATCGGATATCTACTTTCTCAATTGCACTATGGTTTCTGCAAAGGGAGAATGAAAAGTAACAGATTGTCCATCAACCCAATTAGCATTATTAATTCCTAACACTTCTAAATTTCCAGCACTTGATCCTCTGGTCACTATCCTTACAGTTTCACTATTTAACTTCTTCACTACAAGCGGAACGGCAGTTCTTCTATAAAAATTATAGAAGTGATTTGTTTCTCCTAACGCTGCTTCTCTATGCTCTATAATAATCATTTTTTCTTTTGATGGGGAATCAATAGTTGAATACGAATTGTTTTCTACTATATTGAAAAAACACATTAAACCTAGAACAGGTAACACTAACACCGTAGTTAGTATGATCCAAAATTTTTCTAAGTTAAGTCCATTAGCTAAAACACAAGAAGCTACATATGTGAGGGCTATTGGAATAATTAAACCAGTTGATTTTAGAAATAAGAAGTAATAACCCTGAATCGATAAAATAATGACAAACACATCCAAAAATGCAACGCAAATTACAAATAGCTTCAGAGAAAATTTTAACGTCTTCATCCTATTAAAAAGATTAAATAAAGTTTCTTTATTATTGCTCGGTTTCTTCTTAAATAGCTTGTATATAACCAAACAAAACCATAGCATAAGTATTACGAAAATGCTCGATACCATTAATAACACCCTTCAAAGTATTCAACCATGTCTTTAAAGATAAGTTTCTTCCTAAAACAAAATTTTAGTTACTGGAATGATCGGTTGTTTCTTCTAATATTACAGGATCTGGTTCTCTTCCAAAGGAAAGGGTTGAATTATATATAGACATTTCAATTTGGTTATTTCCTTCAGCTTCAATCGATTTCTTTAATTCTTCAAGTTTGCTTCTTTTTTCCGGAGATGCCACTTCAGCTGCTTTGATATGAACCTTTTCGTCATTATTAGCTATTGAAGAAAGATCTAAAATCATAAAATAAAAAAGAACTCCTCCAACCACAAATAATGTTAACAGTGCTATAACTATACTTTTCGTTTTTACCAATACGATCATCCTTTCGGATAAGTAAGTTATTCCTTTAGATTGATCAAACCTCTAATACCAATTATTTCAAACCAATGCAAATAACTCAATCTTTTCTTACAAATAAAGGAGCCTATCTTATTAAAGATAAGCTCCGAGATTGTTGTAGACTCGATTCCGAGACATTCTGAAACAAATATTAAACTAGCGTATCCGTTAGCTAAAGAAAAATCACAAAACATAAAGATATAATTGCTGCTATCTTTGCATCCTTACTGACTGTAGTTCTTATTGTGGGTACCCAACTTATATTTCCAGAAAGGCTAATCAATCTAGCAATCAAAAACATAATAAGAAAATACATAAAAAATAAACCAATCATATTATCACCCTTACTGTTTTGTAGATAAATGTAAAAACAAATGAAATTGGTTTTAATTCAAACTGTTCTGTGAGCACAATACGTGATAGCAAAATTGCAGCTATCGCTCCGATAAAACAGAAGACTTCAAATCGAGATAAATGTTATTTTGCTCCGCAAGAGCTCCCTAGAATACTCGATATGTAGATAAAAAGAAGGATACATCTTTTTCTCATAGTAAATAGTAGAAGATCTAATTAATGATTGCTGCCTTAATTTTTTCTATTGAATTTTATAAAACAACTTATAACTCCTTTGTCATAAATACACTGTTCGGGTCCTCACTGTAGCCTGAAAACGGCTTACAATATTGAAACCCGAAGCTTGCATATAATCTCCTAGCCGGTTTAAAAACATCCATTGAACCCGTTTCCAAGCTCAACCGTCGGTAACCACGCTCTCTGGCTTCCTTGATCATGAATTGAAGAAGTCGTTTTGCTACACCCTTTCTTAGATGAGAGGAAGCAGTTTTCATTGACTTAATCTCTCCATGCTGGCTGTCAAGTTCCTGAAGCGCCACGCAACCAACTAATTCATTTGCTTCCCAAGCACTCCAGAATGTAATTTCAGGTTTTCGCAATCCCTCAAGATCAAGAGCATGTTTACTTTCCGGTGGAGAATGTAGTTTCATACTCTGAATGTGCTCACTCAGTAATTCAGCCACGTCAGATCCGGTTAAATCATCTATTTTAATATCCATAAAATCCACTCCTTTTTTAAGAACAGTAACTGTCTACATTTTCTAAACTATTATTTCGATTACCTACAAATAATCCCCTCATTCATTCAAGAAATCAAAGAAAGAGAGCAATTCTTATTCCAGATTTACTCCGAGTTTAATGAAGACTCAGTATCAAGATATCTTCTTCTTTAACACCATTACACTTCTATTATTTGATAAGATCACTTTTAATAATTGAATACATATATAAATCATCAAATTTACCAAGAGTATATTCATAGTGCCTGAGTAAGCCTTCTTTTGTGAAACCTAGTTTGCTAACCAACTTTTGTGATTGAATATTACCAGGCTCTATCAAACCTTCTATCCGTTCTAACTGATAGTGATTAAATCCATAACTAATAATTGCTCCTAGTGCTTCAGAAGCTATTCCTTTTCCCCAATAGTTTTTACTTAATTCAAATCCAACTTCTGCTCTATAATGTTTGTCTTGCATATTTAAATACCCGCAACTACCTATAACTTTACCTGAATCTTTTAAAGTAATTCCCCACCTAATACCTGTACCTTCCGTTATTATTGAGTGATACCATTCGATTTCATCCAATACATCTTCAACATTTTGGGCCGGTGCTAATCCCATATGTTTTACGACTTCTTCATCGGATAAATAGTGATACATATCCAAAGCATCCTCAAAGGTTACTTCTCTTAAAATTAATCGTTTTGTTTCAATTATTGGATTTTGTTTTTCCATTAATGTTCCTCTCTTTAACGTATTTCTATTTTCTTGTATAGCTCCTCCATATATTGTAGAGCGGAAATCTATGTACCGATCTTAAGCTTTTGATACGAGATTGCTTAATAAGGAATTTATATTAGATCAGTATCTAGAGTCCAACGTAAACGTCTAACCCACTCCTGTCTAACATCCTCAGGTGCTTGAGTTACTTTGTTTAAAACTTTCCATACTTTATACAAGCAATAGGCTTTTAATTTATCTGAAGATAACTCAACTGAAGAGTGAATTTTATACTCATTAATAAAAATAGAATTTAATATATCAGAGTGATGTGGATAATGAAGTTTAGTAAACCAACATATCCAGCCCACATCTATGAGTGGGTTAGCCCATTCAGCCCATTCCCAGTCTAGAATAGTAATTGAATTTTCCTTAGTAAATAAAACGTTATGTATCCCATAATCACCGTGAGTTAAAACCCAATCATTCTCATTATCGTCAACATTATTTAATATTTTTTGGGTGCGTTGGATAAGAATTTCAGGTACAAAGTCTAAATCAAGATTAATTTCCTTGAAATTACATTGATTTATCGGTTTTAAGTTTGGTTTGAACTTTAAAGAATGAACCGAATTTGAAAGGGTTTTTCCTAATACACTATATAATATTTTTGTTGTCTCTAAATCATTATGATCTAAAATCGATTGTCCATTTATCCCCTCACAATGCTCCATGATAAGAATTTGCACTCCATCTTCATTTATGTGTTCATAAAGCTTTGGGACAACGCTTGTTCCTTTAGAAATTTCTAAACTATAAACCTCATTTTTTAGGTCTGGATTAGAAAGAGCCCCAACTTTAGCTACTAACCGCGGACACGTTCCATTTAATAAATAAGTATCGTTGGTATAGCCCCCGACTAAACGTGTGGGATTAAATTCACCATATTTATCTTTTAAATGCTTTTGTATAACATCCTGCAATCTAACACATCCTGTCTGATCAGGTTATTCTTTTATTCAGATAAGAGAAATATTGGTCGGGAGCCTTCTTGAATTAAAGCTCCGAAATTCTTGAAAACTTAAAAGGTTCTCTAAAACCTCGTTTTTACATAATGAAGAACATTATTACATAAAATGAACTCCATAGTTATAACTAAACTATAATAATTTTCACCAGTTACATAAGCGTTTAGTTTATGAGTCCGCCCTTCTATCATGGATAAACATTTTGATACATAAAAACCGCCCTCTGAACAGGCGGTAATATTAACTATTTTTCTTCTTTTCTTCAACGAATTCTAAAGACATGTCTCCTAATTTTTCTCTAGTATAACAAGTGAAGAAACCAGTGGTACCAATCCAACTGGACTCTGAGAAACAACCTTCCATCCCTCTTGAAGAAGCTGATTTAACTCGTTTAAGTTATTCTTTTTATCGGATTGATAATTAACTGTTATGGCCTTTTGCATAATACACCTCCTCGAACCCAATATGCTGTACGAAACACACCATTTATTCCCTTTTTATATAAGAGCGACAAACAGAAATTACTTTAGATAATTATATAGCCGTAGCTTATCATAAGAAATAACCTATGGCGCCATCCAGTAAACTCTTCCGTCAGTAATAAAAAGAACATTACTGATTTAGTGCCTGTATCTAAAAAAGGTGTTCAATTTAATACCTTGTACGTTTTTCTCCATTAAAAGGTTTCAAATTCCTGTAATTATCCCGAAACTGAGTCTTCAACAATCCTGCCCGATTGTCGAACATCACTGAATTACTATCTAACGCTAACATTAACATATTTTGGATGTTTTTTCTTTGCCATACTCAGTAATTTTCTATCTTATTCATTTTATTCAAACCAAAGATTTAATTCGTATCATACACACTGATCCGAAATCATCAACAGTAATAGTAATGTAACAAAGGGGTCCAATTATTTAGGTTTATACATAAACTTATTATTTTGATTTGGTTCGTGATCAGTTCAAACAAACCTCTATTACCTATCTTTTGTCTATCGCCTTAATACCCTTCCACGCCAAAAGAAAGCGTTATCATTAAAGGTAATTATGGTAATATATAGTTAAAATGAAATGGGGGACGTTATGAGCACGGTTGTTACACCTGAAAAGCACGTTAAGATCCAAAGAAGGAAATGGCCGTATTATCTACTTGGGGGTTTTTCACTTTTACTGGTCATTGCTATCGCTGTAAGCTTCTGGTTTGTTCAAAACACAGCTCCTAAGACAAAGGGGGAAATGATCCTATCAGGCTTGGAGGAATCTGTTTCCATATATCGAGATGAGTCGGGTATTCCTCATATTGAAGCCTCCTCTACTAAAGATCTCTTTATGGCTCAGGGATTTGTCACGGCACAGGATCGCATGTTTCAAATGGACTTGAGTCGTCGGCAAGCTTCTGGAACGCTTAGTGAAGTCATTGGTGAATCAACAATTGATAAGGACAAATTCTTTCGAACGCTTGGTTTAAGAAGAGCTGCAGAAGATTCATTTGATGCCTACTCTCAGGAAGCGAAACAAATTCTTCAATGGTATGCTGATGGTGTAAATGCCTATATGGCTCAAGCAAAAGAAGAAAGCTCATTACCACTTGAATTTACACTTGCGGGTTATGAGCCTAATGAGTGGGATCCAATCGATTCTCTTACAATCGGTAAATATATGGCTTTTGATCTTGGAGGCCATTGGGAAGGTCAAGCCTTTCGTTATTATCTTCTGCAGAATTTCTCAGAAGAAGAAGCTGTGGACTTGTTCCCAAGTTACCCTGAAGAAGGCTCAACTGTGATTCAAGAAATTAAGGAAAGTAACCTGGATATGTCAAAAAGCTTTACGAAATCAGTAATCCCAGATCAATATAATGGGAGTAACAATTGGGTCGTTTCTGGAGATAAAACCGCTTCGGGACAACCGCTTCTAGCCAATGATCCTCACCTGGGTCTTGGTACTCCACCGATATGGTATGAAACTCACTTAAATTCACCTGAATATAATGTAAGTGGCGTTATCTTTGCTGGTGTGCCAGGTATTATCGTTGGACGAAATGACTCCATTGCCTGGGGCGTTACCAATGTGGGTCCTGATGTTCAAGATCTTTATATTGAGAAAAGAAATCCTGATAATCCGACTGAATTTCAATATAATGATGAATGGGAGAAAGCAGAAGTTATAGATGAAAGCATTTCTGTAAAAGATAGTGAACCAATTCCATATGAAGTCGTTATTACGCGCCACGGGCCTATTCTCTCTGAATTTGCTTATGACGACCAACCTGATACCGCATTGTCTTTAAGGTGGACAGCCCTTGATCCATCTAGCGAGCTTGAGGCCGTTCTAATGATGGATAAAGCATCTAACTGGGAAGAATTCAAAAGTGCCTTAACCTCTTTTCATACACCCGCTCAGAATTTCGTTTTTGCTTCTACTGACGGCACGATTGCCTACCGGGCGAATGGATTAATTCCTATTCGCAAAAATGGTGACAGCATGGTGCCAGTCCCTGGATGGAATGATGAATACGAATGGGAAGGTTATATCCCATGGGAAGAGCTTCCCACAATTGTTAATCCTGACGAAGGCTTCATTTCAACAGCAAATAATAAAATCACAACGGAAGACTACCCCTATCACATCACACATACATGGGCGCAACCTTATCGTCAAGATCGCATTCGAGAAGTTTTGCTTGAAAGCGATGAACTTGAACCAAAAGACATGATGGCGCTACAAAATGATTTCGTGAATTTGCAGGGAAAAGAATTTACTCCTCTTCTCATAGAGGAACTTAACAGTGAAAACTTAACATCTGTTGAAAAAGAGGCGCTATCTGTCCTTAATGAATGGAATTATATTGATGGTAGAGATGAAGCTGCTCCCCTACTCTTTCACCTCTGGTTAGTAGAAATGGAGAAAGTTCTTTTTGATGGTAAAATTGAAAAAGAGATGATGCCGCTTTTTGATGGTAAAAGCCAGGTGGTTGACCAGCTCATAAGACGAGCTGCAAGCGGGGATGAAGGGGCATGGATAAAGAAGTCTGGAGGGTTTACATCCGTAGTCACTGAATCTTATCAGGCTGCAGTTTCGAGAGCAGTTGATTTACAAGGGCGTACACCAGAAAAATGGGCATGGGGTACGTTCCATTCGGTTCCATTTGAACATCCGCTAGGTGCGATTAAACCGTTAAACCTCCTGTTTAACCCTGATGTAAATGCAATGGGTGGCAGCCGCGTTACGGTAGGTGCTGCTGGATGGAACACGACAACTGGACTTGTAACCCATGGTGCACCATGGAGAGGCGTTACTGATTTATCAAACATCCAAACAAGCTACAATGTCATTTCACCAGGTCAGTCCGGCTTCGTTTTTAGTAAATGGTATGATAATCAAATTACGGATTGGGTTGAAGGAGAATATCATGAAACAAAGATGAATAATTACGAAGAAAATGCACAGCACCTCATTCTAAAACCATAACAAAAGGCTCTCTCAGTCAATGAGAGAGCCTTTTAGCATTCTTATTTTACAGAAACGGTCCAATTCTGCGTATCTTCTAATTTTCCAGTTTGAATTCCTGTGATTGTATCATAAAGCTTTTGAGACAGTTCCCCAATTTCATGATCATTGATGACCATTTTCTTACCAGCCCAGTTTAATTCACCTACAGGGGAGATAACAGCGGCCGTTCCTGTTCCAAATGCTTCTTCAAGCTGCCCTTTTTGAGATAGCTCGTACAGCTCTTCAATGGAAACTTTTCTTTCCGTAACAGGGATATCCCATTTCTTTAACAATTCAATAACCGACATTCGCGTAATGCCGTGGAGAATGCTACCGTTTAATTCAGGTGTCACAACTTCCCCATTGATTTTAAAGAAGATGTTCATGCTTCCCACTTCTTCGATGTAACGCTTCTCTACCCCGTCCAACCAAAGAACATCAGCATTTCCATCTTTATATGCTTTCGCTTGCGCTTGATATGCAGATGAGTAGTTACCAGCCGTTTTGGCCATACCCGTTCCACCTTTAACAGCTCTTGTAAATTTATCCTCTACGCTAATTTTCACTGGAGTTAACCCTCCTGAGAAATACGACCCTACTGGTGAGAGAATAATCATCAATTTGTATGTGTGGGAAGGGGCAACAGATAGATTTGGTTCCGTTGCAATAATATAAGGACGTACATATAGAGACGTTCCAGGTGTTGAAGGCACCCAATCTTGCTCCAAGCTAATTAATTCCTTAAGATAGCCCATTACACGCTCTTCATCAATATGTGGAATGCTTAAACGTTCACTTGAAAGGTTCAGTCTCTGTAAATTTTTCTCAGGTCTAAACAATAAAATTCGATTATCAGAACGATAGGCTTTTAACCCTTCAAAAACGGTTTGACCGTAATGAAAAATCATTGCAGCAGGATCAAGAGTGATTGGCTCATATGGAATGATGCGAGGTTCAAACCACCCTTTTTCAGTTTCATAATCCATTACAAACATGTGATCTGTGAATGTTCTTCCAAAAGGAATTTGATCCTTCTCAGGCTTCGCTTTCAAATTAGTGCTTTTCACAATTTCTAAATCTGTACTCATGGCCAGGACTCCTTACTCTCTTGAAAGTGGTTATGATAATGAATTCATACTCCTTCCACATGAAGGCAGTAGATTAACTATTCATCTATTGTACTGCCAAACTCTGCTGAATTAAAGCTTTATAGTACAGAAAGGTAAAAAAATTCAGTTTTTAACACCTAGCTCTATCATTTCATACAAATCCTAGCTTTCCGGTCCTGCTGGTCAGCATTTGAATCACACTTTTTTCACCTTTTACTGTAAGCGATTTCGAGTGAATAATAGCAATGTTTTTAACCAGAATAACAACCAGTTCAGATATTGCCTTTTAATATTTGCTATTGCAAGAGAGGCGATTTTTATGTAAATTAGTCAAGTATGTTTATTAGGAGGTCTCATCATGAATCAAACACAAAATACTCAACGCGTGCAAATGGTTACAGCTGATCCATCCGCTATTGGATTATTCGGGCTTGCTATGGTAACGCTTGTTGCATCATCAGCCAAGCTTGGTTGGACAGATGGCGTCTCATTTGTACTCCCTTGGGCGATTTTTCTAGGGGGCATTGCACAGCTGATCGCTAGTTTTCTAGATGCAAAGCACAATAATACATTTGGTACGACAGCCTTCGCAGCTTTTGGACTGTTTTGGCTTGGAGTAGGAACGTCATGGTTAATTGAATTCGGTGTCTTTGGAGACGCTGCGGCTGCCGCTGTGGATCCAAAGCAATTAGGCATTGCATACATCGGCTATTTGATCTTCAGTGTCTTCATGACAGTTGGAGCTATGGAAACACATAAAGTACTTTTCTTTATTTTTGTCTTTATTGATTTCTTATTTATCGGACTCACATTCTCCACTTTAGGTATTTTCCCTGAAGGCATGCACTTCTTAGCCGCCATTGCTGAGTTCTGCATTGCTATTTTAAGCTTCTATGGCTCAGCTGCGAGTGTTTTGAATACTCACTTTGGCAAAGTCACACTCCCGATTGGCAAACCATTCGGTATTTTCAAACAAGCTTAGTATCACGTAAAGAGACAGATGAATCTAGATTCATCTGTCTCTTTTATAATTTATAAAGATTTATGAAGATCATGGAGCCTTAGAATTGCCTTAGTGCGAATCAATTTCTAATCAAATGATTTGTACCGCCTATCTTCTCCACTGCGTTCTTCCACCTTATCACACTTCTATATAAACAATAATATCATTATGTAAACTTCATTAGTGATTAACTATCAAAAAACTCTATTATCTTATTCCATCTTAGCCAGGATAAGTGAATTGATTCCCTCCAAATCATTTTAACGCATTATGTAGATTATATATTTTCAATTAATTTTGAAATGTTAAAAAGAGATACAAGGCTAACCTCGTATCTCCAATTTATCTTCAACATCCTTATTCACTCAACTTATTAATCTGATCGATAATATTATTTATCTCAGCTAACGTTTGAAAAGCTTCTGTATTTTCAACCATCGAAAAATCTAAATTCCTAGTTTTTATGTTCGTAAGACTCGATCACCTTTGAAGATTAGTTCATATACAATTCAGAAAAATTCAGTTTTATTAACCCTCTTATCATCAAGTAAGGAAGCCTTTTGATTATGCCGAATGATTTTGTGTTAATTCATCACTTAGTTTTGTTCTCATAGCCATTCGCCCACGATGTAGACGAGACTTCACTGCCCCCGGTGATAGCTGCAGTTTATATGCTATTTCACTTTCCTTTAAATGATCATAGTAGTGAAGCTTCATAACCACTCTTAATCTCGGGGATAACAAATAGATCTTTCTTTTCACAGATTCTTCAAAAAGAAGAATCTCACAGTCTTCTTCTACGTTACAATTGTGATCCGCTTGATTCATGAAAGTATCTTCCGTATGGAACAGAGTCACTTTTTTTTGCTTTCTTAATTGATCAATCGATTTTCGAGCGGCAATGGTTGAAAGCCAAGATCCTAGCTTCCTTTCACTTTGCACTTCGTCTAATCGATCATACGCTTTTAAAAAGGTTTCTTGAAGCACATCTTCGGCAAGTCCGTGATCTTTCAAGACTCTTAATGCAGTATAGTAAACGCGGTTGTAGTGTTTTGTAAAGATATCATTAAAACATACTGTTCTCGAGTCTTTCATTGTTGTTGATCCTTAAAATAATCTTGCACAGAGCCTGGAGCATTTGAAGAGTCAAAGGTTAACACTTCATAATACCCTCCTTTTAAATCCTCATAATGAATGCCAACTAAATAATCCCCTTTCTCTCCTTCTTGGCTGCTTAATAATATCGTTTGGATTTGCTTCTTATCCTTTATCTCAAAAGGTTCAACGGATTCATTCTCTACAATTTGATCATAAGCTTCTCTCGGATATTGATTTTGTGCTTCATCCCATGGATAAATGCTTACATGATCAATTTCACCTTCGTCAATAAAAGCATCCTCATAGAAGCCTTCTTCTTTCAACCAATTAACAGTATTTTCATAGGAATTATAGATCGAATTGTCTTGCGGATAATAGTATTCCTCTGTCCAATCGGAACCTTCTCTTACTTCAGATACATGAGATCGAATCCCTTTTGGATGAATCAATTGATCATAGGATAAATTGTAAATGTCCTCTCTTACATGTTGATAGAATTCTTGAATTTGCATTGGATCAAGTATAGATACTTCTTTATTAACGGGTCCTCCAGGTTGAAGAGTGACTTTTTGAACTTTTGAGGGGTCACTATTTAAGACAGGGTAAGTTAACTCTTTGTATTCCTTTGTTTCCATTACACGCTTAAGAGCTGCCTGGACGTTCTTTCGATCGACTTGATACGTACGTTGCACGCGATCCCCGTTTTTTAATTCATAAGAGATGAAATACATCATTCCTGTAGAATTAAACTCATCGTTCTGGTTAATCATCTCTTTTTGTAATTGTATAACTGCATTAATTGCACCTTCTGATTCAATTAAATCAGGTGAAGTATTTTCAATAAGTTCTTCTAACTGATAGATATTGTCACCTATATAAACATTTTTAACTTCACTCGTTTCTGGAACGTAACTTTCATAGTTTAACCAGAACAATGGCAAAATCCCTATAATTAAACCAGCTGTTGCTCCGTATACGAACAAGCCTTTAAAGTGCTGCCAGTGAAACACACGCCAGCTTTTATCTAACACCATTGAAGAAAGGAAATATCCGCAGATCCCACCTATAACGTACCCAAAAATCAACCACGATAACATTAGTTGAGTTTCTCCAAAATAGGTACCACCGACTAGAGCAAAGCAGAAGGTCATTCCAAACTGAAAGACTGGCTTTAACACGTTAATGGCAATCGTCTGTGTAGCTACTTCTAATGGACGTTTCTTATAGATGACTTTTCCACTAAAGTAGAATACTATTGAAGCGATAAAATAGATACCCAACAATATATACTGAACGGGGTGAAACCCCTCCTGTGGGTCATTAGGGTAATATTGAAAAACGTTGACAAGGGGTGAATAGTTACCTACCGTATGATTGATTACCACCAAGTCTGAAAACCCAGCAATAAAGAAGCTAAGATGTACCGCTACAAGAACATAGATCCCTGCCGGAAGAAGCATAAGGATATAAGTTAAAACAGCTTGAACGGTTGATAATCCAGTTAATGTACCAGCAAAGACACAAATCATAAACGTTAGAATGCTTACAATGATCATCATCAGCGTCCAATAACCAAGCTGGCTAATTGAATAAAAAGCTGACACGTCAGTAAACAAAAAGAACATGAATAGAATAAGACTAGTCAACAAAACAGGCGCAATGAGCAAAATCATTCCTGATAAAGCGTGATGGCGAAATAGATGCTCTCTGCTAATTGGTAAACTGTGAATAAAGTCTGAAGCACCTTTCACGTGAATGTAACGAAAAAGAAATACAGCCATTAAAACGGGCATTAGAAATAACAGCATAAATTGTACTTCAAACATAAATATCGGATCAAAAAGCCCAGCTCCGCTTGCTTCTATCCTATATTCATCGTTAAACGCCATGAATAATTGGAGCGGCAAAGTAAAGGCAAGACCACAAAAAAACAAAATACTAATCCAACCAACATTTCTAAAATCTCTTTTGAACATTTCTCTTCTAAACAAGGACGTTTTCGATAGCATATCCAACACCCTCCATTTCATAGATGAATATTTCTTCTAATGTAAGTGGTAATCGATCCATTAAGACTGGACCAATTTTCTCGATTTCGGTCATCACTTTCTTTTCTTCTCCTTTTACGATCAAGAGAATAACACTTCCCCGTTTTTCTTTATAGAGAATATCAAGATCGCTAGAAGTCAAATCGTGTTCTCCTGAATCTTTGAATGCGACTTGTACTTTATGTACGTCTTCCTTTAATGCATCTAAATCACGTTCAAGAAGAATTTCACCATGGTGAAGAATCCCGACATGATCACAAATCTCCTCAACTTCTCTTAAATTATGTGACGAGAGCAACACAGACATTTCTCTTTCAGCCACATCCTGAATGATCATGCTTCTTACTTTTTTTCTCATAACGGCATCCAAACCATCAAAAGGCTCATCTAAAATAAGCACATCCGGCTTAACTGACATAGATAAGATGAAAGCCACTTGTCTTTGAAGACCTTTAGAAAACTGGCTTACTTTCTTGTTCTCATCGAGCTTAAACAAATTCGTTAGATTTGTGTAGCGCTCCTCATCCCACTGTTCATATAAACTAGCATAATAATTGGCTAGCTGCCTCATTGTATATTGTGGTAAAAAATAAAGGGCATCTGGAATAAACACCACTCGTTGCTTCGTAGAGACACTTTCATAAATGGGATGGTCCAGTACGAGAATTTCTCCTGAATCTTGTCTCAGAATACCGGAAATCATTCGCATAAGTGTTGTTTTTCCGGCGCCATTTGAACCAAGCAAACCATATATTGATCCAGGCCGCACAGCAAAACTAACTTGATGGATGATTTTGTTAGTCCCAAAAGACTTTTCAACACCGTTTACTTCAATCATCCTTTTTCCCCCCTTCAATTTCAGTTAATAGTGACTCAATTTCCTCTACTGTCATTCCAAGATAAATGGCTTCAGCTAGTAGCTTCTTTAACTGATCTCGCACGTTTTTTAGCTCCTCACTCTCAAGCTTTTTTGAAGGATTAACAAAACTCCCCTTCCCTTTCACTGAATAAATGTATCCTTGAGACTCAAGCTCTCTATATGCCTTTTGGATGGTATTCGGATTAATTGTCAGCTGATGCGCAAGTTCACGGACAGAAGGAAGTTTCTCATCGTCTTTCATAACATCTTTAATGATCAGCTGCTTCAAACGATCAACTAACTGTTCATAGATCGGCTTTCGACTTCTAAAGTCCAATTCAAACATCAATTCACCTCCACTCTCACTAGCTATAACTGTATTAACTGTATTAATATATGTAGTACAGTTAAAGTATATCGAAAGCCGATTGATTTGAGAAGTCTTTTTTTGTAATTTTTTCTATTAATGATCAAAAATGACTTTATCAAAATAAAAATAAGCCGTAACTCAATTCCATACTTGGGATTGAGTTACGGCTATTAGTTAGTTTTCAATAGACTTCCTTGTCTAAAGGTTTATGTAAATTCGCAAATAAATCAGATCATTTTCTTTCCAATATATTATTTACGCAAAATCTTTTCCATCGCTTTTCCTTTTGCTAACTCATCGATCATCTTATCCAAATAGCGAATTTCCTGCATAGTTGGTTCTTCAATGTTTTCTACTCGTACACCACAGACCACTCCTTTGATCATCTTGCGTGAAGGATTCATTTGGGGAGCTTCCATAAAGAAGGTCTCAAAGTCTGTCTTTTTTTCTAATTGAGTTTCAAGCTCATTTTGGCTATACCCTGTCAACCAACGAATGATTTCATCCACTTCTGCTTTTATCCGCCCCTTTTTTTCCGCTTTCGTCACATAATGGGGATAGACGCTTGCGAAGCTCATTGTATAAATTTTATGTTTTGTCATAAAAAAAGCCTCCTTTGATTACTAAAGTAAAGATTTGCAACAGCTTACATATTCGTCTTCACATCTTACTGTCCCTCAACCTTTAATGTTATACAATTTCATCAGTCAACGTTCCCTGATGAAAAATCATCTCCCACTTTCCATTATTGTTTCTCCATATGGAACTTCTTAAGGTCTTTTGTGATCTTGTTTTATCATGGATGCGATATGTTGCAAGAACGGCAGCCTCTGATATTGGGTGTATTTCGAATTCACTTAGAATCATTTCTCTATTGGAAAGACCATTAATGTGATTCCCCTCTTTATGCCACACTTTCCCGGAACTGCCAAACTCAAAGAAATCATCTGCAAGTAGCTGATTTAATCTATCTGGATGAGAACGTATTTCAGGCTTTAATAGTTCTTCTTCTAATTTCAATAAATGATTTTTTAACTCTATTTCCTCGATGATAATCACCCCCACTTTTTACTTATTCATCCATATTGTACTCTTTTAAAACGACAGAACGTGATATTCTTCACGAAATTATTGATGTAAGCGGTTAAGTATGAGGCTATGCATTGAAATTCGCTCAAGGATAATTTAACCTATTAGAGTAGGTATAAAAGATGACTGGATGATGGACACTTTATAGGGAAAAATAAACAGAGTGAAGTCCAACTTTTCTTCTATCTCTTGATTAGTAACTTCGTTTCTAATCGGGTATAAAAATACCTTAACATGGTTTTGCCTTACTATATAACAAATAAGCGTAACTGCTTAAAAGAAGGAGAAGTGACTATGTCAGAATCAATCACAACCGAAACAGGCGAAAAACGCGTCCCTACTCAAGACGAACGCGAACTGCTTGATCAGCTTTTGGATCCTAAAGTTCAAGAGTCACTAAGCGTGCTTGTAAAGGAACTTCCTAAAGTAACGGAACTTGTTAATATGATGTCTAAATCATATGATACGGTCCAAGCTCTTGCAACAGATGATGTATTGAAGAATGATACAGTAGAATTTATGTCTGAAATTCTTCATCCTGTTACAAACTCCGTGAAAGACGTTGCAGCAAATGCAATTGAAGCAAAAGATGAAGCTGAAAAGAGCTCAGAAGTTATTGGGGTATTCGGTCTTTTGAAAATGTTAAAAGATCCTCAAGCTCAGAAGCTTTTCAGATTCGTGAATGCTTATCTTAAAGTTTCAGGAGAAAAAAGTAACCAAAAATAATACTGATCTGCTAGAAATGGAGGAACAATCATGTCAAAACAAATAGTCATTTTGGGCGCAGGTTATGGTGGGCTTCTTTCTGCTTTATCCGTACGTCAATACTTAAATGAATCAGAAGCTACTGTTACATTAATTAATAAAACACCTACTCATCAAATCATTACAGAGTTGCACCGTCTAGCTGCTGGTAACATCTCTACAGAAGCAGCGGCACTTCCACTGGACAAGTTATTAAAAGGAAATGACATTAACCTTAAAGTTGCATCGGTTGATTCATTTTCTGTTGATAATAAAGAAGTTAAGTTATCTGATGGTTCTACACTTTCTTACGACGCATTAGTTGTAGCACTAGGTAGTAAAACAGCGTACTTCGGTATTCCAGGACTTGAAGAAAACAGCATGGTACTGAAATCTGCTGAAGATGCAAACCGTATCCACGCTCATGTTGAAGAACGCATCAAGAGCTTTGCAGCATCAGGTGACGAAGCGGATGCTACAATCCTTATCGGCGGTGGCGGTCTTACAGGGACTGAACTCGTAGGAGAACTAGCTGATGAAACACCAAAGCTTGCTCGTAAATATGGCGTAGATCCTGCCAAGATCAAATTGAAGCTTGTTGAAGCAATGCCTAAAATTCTTCCAATGCTTCCTGATGAATTAATTAACCGAGCGATGACTAGCCTTGAAAAACGCGGTGTTGAATTCCTTACAAACCTTCCTGTAACGAATGTAGAAGGAAATGTTGTTGAATTGAAAGATGGCCAAAAGATTGTTACAAACACATTTGTTTGGACAGGCGGCGTTCAAGGGAATCCACTTGTTGGCGAATGCGGTATCGAAGTAAATCGCGGCCGTGCAACAGTGAACAATTACCTACAATCCACTTCTCATGAGGATGTATTCGTTGCCGGTGACAGTGCCGTTTACTTCAAACCAGGTGACGAGCGTCCACAACCACCAACTGCTCAAATCGCTTGGCAAATGGGTGACCTTATTGGTTACAACTTGTATGCTTACCTTTATGACAAAGACTACAAAGAATTTGAACCAGTTAACTCTGGAACATTAGCAAGTCTTGGTCGAAAGGATGCCGTTGCTCAAATAGGTGGCAACGCAACATCCCTTAAAGGCCTTCCTGCATCTGTGATGAAAGAAGCAAGTAACGTTCGTTACCTTTCACACATCAAAGGATTGTTTGCATTAGCATACTAGGATATTGAATATGATTAAGGGTACTGTGTTAGCTACACAGTACCCTTTTTTAGTGCCTTATTATTTTAATAAGGCACTCTATTAAAAAACCACAAACAAAGCATTCATAAAAGCAGAGAACGATTACCTTCTAAAATCGCTCTTACTTCTTCATTAACTTCTAACTTTTGCTATAGCGCTATTCTCCTAAACGTACCTTCACCATACGATCATCCTCTTTAACCGGGTCTCCCCGACCATCTTTATTGTTTGTTATCGCAAATAATATGTCCTCGTCCAATAATAAGGAGCGAACTCGTCCAATATCTTCTGTCTCCGCAGTAGTACCCTGGCCCTTCAGTTCAAACGACCGAATTTCCTCGCCTCTTAAGCAAGCAACGTAAAGATTGTCATCTTGAATAATTATTCCTGACGGAGCCCATGTATCATCTCCAGAGTGATAGATCGGCTGCACCATGCCATCAGCAATTTCATCTCCTTCAATCACTGGCCACCCATAATTGTTTCCTGCTTCAATTTGATTGATTTCATCATGAGCAGACTGCCCATGCTCTGAACTAAAAAGCTGTCCTTCTTCATTCCACGCGAGTCCCTGAGGGTTTCGATGACCATAAGAATAAACATAGGAATCATTAAATGGATTATCTTCTGGTACGTTTCCTTCCAGATCCATACGCAAAATTTTGCCCGCTAAACTATCTTTATCCTGTGCAAGCTCCGGTTCTCCAGCATCACCTGTTGTAATATAGAGCATACCGTCTAGTCCGATTTTCAGTCTTCCTCCGTTATGAAACTGTGAGCCAGGAATATTCGCAAGAAGCTCATCCGTTTCTTCCCAGGTGTCCTCTGTAAGTTTAACCTTCACCACCCTATTAAATGTGTTTCCACCTTCTAAATAAGTATGGTAGAGATAGGCTACTTTAGACTGAGAAAAATCTTCAGCTATTGCCATCCCCAAAAGTCCGCCTTCACCTTCACTATGCACAGGTTTTGTAAGTTGGATCGTTTGCCTCTCCAGGGAATTATCGAATTTCGCTATCTTACCCGAACGTTCTGTGAGATAAAACGTTTCTCCTGTTTGGACGATCTCCCATGGAACATTTAAATTTTCAATATAGGCTGACTCTATTTTAGTCTCCTCATCCGCACCATCGCTAGAACTTGAGTTTGGATCATTACTTGAGCAGGCTGTTACGAGGAGTAACGCACAAAGCACGCCCCCTATTTTCACCACGTCTTCCTCCATTTCTTCCAGATCTTATTTTAAACATTGCTACTCACAAATCATGAGTACATTCCCATCAGGATCTTTAAAATTAAACCAATGACCATTCTCAATATCAGTGACAAGCTCGATTCTTTTTTCTTTCATAAAAGAAAAAGCGGCTTCAATGTCTTTCGTATTGAAATGAAGAGGTGGAGTTTTGTAAAGGTTATCCTCAGAATAAATTTTGCTATCTAATACAAGGCCGTTATCTTTCATTGGCAAGACATACAAATGTCCTGCTACTATGTCGCCAGAGGCAGGAATCCCAAGTAAATCACAATACCAATTTTTTGCATCTTCAATATCTTTTACGGGAATAAAAACAGCACCAATTTCATTTAAAATCGGATTCATTTGAATGACCTCCCTTCTCAAATCATTTTTCAGTACTTACTCCTTCTTTCTTATTTGATCCGATCCTTCTAAAACTCACTAAAAATATGTACACCACATTATTGAGGAAGAAATGATGAACATGTATGATATGCTTGATTTAACAAATATCCCCACAATAAATCACTCTACAAAAAGGAGGGGACTAGTCTGAGTACAATTAAGAATATTTTCTTAATCTTTTTTTCAAGTGACCATTCTCAAAACGACCTTGCAGAGCTTCTGGTAATGCCTATAGGACTATTTTTAATACTATCGATTCATCATTTTTTTCATGTTGTTCCGCTAAACTGGAACTCGTTACGGTCAGCTGTCATTTTCATAGCTATTTTTACACTCTTCTATTCTTTCATGAAACTAATTAGAAAAAAACTAGGAACCAAAAACAAAAAGCTCTCACCTTATGTCATTTACATGGCCTATTTTGTTGCCATACTCGGCGGATCAGTGATCATGGCCTCATGAACTAAACCGCACTTTCCCTTTAGTAATCTCCCCAAAAAGCTCGAAGCAGCAATGCTCCGGGCTTTCAAATCAGGCATGAAGAATACACTCATCCACAGTCACTGAAGCTACCTGCGGCTGGTTAGGAATTATTATTATCTCTAATCATTTAATCCTTTTCCCTGTAGAATTTGCTGCATATATTTCTCGATCCTCGCTTCTCGTGTTTTGGATTGTTTAGCTTTAGAAAAGTAAAGGACATATGCTCTTTGCCTTCCTGGTGTTAAAGCTTCAAATGCAGATTGTAACTCTGGTACTTCATTGAATTTATTTTGAAGTTCTTCAGGGATTTCTATATTCTTCTCAATATTCACTTCTATACCAGCTTTTTCAACGGCAATGGCGTTATAAATATATTCTTTCAATATGTTTTCCCTATCCACTATTTCTTCTATATCGGTGAATCTTATCTGACGGCTAGACTGTACATTTTCCGTTTGTTGAATGAGCATGTTATGCGTATCTTGTAATAAGACTCCTTTAAAAAATAATAGAGCACAATATTCTTTAAATCCATGTATTAAAACGATATTTTTCCCTTGGAATGTGTAACATGGAACCCGCCACTTCAATTCTTCAGTCAGCTCACAGTCAAGAATGATCATTCTCAATTTCTTGAATTCTTCCTGCCACTTTTGGGACTTACTGATAAAGCCATCAACTTTAGGATTCATTCTACTATTTGTCATTAAAGCACTTCCTTTCGCAGTTTTTGGATCAGCCGAAAGTTTTAAATCACTATTTACAATTGCCCCATTCATTTTCATTTACAATACTTTCATATTTACTTCTAAATAATACCACAAACCTATCCATTATCTTGAGCAGGCTTAGTCTCATTTTCGATGACCTTCCTTATTAAATTTATCGTGCAAATACAAAAAGCAGTTCAATGTAGGTGACTAATCTATCCTTGCACGCTACACTGAACTGCTTCATTTTCATGTTATCTTAAGTTTCTTGTTTAGTTATGGCTACTTCAATGTCATAATCTTCCGGGTCAAGTTCTGTTTCCGTTCCGAGCGCAAGTCTAGCGAGCTCAAGTCCTAGATACGGGCCAACTGTGAGTCCAGAAGCCCCAAGACCATTAGCAGCAAGTAGATTCTTACTACCTGGCACATAACCAAACACTGGTAAAAACCCTGGTGTGAAAGGACGGAACCCTACTTTCGCTCCTAGAAACGTACTATTCGCTAATCCTGGGGCGACGGATAGGGCTTTAGTGAAGATTTCCTGCAGTCCTCCAGCAGTCACACGCTGATCCATACCAGCTTCATTTTCATGAGTTGCCCCAACAACAACGCGTCCATCATCAAAGCTTAATAAGTACTGATCGTTAGGCGGCATCACGACTGGCCACTCATTCGTTACCGAGTTGTTCATTTCAAGGTGGACGATCTGAGCTTTCTGAGAAGTAACATTAAATTGAAAGCCCATTGGAGATAAAAGCTCTTCCGCCCAGGCTCCAGCCGTCAATATTACTTTGTCCGCTATAAAGATCTCGTTACCTAACGTAACACCATTCACTTCGTCTTCTGATAAATAAAGCTTAGCATCACCATACAGGATGGTAGCACCATATTTTTCAGCTGAGCGAAGTAGCGCATTACGAAGAGCTGAACCGTTCACTCTTGCCGCTCCACTAACAAATACAGACTGGTAATCTTCAGCTATAGGGGGGAACATCTCTCTTGTTTCCACAGAAGATAGCTTCTTGATGTCCCCGATTTCTGGGGCATCTTCTCGACGCTTTTTAGCACGTTCGATCATTTTATCTAATTTTGTCTCATCAGTGTGGAGGCTGATTGCTCCTACTTTCTTATAACCCGTTTCTGTTTCTCCATCCTTTATTAATTGTTGAATCAAGTCTGGATAATATTTTGCTCCCCCTTTAGCAAGTCGATACCAGACTTTATTTCGACGTTGGGAAAGCCATGGACAAACAATACCAGCTGCCGCTTCTGTCGCTTGTCCAGGTTCATTACGATCAATAATCGTAACGTCTATTCCTTCTTTTGCAAGATGATAGGCCGTTGAAGCTCCAAGGATGCCGGAGCCGACAATAATTGTTGATTTCATATGTAACACCTTTTTCATTGATTTCGATTCTTTGTTCATTTTACATAAATTCAGTTAAGCACACAAACCGACTGTATTGACTAAAACTCTTTAAATGAAAACCTACCTTTTTTCAACCTATTTCTTCAGGTGAAGCCTTTCATTATGCTAAAATAACACCATTACATGAAGAAGGAGTCTCACTATGAAAAAAACATTAGACCACATTGGAATTGCAGTCAGACGTTTAGATGAAGGAGTTCAGTTTTATACAGAAGTATTAGGTGGCGAGCTTTTCGACCGTTACCGTAGTGAAGCAACAGGTGTAGAAAGCGAAATTGCCGTTATAGATCTTGATGGCAGTCGTATCGAACTGCTGATGCCTACGAATAATTCCACTTCGCCAATCGCACGTTTTATGAAACAAAAAGGGAAAGGCGTCCACCATGTTGCCTATGTTGTCGATAACCTTGATGAGGCAATAAAGGAATTAGCCGTACAGAATATTCGCGTAATGGAAGATACGCGACGAGTGAACAAACACGGCAGAAGATTAATTTATTTAAATCCAGCTGACACAGAAGGAACAATCATTGAATACTGTGATTATCCTGAATCAGCTAAAACTACAATTGAATAACTGCCAGTCGAATGACAAGAATCATAAACAACAAGAATGTAAGTACAAGTAGTACATTCAATCTTGTCGGTAGGTCATTATTCCGATTATTTTTATCGCTCATATGATTTCTCCTTCCTTATATGTTAACTACGATCAAAAAGGCGGTGCTTATGAAGCATATCTATAATCTTTTTTACTTCGGTTACTTGCAAGCCATTTCTTGTCTGTTTCCATTAATTATTTTTGTAACGCTAGCATTAAGCGAAAGAATGACGCCATTTTTTCTACCAAGGTATGATTTTATTCTTATCGTTTGCATTTTAGCACAAATCTCCTTATTAATAACCAAATTTGAGACAATTGATGAAATGAAAGTGATTCTTGTTTTTCACATTATTGGTTTGGCACTCGAGATATATAAAGTTCATATGGGTTCATGGTCTTATCCAGAGGAAGCTATTTTCAAAATAGCTGGCGTTCCACTATATAGCGGATTCATGTATGCAAGCGTGGCTAGTTACATGTGCCAGGCATGGCGACGACTGAATTTACAATTAAAGAATTGGCCTACATCTTGGATGACGATCGGTTTAGGAATTGCCATCTATGGAAACTTTTTCACCCATCATTTTCTATATGATTTTCGCTGGGTGTTGAAGATCCTTGTTGTGGTTCTTTTCTTTCGAACGATGGTGTACTTTACTGTCCATCAGACAATTTACAGGATGTCTCTCCCTATATCTTTCGTACTCATTGGTTTTTTCATATGGATTGCTGAAAATATTGCGACGTTTTTCGGAGCATGGGCGTATCCAAATCAACAAAGTGATTGGGAAATCGTACATATTGGTAAAATTAGCTCGTGGCTTTTATTAGTTATTGTGAGCTTTATGATCGTAGCTCAGTTAAAGCATACAAAATACGAAAAATTAGCTCATAACAAAAATGCAGCTCTTTAAGAGAGCTGCAATTTATATTCCACTTATTTCTAAGGCGATGTTCATCTCCTGACGAACATTACCTTTTCCTACGAACTATGAATGCTACGATATGGCAATTTCCATCCATAACGGAGGGAGAGCATTCTGAGAAAGACGATGGCACCAAATAAGAACATGAGCTGAGGCAGTTCTTGTGGATAACCAAGACCAATTAACAACCCTGCCATCATGGCCCACACAGCATAAACCTCTTTTTGTAAAACGGTCGGTTTCCTTCTCGCTAATAGATCACGAATAATTCCACCACCAGTTCCCGTCATGGCTGCAGCAACCATGGCAGCAATAAAAGGGTGACCCATTTCTTCTGCGAATAGCGCGCCCTGAATCGCAAATGCAGCAAGCCCAATTGCATCAAAGAAGCTCCCCCACTTCTCCCAATAGTAGTTAATCCAGCTTGCAGGAAAAACAAAAATGATCAGGATTGTACCGATCGCAATCATAATAAGCACATCCTGTTCCCAAATCGAAGCAACCGGCACCCCTATTAATAAATTCCGTATAATTCCACCACCAAATGCTGTAGCAAGTCCAAGAACAATCACACCGAGAAAATCAAACTCCTCCTCTAATGCAACGAGTGCTCCACTTGCAGCAAAGGCAATTGTACCAATGATATTTAGTATTTCCCAAGTCACATCATTACGCCCTTTCACGATCTATTGAAAGTTAAAGTGTACGTCAGCTTTCAACTGTTATCAACCCTTATTTTTGGATAGCAGAATTAAAAAAACCTCCTAATGGAGGTTTAAGACGAAAGATGATAATACATTTCGATGATGTCCTCATCTGAATGAGGAATTTCATTTCCTTTCACAATTTGAGCACCGTTGATACATCCACTTGTTAGAAGGATAATATCCTGTTCGCTGCCAAGTTGTAAAGACTTTAAGACGCCCTCTCTTCTTGTATTCGTTCGATAAATATTAGGGTCATTGGGATTCGAAAATCCTGACATAACCTTGTCGACAATGAGAGATGGCTCATGGTAGCCGGGATGATCAACTGTGACGATAATTTCATCTGCTCTACCTTCAATTGCTTTCGCCATTTTAGGCATCTTCTCAAAATCCCTGATCCCAATTCCTGCAATCATTACAATAAGCTTGCGATGATCCATCTTTTTCACTTCATCTACAAGACGTGTTAAAGCTACTGGAGTATGCGCGTAGTCCAGGATGATTGTTTCCCGGTTAGGCCCACTAATTACTTGGAAACGACCTTCAGGGCTTTCTAATTGCGGAAGCACATTAATAATCGTTTGCAATCGGTATCCAAGTAACAAAGCTGTTCCGACAGCAGAAAGCACGTTTGCAACATTATAATCAGCAAACACTGGTACAAAAACATCGTACGTTTCACCATGTGAGAGCAATTTGAATGAGGTACCATCTAGTGTATATTCCAACTCAGTGGCTACAAGATCCGCTTCTTCATGTGGATTTAAGCTATAAGTCACTATGCGATGTTCATAAGCTCGGCTAAGCTCAACACCCATTTCATCGTCTACATTGACCACAGCCGCTTTTGCTTGATTGAAAAGTTTTTCTTTACAAGCTTTGTAGTGTTCAAAAGTATGGTGATATTCCAGGTGTTCTGGAGAAATGTTAGTGTGAATAGCGACATCAAATTCAATTCCTTCTACGCGCTTTTGATCAAGGGCAATAGAAGAAACCTCCATCGCTACTCCCCCATCTCCTTCGCTTATCAAATCCTTGAAGATGCGATGAAGGTCAAGTGACTCAGGAGTCGTTGGCGTGCTTTTCTTATAGGGAATTTTCTTTTTGGAGGACCAAATACCAGTTGTTCCAATAGATCCTGTTGGCAATCCAAGCAGTGTAAGTAACGAGCGTACATAAGCTGCAACGGTTGTTTTACCATTTGTACCTGTAACGCCAACCGTCTTTAATTTCTCATCTGAAGAGCCATAATATTGTTTCGAAAAGGATGCCATTGCTTTTCTAACATCATCGACAAGAATAAAAGTACAATGAGGATAACTGTGAGCAAGACTTGTAATGAGATCATCTTGATCTGCTACTACGGCTACTGATCCATTCTTAATCGCATCTTCTATGTATTTATGTCCATCGTGATTCTCGCCTTTAATTGCAAAAAAAACAGAAGAAGACCCTGACATTTTTGAATGAAATGTAAGGCACTTAATCGTTTGAATGTCTGGTCCATATATATGGATGATCGGAGTATATTGAAGTTGGTTAAAATTAATCTTCATGGTGAATTCCTCGCTTCAGTAGTATCATTTACTTTTATTGGAAAATTTTTATATCGAAAGTAAATAATATATTTTTACTTAAATTCCCCATTTTTCCTTACTTAAAACAACATCGTTACATTTAGCATACTCAATTAGTACCATGCTTCATTCATGCAAAATCAACAGACAGCTAATGAGCTGTCTGTTAGGTTAATTATTCTGCCGCGTTGTAATGATTGCGAACTAGGTCTGTTAAACTCAGTTCATCCAATAAGTGTACAGGTACTAATAATGTAATCGTGACAACACCAGGATGCCTTCCTATTTCAATCGATCCAGTGATCGTCGCTCTATTCATAACTTCTGGAACTGATATTCCGAGAGTTTCTGCTGCACGATTAAGGCCGTTATCTGTTGCCTCATTAAGGTTTGCTCCTGTGCCTATAAAAGAAAGAGGCAAAGATTCTTCTATTTTTGCTACCCCATACATATCTGCTACTTGTTTAGCTGATGCTTTTTCCTTATCGGTGAAAGGTTTAGCTAAATGAGGTAGATCTTCTAGCACCGGGAGTAAAATAGGGCCTTCAATGTTAAGGTTCTTAATTACCTTTGCTTGAAGGTTAACGATACCGGATACGTCAGCAGTATGCCCAGCGATTTCTCCATTCCCCTGCATAGCATGCATATCCCCAATATAAACGCCTCCACCTGGGACCTTTACAGGACAAATGAGAACCGCACCTTCTCTAACGCGATTAATATCCATATGCCCATCTGTACGATCTTCTAATTCCTCTTTCGTTACGCCATAATCATGCGGAGCATCAATGAGAAATTGACCGAAGTCTCCTGCATTATGAGAATCGGGCAATGGACGTGAAGGAGTTGTTCCGAGCTGCCCTAAAAATGGACGGAGCCTAGCCATTGTTCCAACGAGGTCACTTGGCGCAAAAGTAACGACTGGATTTTGTACAGAGTTCTCAGGAGTAGCCATAAATGATTTCCCATGTTCTGCTATGTACTTCGCAGCTGCCTCATCCACTGTCACACCTATTGTTCGATTCGAATCAAATGCCATTGTATATCCATTCGTAAACACAAATGGCGTCACATCTTCTCCACAATTTGAACACCGAATAGCTTCTGGTCCTGTACCTTCAATCTTAGTCTCTGGATATAGTTCCCCACAGCCAGGACACTTGACAGCAACGAAAGGATCACCGACAAACCTACCATCAACGGGTCGATCATTTCCTGAAGAAGTAGCCATAGATGTAACTTGAACGGATTTAATACGAATCGCTATGGCGTCACCAACTTCAGCTCCTTCCACAAAAACAGGTTTTGTTACTTCATGGCCACCTCTTAAACATGGGGTGATCATGGGTCCCCAACAGCCAGGTGCAGTATTTGCAATAATATGACCACCGTCTTTCAACGGTCCTAACATCTCTTCCTTTGGATCCAAAATACCATTCGTAAACTCATTTACAAAAACGGTTTGCTTCGCTTCCATTGCCTCTCCCCTTTTCATCATTATTCCTACCTACATTATAAGAGTAATGTCGATTCATGTAAAAAATTAATTGGCTAAATACAAAAAAACTTTGAATTCAAAGAAATATCCCTTCTCGAATTCACTTCTTATCAGTGATTGACGAAATGCAAAACCTTCCCTATACTGAATAAACGCAAACGTAAAGACAGGTGATGAAATGGAATTTAAAATGCAGTATCTTTCCTTTTATTTAATACAAGTAGAAGGAAGCGGAGAAAGTGAAGAACGACGTTACAAGCATTATCAAACTCTTGACGCAGATGCTTATGAGGAAAGCTCGTTAAAAGACTTTCTAAACGGTGAGTTAACGAAAATCATGAAACGTAAAGTCGATCGGCATGCGAAGTCAGAAGGAGCACCTACGAAAATTGGGCGCTTTATTGTTGAGCAAGGTCATGATTTAACATCTAATCCAAATTATAATTTATTCGATCGGACACGTTATGCTGAATCAGCAGATGATTTCGAAACTTCATCCGATCAAATTGTTCAAATGTATTTGGATACTAGCGCAATCAGAGGTGGTGTGTTAATTGTGGCCACATCAAAGCTTACAAAACTCTTTGATGACCCTTTTCTCTTCATCTTAAAGTGCGATTTTGAACCGAAAGTAGCAACAATTACTGATGAAGATACGCTAATTCAGAATGTGGAAATGGCGATCACAACAAAAAGTATGAAATCCGTCCAATACCCCTACATGCCAGAAGAAGGCATGATCGACAGTGCTGAAATCAAAGTCCACCAGTCTTCTCATGCACGCTACTTCGAAGACTTCTTGAAATGGGTCGAATATGAAAAGTCGATGCCTGAAATTGTGAAAACGCAAACGATGGGCATGGTTCAGGAGCACATACAGGAAACCTACCAGGAAGAAAGTGAAGAGAAAGAAGAGTTCGAACAAGCGATAGAGGAATGGTCTCAGAGTCCAAAGCGAGAGCTACAAGAGCGGTTTACGACCGAACAGGTCGTTGAAGCTACTTCACAAATCGTGGAGCACTCCCCTGACGTTGAGTGGAAGCTAAAGCTTGACCATGTGTCCGTCAAAGCGATGCTGTCTGACTTCGGGGAATCGATTCATCTTGCGAAGGTGAACGGCAAGTACGTGCTTGCGATTGAAGCTGATTCGATAACGTTTGAGAAGGGTTTTTCTCCTGTCGAGTTTCATAAGCCTGATACGCTTCAGGAAGTGGTGGAGCGCATTTATAAGAAAAATGAGAATGAATCATAATTAAAGCATTTTGGTCTCATGAAAGTCCTGATAAAGGAATATCCATTTAATTTCTTAAATAAGGTGCCTCGCAAATGGAAAGAACATTTTGCGAGGTATTTTCATTTTCGTATTGCTCAGTGAAACGAACAAGTTAGAAAAAAGAAGCTTAGAAAGCAAAACCGATTTCCTATCCTCACCAAATGCCGTTATCGATTTCTTACTACTTAAGACGGAATAACTCCTTAATGGATGATAAAACTAGTAATCTATTTTGATATAGTGACTGCATATTCTCTTGCCATTTCTTATTCTATCGCGTTTATTTTTCCCTTTTTCTGGGTAGAAAATTATATCATTTAATTAAAGGTGGAATTGAACTTATGACATCCTTCGAAAATGCATTAAAACATCAAGTAGGATTAGGCACTGCTCCTTTAGGTAATATGTTCAGGGAAGTTCCAGAAGAAGAAGCACGCAAAACGATTCAAACCGCGTGGGATCAAGGAGTACGTTATTTTGATACTGCCCCTTTCTACGGTGCAGGTTTGGCAGAGATGCGCCTTGGTAACGTACTATCACAATATAACCGTGATGACTACTTATTAAGTACAAAAGTCGGTCGTTATATCACTGAAGATACAGAAAATAAGGAAGGTTTATTCCAATATGCCCGGAATAATAAAGTGATTACGGACTACACGGAAGATGCAACGAAACGATCAATTGAACAAAGCCTGGAACGATTAAAAACTGATCGATTAGACTTTGTCTTTGTGCATGATGTTTCCCCTGATTTTCACGGGGATGAGTGGCTAGCCAAATTTGATGAAGCTCGTGAAGGAGCTTTTCGTGTGTTGACACGCCTGCGCGAAGAAGGAGTAATCAAGTCGTGGGGCCTTGGTGTTAATACGACAGAACCGATTGAAAAAGCAATGGAACTTGAAGAAACTCAACCGGATGTATGCTTGTCGGCTACCCAATATACATTGCTACAGCATGAACAGGCTTTACAAAAAATGATGAAAAAAGCTGTAGAAAAAAATGTAGACATCGTCGTTGGATCACCTTATAACTCCGGTGTATTGCTAGGCGGGGATCATTACAATTATGAGAAGGCGGATGCTGATATTATTGCCAGAGTTAATCAGCTAAACGAAATAGGTCAGAAATATGATGTCCCATTAAAAGCAGCAGCTCTTCAATTTTCAACTTCTCATCCTGCCGTAAAATCAGTCATTCCGGGATCAACACGTCCAGATCGAATTAAGGAAGATCTCGATATGATTCAACTCGATATACCGAAAGAGTTCTGGGATGAATTGCTCAGCAAAGGGTTCATTTCATCAAATGCCCCTTTGCCTAGCAATGTTAGCTAAATTATTTTTCTCGGTAAGTTGCGCTTAACTAAAAGAGCAATAATTAAAGCTCAATTAAAGAATGGACTTCTCTTCTTGAGAAGTCCATTCTTTATTTTATATTTTCAAATGGCACTTTAATCCTAAACAGATATTTTATCGAGTTCAACTCCATAGCCAAACTGTAACAATTACTTTCTAAATATCTTTCGCTTATGCCACTTGAAATACACTTTATTTTCCTTATGAATGCTGATTTTTGCTCGCTCCACTAATCCGTATATTTCGTAGTCTTTTTCTTGCATGATCGAAGAAATATGCAAGCGACCCTGACCATCAAACGCAATTAGCCCTTCCTCATATAAACCAGCGTGGTTTCGACAAAGTAACAATCCGTTATAAGGATCCAACCGCTCATCATTTGAACAATCCTTCCACGGTTTAGAGTGACTAGCCTTCAATAATTCCGGCAAGTTAATCGCACATAATGCACATTGTTCTTCCCATAACGGGGCTACTTCATTTCTAAATTTAAGCTTGCCCCACCTCATTTTCGTTTTTGCTTCTGATTCCGTTTCTGTAATCACCGGAACGAGCGTATTCCGATCCGTTCGTCTTACTTCATCGACTGTAAGCTCTAATTGCTCTTCATTTACTCGATAAAAATTCGACTCACTAATAAGCTCAAGCATTTTAATCGTTAATGCTTCATTACAAGGATATAAGTATCCAGGATTCCCACTAGCATCAGTTTGAAACGGCGAATATTTAAGAGGTAATAAAGGAGAAATCTCTTGAAACTTCTCTTTCACATTCACCGGAACATCTAATTCTTGATATTCCAACTTCACTAAATATCCCTGTTTGGATTCAGTTTGATTCCAAAACGTTGACGGTTGCATTTCTTCGCTACAGTCAACCTTTGCAATACTAACGGCAACAATATCTCCTTTAACATAGTGGAAAATAGGATCTCCTTGCCTCACTTCTTTCAGCCTTTTCCAAGAATGTGGTACCTGACCTCCCCTGTCTTCTTTAGGAGACCAGATCACTCCCGCTTCTTTTTCCTCATGGTATGTATCTCCTTGCATGACAATAAAACTATTCATCTTTCTTCCCCCACCTGACGAGCATATTCCTCTAGTTGTTATTCTACATGAAACATAAGGTTATTTTCCTTCTAAAACGTTATTCCTTGTCTTAGTATGAGTATATGGTGGATGAAAGAATCATTCAAGTAAAGTCTACGCAATTTTTCTTACAAAAAAACCCAATAAGATAGTTTCTATTGCATCATTTGCATGACCACACACAAATAATCGCACCACCACACGAGCAATATCATCTGCGTATAAAGCTTTCACTGAAGAAGTATGAACGAAGTCAGAAAGCCTTTCTTGTAGTTGCCCAATAATCATGCGTTAAATTCATACGCGAACTCAAAAGAGACCAACAGATTTTCCTTTGTTGGTCTCTTACTTGGTATATCCATGTCGTTTGAACTCTATAAATTGAGAGCTTCTCTTAATTCGTTCTTCAATAATTCTAGCTGATCGAGATCTGGAATAAAGTAAGAAGGACCACTTACCTCAGGCGTCGTTCCCTTTATTTCTTTCGTTTCAATCGCAGTTGAACTAAGTGATGGGAACTCTCTCTGAAGAGCGAGGATCTCTCCAGGTGTAATATTTGTCTCAACATTATTTTTCAATACATTTGAAATTTTATTAATCTCAAAGATCGTGTCTCCAGACTTCATTTCGTCGACCGTTGCTTTAATAAACTGCCTTTGACGCTCTTCTCTTGAATACACCGTATTTATATCACGTTTCCTCATTCTTACAAAGGCTAGTGCGTCTTCACCATTCATTTCGGTTAGGCCTTCATCGAAATAGATGCGATCATTTGAGTAGTAGTTTTTTTCCCAGAATGGGTATTTAACATCAACTTCCACTCCGCCGATTGCGTCAACAATATCATGAAAACCATCAAAATCCACGGCTACATACCGATCTATCGGAATATTCAATAGATCTTCCACTGTTTCTACGGCTAATTTCTTCGCCCCGTAATCACTAAGATATCCGTATGTATAAGCAGCGTTTATTTTATGACTACCATCATATTCCTCTCCTACTTTCTCTATAGGAACTTCTACCTTTGTATCTCTTGGGATACTTGTCATAGTAACATTCTTTGACACAGGATCAAGTGTGAGAACAATTTGGGTATCAGCTCTTCCACCCTTTCCATCTGAAGAGTAGTTTTCAATTCCAAGAAGTAGAATCGAGATCGGCTCTTCTCCAATGTCCACTTTTGTCTCTCTCAATTCTGAAATATCATTATCCCTATCAAGCTCACTATAAGATTGCTTTGCCGTGTTATAAACCTGGAAGCCTAGATAGCCACCAATACCAACGATCACCAGTAATAGAATTGAGACACTAAACAGGATTTTCTTTTTACGCTTCTTTTTCCTTCTATGAGCTAATCTATTTTTCATATCTTTCACTGCTAATTATTCCTTTCTTTCACTTGTTCTGTGTTAATGACTATCGATACTTTTGGCTCATTTACGCTCTATGTTGAAAAAGGATTGAAGTAAATGTTTCACTCGAATATAGCAAAAATCATACTATCAACAATATAAGTTCATATCGTTAATTGCACAAAAAAAATTATCTAAAACAAACTCATCTACAACATGAGCCACTCTCTAAAGCTATCATCAGAATACCACTATTTATCGTAACATTAATTTACCAATTATTTCATGATTTTTTAATAGGTTATATTCACTTTTTATTTCGTTGATCTGAAAAACAGATGAAAATCCTTGTGAATCTAGTATTAATTAATAGGTATATTCAACTTTAAACTATACATTTCAAACTATTAAGAGGGGGTTATCATTTCCTTAATTTGGTATATTTTAAACGATAACCTTTCTAGATGTTTTACTGAAAATAAAAAATGAAATGGTGAAAAGATGAGAAAAATTGTTGCATCTCTTATTATAGCTCTGATCAGCGTCCTGCTTATATCCGTTTTTTTGTGGTACGAAGGAATCATTATCCCTAACGCTTCTAATATAAAACCTTTTCCTGTGAAAGGTGTCGACGTTTCATCTTATCAGAGGGAGATTGAGTGGACCAAAATACAGGACCAAAGTATGTCCTTCGCTTATATTAAAGCGACAGAAGGAAGCTCATTTATCGATCCATATTATCAAACGAATTGGAAAAATGCTCAAAAGACTAACTTACGAATCGGCGCCTATCATTTCTTCAGTTTTGATAGTAAAGGAGCGACTCAAGCCAAGCATTTTATCGAAACCGTACCGATTGATAAGTATGGATTACCACCTGTTATTGATGTTGAATTTTATGCTGATAAAGAAAAGAATCCTCCTGATAGAAGCGAAGTAGAGTCAGAGCTTCAGACAATGATAACGATGCTGGAAGAACACTATGAAAAAAGGTCATTCTTTATACCACTCACGAGGCATATGAGCTCTATATCAAAGATTCAATCAGTGTGATCTTTGGATAAGAGATGTTTTAACTAAACCAACCTTACCTGATAATCAATCTTGGACTTTTTGGCAATATACTGACAGAGAACAGTTTAATGGGTATAACGGAGAAGAAAAGTTCATAGATGTTAACGTATTTCATGGTAACAAGAAGGAGTTTGAAAAATATGGTTATTAATTCCGAACCTTTTAAAAACTCAAATGAGCTAGAGTTGTTATTTACAGAATATCCCTTATAAAAACAACCCACATTTCTGTGGGCTGTTTTTATAGTAAATCGCAATTGTAAATTCGTTTATACCCTGGCATGTGATTCCTTTAATTTACATAACGATATTCCATTAAACTATTTAAGAAATAGACTTCCTGTAACAATTCTTCTCCAACATTCGTTTCGCGAACCTTTTTCCTCTCTAACTCCTTATCTACCAACCTTTTTACCGATAAAACATCTGCTCCATTTAGTAAAACCTCATCTTTGGAATTAAAATGTTTATGTGCGACAAGTTGCATGCCGTACGAATTAAACAGTAACGTGTATCCTGCAATACCTGTGGTTGATTGGTAAGCCTTAGAGAAGCCACCATCTATCACTATCATTTTACCATTTGCCTTAATTGGGTTCTCTCCGTCTATTTCTTTTACTGGTGTATGCCCGTTAATAATATGACCTTGATCTGGATTAAGATCAAATTCTTCAAGAATATCTCGGCAGGTATTCTCGTTTTCACGTAAATAGTAATATGGGTTCTTTCTTTCTTTATGAGTTGCTTTATCCTTAATAAAATAACGTTCAAAAGTGGTCATTTCTCGTTTACCAAAAAGTGATGAATATTGGCCGGTCCACAAATACCAAACCATATCCGTTGCAAGATCGTCTGTTTCATCAGGATGTGCAAACGCATGTCGAAGATAATTTTCAAAAACGTCAAGCAGTTCACGACCTCCATAGGATTTGTTTTCGATCATCATTTCTTCCATATTACCTTTTTCATCTAAAGGAATACATCCATGTATTAATAAATTCCCGTTGTACTTCAAATATAGAGAACCTTTTTTCATCAAGAAATTCATATGCCTTGCCAACTTTTCAGAGTGTTGGAGAGAAAAAAGCAGCTTATCGATTACTTCCTCCTCTTCTTCTAATAACTGATCCGGTCGCTCTGGATTAACGGTCGCAAAACAAGTGTTTTCAAGCGGATACGTTTTACCATGAAGCGTAATGTTATTCTCATCAAAGTCTATTTTCTCAAGCAACAGCCTTTCCGACATATTAAAATACGAGCGCCTCTTTATAATCGGACTTTCAAGTTTGAACTGTATCATAGTTATCGCCTGATGAATTTTGGTAATTTGACATTTTTCATGATTCGATTGCTTCTCATCTGGATCTATTTTAGGTGTAAACGCTGGATTGTCATGATAGTATTTCTCTGCAAGATTTAGAAGCGGTCTAAGATTGATTCCATACACATCTTCAATAATCTCCAGATTGTTATACCTTGCGCATATACGAATGATATTAGCGAGACAAACCTTAGAACCAGCAAACGCACCTATCCATAGAACATCATGGTTTCCCCACTGGATATCAACTGAGTGATAATTAATGAGTGTTTCCATAATTTTGTCAGGTTCTGGACCTCGATCATAGATATCCCCTACTACGTGAAGATGGTCAACAACTAATCTCTGAGTCGTATATGCAAGACCAATGATGAGTTTATCAGCTTGTCCGAGGGAAATAATTTGCTGGAGAATTTTCTGGTAATACGTCTCCTTATTTGTAAGATCGTCCGTTTTGTATAGCAGTTCTTCAATCACATAAACAAACTGAGCAGGTAAAGCTTTTCGTAATTTGGAACGTGTATATTTGGAGGACGCATAAGAGATGAGCTTAAGCATCCGCTCTATGATTTCAGCGTACCATTGGAATAATTCTTTTTCATTGTCAAAAGCATTCTTAATTAACTTTATTTTTTCTTCAGGATAATAAACTAACGTGGCAAATTCATTAATCTCATTCTCTGGTAATATCTCTTCAAAAAGATCAGTTATTTTCTCCTTCACTTTCCCAGAACCGTTTCTTAAAACATGTTGAAAGGCTTGATATTCTCCATGTAAATCACTCACAAAATGCTCCGTACCCTTTGGTAAGTTAAGAATGGATTTAAGGTTGATTATTTCAGTGACTACCTTTTCTTCACTATCATATTTTTGAGCTAATAAATCTAAGTATTTCGTGTTCATGATTATGTATCCCCTTTCAAAATTAATGACTATGTAAGTTGGATTACCGTCTTTTATAATCTGTTCTAGTAGGTGATCGCATGTTTCTTTATTTCCGGGCTCATTCATTACTGCTGAAAGGAAAAGGCACTCACTGATCATCACTTCTGTGTGAAGCGATGAATAAACAATTCATTATCTATGATAGTATCACATTTTTATCTACTGAAATAAGAGACTATTATAAAAACTATGTTCGTTCGTATAATTGATCTCCTTACTTGATTCCATTATGTTCATAACCAAGATGGAATGATTGAATTAAAAAAGCAGCTTAACTTGAAGGACAAATTAAGTATTTGTCCTCCTACATTAAACTGCTTGTCATATCTTATATTATTTTAACGAACTGTTTTCTCAGCTGCAATAACTGTATGCTTTAGTAGCATAGCAATTGTGACAGGTCCAACTCCACCTGGGACAGGTGTGATATAGGAAGACTTTCTAGCAGCAGCCTCATATTCAACATCCCCGATATTGCCTTTGTTGTACCCGGCATCGAGCACAACCGCTCCTTCTTTGACCCAGTCGCCTTTAATAAATTCTGGTTTCCCTACAGCAGCTATCACAATATCTGCTTGACGAACATGAGAAGCAAGATCTGCGGTTCTTGAATGACATGTTGTAACTGTAGCATTCTGATTTAATAAGAGAGCGGATACTGGTTTTCCTAGAATTGGACTACGACCTACAACAACAGCGTGCTTTCCTTCAGCTTGAATATCATATTCTTCCATGATTTTCATAATAGCTGCAGGAGTACAAGACGGGAAAGTTCCAAACCCAAGAGCTGTTTGGCCATATCCAGCACTTGTTACGCCATCAACGTCCTTCTCAATAGCAATGGTTTCAAAAGCAAGACGCTCATCAACTTGCGATGGCACTGGATGTTGAAGTAAGATACCGTGAACGGATGTATCATTGTTTAATTCTTCGATAGTTTGTACTAACGTTTCTGTTGTCGTGTCTTCAGGGAGATGAATTTTTTTAGACGTAATTCCTACCCGTTCACAAGCGTTGCCCTTCATTCTCACATACGTTTCAGAAGAAGGATCATCTCCAACTAGAATCGTTACAAGACTTGGTGTAACTTCTTTTTCTTTAAGAGAGGCTACTCTTGTTTTCAGATCTTCCTTTATGCGATTTGCAACTGCTTTACCGTCTAAAATTTTAGTTTCAATTGTCATTTCTATTCCTCCTGAAAAATGGTAAAGAATGAGGTCACTCAGTTCTTCGCCCAGACGACCGGCATTATACACCGCAGCTCCCTCGTGGTTATTTCCACATTTGTCGTCAGTTACTGCAATGAATCTTTTCTACGGATATAGTAGCATAATTCATTAAAAAACAAAAGAATCACACCTAAAAAAGTCTTTAAAAGTGAATAAACACTATTATATTATAAGTATCGTTCGGTTTTCCTAATTTTCAGCCATGTTCGCTCATACTATTGCATTTTGATTTTGGCCCATTCGAGTGAAATCTTCGTTTCACTCGCCTTTCATTCCGATAAGTGATGATCTACCGAAAGACGAGGTAGCTTCATTTCAAATGTAGACCCTTTCCCTTCTTCACTCTCAATTAATAACTCTCCTCCGTGTTGTTCTATAATCTTCAAACACACTGATAACCCTAGCCCAGTACCACTCTCTTTTGTTGTAAAAAATGGTTCCCCTAGTCGATCAATATCTTCTTTAGAAATGCCTGCTCCATTGTCGGTAATCCTCACAGATATAAACATCTCTTGAACATCCATACTCAAATGAAGATATTTCGATTGTTCCATATGACTCATTGCTTCAATAGCGTTTTTCATGAGATTAATGCATACTTGCTTCATTTCGTTAGGGTTAGCAAAAACAACCGCTTCTTCATCCCCAAAACTCGTTTGTAATGTCACATCGTTCAATAGAGCATTAGACTCAATCAAGGCCGAGACCTGCTTTAATAAACTTTTCATTTCAACATTCGTAAATAACGTACTATGCGGCTTTGCTAGTGTTAGAAGTTCACTTAGCACTAATTCGATACGTGATATTTCTGAAAAGATTATTTCAAAATACGGCATAGTGGATTCCTTCTTCTCAAGCAGTTGAAGAAATCCTTTTACTGATGTTAGAGGATTCCGAACTTCATGAGCAATGCCAGCGGCCAGCTGTGCAGCTGATGCTAAATTTTTCAGATTTAACCGCAAGGGCTTCATTTGTTTTAAGCAATCGCTCTTCTGATTGCTTTCTAAAGGTTTTATCCTTAATCGTTCCGGTCATTCCTTCAAATCTTCCTTTAGAGCTATATTCGTATTTAATAAAGACCTCACACCAGACGAATCCCCCGCCTTTTTTCTGAACCCTGAATTCAAATACTTTAGAATTACTGGCGCCATCCTGGAATCGAGATAATTCTTTATGTAAATTCAGCCGATCATCTGGATGTATATAAGATAAGCTGTATGTGCCTAATGATTCCTGAACGTCGTAACCAGTTAACTCTCCCCACGCTTGATTCAACCAGATCCAACTACCATCTATTCCAGTTTGAAAAACAACTTCGTTTAAGCTGTTTATGACACTATTATAGTTTTCTGATAGTTTACGATATTTTTCCTCACTATCTTTTAATTTGGACAGAAGTATGACAGAGCGATCATAATATGACGAGTACCACCAAACAATTACCATAACTGAGATCGTAAAGAATATGTCCATTAACCAATTGATTTTAATTTCATTAACAGAATAAAGCCAATAATCCCATAATAAAATCGCTATAAAAAACGTTACAACAGATATAATTCTTCCTTTATATCGCTTCATTTCGTCACCATTTCCTAAGTGATATATTAATTACTAGTTTATTGGAAATGGAGCGTATGTGCAAACACACATGTGCCATTAATAGGATAAAAAAACTCCTTGAATAAGTCATCTTATTCAAGGAGTTATAAGTATGCGCCTTAGAGGATTCGAACCTCTGACCCACAGCTTAGAAGGCTGTTGCTCTATCCTACTGAGCTAAAGGCGCACGATATGAATGGTATTTCATCTCAACAAAAGTATACCATGATTAAAATCAGGTTGTGAAGTAGCTTTTAAAACTCTTCTACAATATGTAATGGAGCGGGTGATGGGGATCGAACCCACGACATCAGCTTGGAAGGCTGAGGTTTTACCACTAAACTACACCCGCAAAATGGCTGGGCTAGCTGGATTCGAACCAACGCATGACGGAATCAAAATCCGTTGCCTTACCGCTTGGCTATAGCCCAATCATGGTGGAGGGGGACGGATTCGAACCGCCGAACCCTGAGGGAGCGGATTTACAGTCCGCCGCGTTTAGCCACTTCGCTACCCCTCCATGATGAAATTGTAATATGGTAGCGGCGGAGGGGATCGAACCCCCGACCTCACGGGTATGAACCGTACGCTCTAGCCAGCTGAGCTACACCGCCACTTAAATTATGTATGGTGCGCCCGAGAGAAGTCGAATCCCTAACCTTCTGATCCGTAGTCAGACGCTCTATCCAATTGAGCTACGGGCGCAAAATATATGGTGCGGGTGAAGGGACTTGAACCCCCACGTCGTAAGACACTAGATCCTAAGTCTAGCGCGTCTGCCAATTCCGCCACACCCGCATATGTTGTGTATCAGCGACGTTTAATAATATACCATTGAACCATTTGAAATGTCAATCATTATTCTAAAAAAATGTAGAAAGTTTCTTTTGAAGAGAGTGAAAGCGTTGACATGCTCTTCTCCCTCTCATACGATAAGTTGTAGAAAAGGAGCTGTTACATATGAGTTTATCACAGTCCATTACATGCGCAAAAGAATTCGACAAGAAAGACCCTTTAGCCCATTTTCGTGATAAGTTTTACTTAAATCCAAATACGCTATATTTCGATGGTAATTCACTTGGTCTACTATCAAAGAATGCAGAAGCCTCCCTTCTTCGATCTCTTGATGACTGGAAGCAACACGGAATTGATGGCTGGTCTGATGGTAAGCAGCCCTGGTTTTATATGGCAGAAAACATCGGCGAGATGTCATCAACGCTAATCGGTTCACATGCTTCTGAAACAATTACTACCGGTTCAATTACAACTAACCTTCATCAAATGCTCGCTACTTTTTTTAAACCTTCAGGAAACAAAACAAAAATACTAGCCGATTCTTTAACATTTCCATCTGACATTTACGCTATTCAAAGTCAGCTTGAACTCCATGGATTATCCCCAGAAACTAATTTAATACAAGTTCAGAGCCGTGACGGAAGAACAATCCTAGAAGAGGATATCATTGAGGCCATCGATGATACTGTAGCCCTTATTCTCCTCCCTTCCGTACTTTATCGGAGTGGACAATTACTAAATATAGAAAAAATCACACAAGCAGCCCATTCTAAAGGGGTAATCATTGGCTTTGACCTGGCTCATTCAATCGGAGCCATTCCTCATAAACTTCACGACTGGAACGTTGACTTCGCGGTTTGGTGTACATACAAGTACTTAAATAGCGGCCCTGGTGGTGTAGGTGGACTTTTTGTGCACGAAAATCACCTTGGCAGACGACCCGGCCTTGCTGGATGGTTCAGTTCCAAGAAAGAAATGCAATTCGATATGAGTCATACGCTTACTCATGCTGAAACCGCCGGCGCATTTCAAATAGGCACTCCCCACATTTTTAGTATGGCTCCTTTAATAGGAGCTCTGGAATTGATGAACGAAGCTGGCATAGATGCGATTCGAGAAAAATCATTGTCTCTTACCAACTATTTAATGTGTCTTATTAAAGAAAATCTTGCTGAAGATGGTTTTACGATCACTAATCCATCAGAAGATGATCGACGGGGTGGGCATATTTGCCTCGAGCACGATGAAGCTGCTCGAATTTGCAAAGCGCTAAAACAAAAAGGCGTCATTCCAGATTTCCGCTCACCAAACGTCATTCGCCTAGCACCAATTGCTCTCTATACATCATTTGAAGATGTCTATCATGTTGTCCAAATTCTAAAGAGTATTATGATTGAAAAAACGTATCAGCAGTTTTCTAACGAGCGAAACGTTATCGCTTAAGTGAGTATAATTTGGTTTTTCTCCATTCATACTATGTGAAATGAAGGAGGGAAACAGGATGACTCAGCTGAACGAACTTGAACTTCAAAATCTGCGTCACATGATCGGCGGGCATGAAACACTCGCAAACAAACTTGATTCCTATGCCCAATCTTGTACTTGTCCGCAGCTTAAGCAAATGCTTCAAAAGGATGCACAAGAAGCACGCAACACACAACAACAATTAATCGGCTTCTTAAGTTAAGGAGGGATTTTATGAATGAGAAAGATATGGTAAATGATTATTTATCCGTATTGAACAGCAGCTTAAGTAATTACGGGAGCGTCATTTCTCAAGCTGACAATCCACAACTTCGTCAGGCTCTTCAACAAATTAGAAATACCGATGAGCAGCGACAATATAACCTTTATCAATACGCTAAACAAAAAGGGTATTATCAGCCAGCCGCCCCAGCACAAACCAATGAAATTCAACAAGTTAAAAACCAACTAACAGCTCCGCAGCAACAACAGAATAATCAGCCGCCCCAGGTCCATTAATCCAGAGCCGGTGAAAACCGGCTCTGTGTCTTTATGCTCATTTTTTCATAATTTTGTAAATAGCGTTTCACCCTCCCTTTATATGGATAATTAAATGAGTATTACCTATAGGGAGAGATTGATATGGACTATATTCTTAATGCAATAACTGAATTTTCCGCGTTCATCTGGGGTTATCCTATGATGATCTTACTCTTAGGCGGTGGATTATTTTTAACGATCCGCCTCGGTTTCTTTCAAATAATCTTTTTTCCCCATGCTTTAAAACATACCATCGGTAAAATTTTCAAAAAAGAGAAAGGTGATGGCACAATTTCTCCATTTCAAGCCTTTGCCTCCGCTCTCGCATCTACTGCAGGTGCTACAAACATTGTTGGGGTTCCTGTGGCAATCGCTTTTGGAGGACCTGGCGCTATTTTCTGGATGTGGATTGTCGCTATTATTGGAATGTCAACAAAATTCTCAGAAATTGTTCTCGGGATCAAATACCGAGAGGAAGACAAAAACGGCGTTTATGTTGGCGGCCCAATGTATTACATAAAAAAAGGCTTGGGATGGAAGTTCGCTTCATCTCTATTCGCTTTTGGACTGATGATTGAAATCATTCCAAGTGTCATGGTCCAAACTAACTCCATTTCAACACTCTCAGAGAGTTCTTTTGGATTACCGACCTGGGTAACAGGTGTCTTATTAATTATCCTTATATCAATTGTTGTATTCGGTGGAATACGTAGAATTGGTTCTGTAGCTGAGAAGATTGTTCCATTCATGGTACTTACATATATTGCAGGCGCTATCGGTGTTATGGTGATTAATATAGAAGAGTTTCCAGCTGTTATGAAACTTATTTTCGTACATGCTTTTCAACCGATCTCAGCAGCTGGAGGTTTTGCCGGAGCTGGTTTTGCTGCAGCTGTTAGATGGGGCCTTGCTAGAGGGCTTTATTCAAACGAAGCCGGTATGGGTACGGCGTCTATTGCCCATTCTGCTGCACATACGCCTCATCCATGTAGACAGGGATTATGGGGCATTTTCAGCGTCTTTATCGATACAATCGTTCTCTGCACAGTAACAGCTTTTACAGTGCTTCTTTCAGGAGCTTGGAAAGACGTTAAACCCTCAAATGCAGCTGATATGGTTTCAGATGCTTTCTCTGGACTAATGGGAGCAACATGGGGGCCCATCTTTGTTTCTTCCCTCCTATTAATTTTTGTTATCAGTACGATAGGTGTCCTTGTCTTTTATGGTGAGAAACAAGCTGAATACTTATTTGGCACACCCTTTTCTAGAGTAATGCGATTTGTTTATATTCTTTCTATTTTTGTTGGGGCTATTGGAGGACTTCAATTTGTTTGGGAGCTAGTCGACATTACACTCGCCTTGTTTGTTATTCCAAACGTTATTGCGATCTTATTCCTAAGTAAGGAAGTGAAAGAATTAACAGATGACTACAAATTAAATTTCTTAAAGCAAGCTCAAACGAAAGACAAAGGCATTAGTTCATAAGAAATTCACATGGGATATTCACCTAATTTAGGTTCCTCTCCGCTCCTGCCTATATCTTTTCTAGACGGAAACATACAGTGGTAAAGAAAGAGAATTTAAAGGGGGACCTAATATGTATCATGCAAACAATGCACCATACGGAAATGAGCCTTATCAACCAGTAGCTGGAGCTTCTTACGGCATGCCTTGTCACAGGCCAGCTGGAAACGGCTTTGCGCTAATTGTTGTACTATTTATCTTGCTTATTATAGTAGGAACAGCTTTTATTAAATGTTAGTTTTTACAAGCAAGAGCCACTTGGTTCTTGCTTGTTTTATTTACGCTATGTTAGCTTAATTTTCGATTTATAATTCATTTTTTGATAAGTCAAAAATCAAAAACATTCATTCCATATCCTTTCCTGAACAATTGTTCCAATTAACATTGCCTGTTATAGTGATAAAGAATGTATGATGAAAGAAGTGAGACAATGAAAACCTTATTAATCGATATGGATTCGGTTATATGTGACCTTATGTCTGAGTGGCACCGGAGATACAATTATGATTACAATGACGACTTGTCTGTTGAGAAGCTTGAATGCTGGCGATCTGAAGACTATGTAAAAAATGAGTGTGGTGATAAAATTTATGAATACCTTGATCAGCCAGGTCTATTTCTTAAACTCAAGCCTCTACCAGATGCTATTGAAGTATTGGAACGTCTTTCATCCGTGTATGACGTTATGATTGTCACGAGTAGCCGTACATATGCTTACACTGAAAAAGAACAATGGGTAGAAAAACACCTTCCGTTTATCGGCAAAAGAAATTTGATTTTCTCGCATAGAAAAGAAATGATTCGCGGAGAATTATTATTTGATGATGCTCCACACAACCTCATCGCATTTAAAAATTCAGGCAGAATGGCCATTGCGATGAACTATCGTTATAATCAATATGTCGACGTCCCTCGCGTGAATAACTGGTTGGAATTTGAAGAATGGCTTTCAACATGGAAGTGAGGTTACGGTGGTGACTCAACGAACAGATTTGCTAATTATCGGTGGAGGACCCGCTGGAATTTCTGCTGGGATATGGGCTAAAAGACTAGGCATTAATCATTTATTGCTTGAAGCAAAGGATAGCCTTGGGGGGCAATTAAGTACAATCTATAATCAAATTGTAGACTACCCAGGTATGGTGGTTGCAAACGGTCAGGTTCTACAGGAACAGTTCATCAAACATGCTGAGGAAATCAAGTGTGATTATGTTACAAACACTCGCGTACAGTCGATCGATTGGACTAATAGGATACTTCAAACAGCAGAAGGTAATTCATATATATTTCGCTCTTTGCTTATTGCTTCAGGGTCTTCCCCACGTAGGCTAGATGTTCCTGGTGAGCAAGAAATGATTGAGCAAAATGAAGTATACTCGGCATCTCGAGATAAATTGAAATTCAAAGGCAAACATGTTGCTGTAATCGGGGGCGGAGACCGCGCATTCGAAGGAGCTCTTCTTCTTGCTGAAGCTGGGGCTCGAGTTACACTAATACATCGTTCTGATTGTTTTAAAGCTCGTATGGAATACAAAGAGCCTGTCATGCTCCACCCTAACATCGACATACTTACCAAAACATACATTACACAAATAGATGGAAAAGGAAAGAAGAAACTATTCCTCGCTGACGAAGATCATCATTTTACAATGATGGTAGATGGTCTGTTTATTCGAATTGGTGTTAAGCCTAACACTGAACCTTACGAAGATGGCATTGACGTCGATCAGGAAGGATACATTCGATGCAACTCTTATGGTGAAACATCACTGCCATTCGTTTATGCTGCAGGAGATGTTTGCACTAGACCGCTGTTATCAAGTATTGCCTCCTCTGTTGGACAAGGAATGACCTCTGTCAAACAGCTATCGTTCTTTCTTGAAAATTAAAAAAAGGACCCTGAGGTCCTTTTTTTAATTTTCAATGTTAGGTTTGAAAGTTGATTTTAAGGAAAAGTTCGATGTCTTTTTTGAGAAGAGTGACTTCTTCCAAAAAATAAAGAAAGTAAAATTACCACAAAAACGCCGATCCCAAAATAGAAAATGTTTTCACTAGACAGAAATGATGCTGTTTCCTCATCTTTTACTTTTGCTGCTGGTTTTGTTTCACTTTCCACAATTGTCGCATCTTTGTCTTCTTCTAAAGAATTCACTTCAAGAAAATCATCATCCAAAATGGAGACATATGAATCCCCTTTACTTTCAAGGATATTGTTATCAGATATGGTAAGATCTAGCTCGTCATCTCCAACTTGATAAAGGGTCATATCCTCAGAAAGACTATATTCCTCATTATTTCCAGCTCCTAATTCAGTCCCCTTCTTATACTCAACCGGCGTGAAAGCATTAAACCCATAGTTAAGCATGGATAATGTGTCCTGATAAGCGATTTGATCATCGTTTGCTTTCATCGTAACAGCAATCAATTCTTGACCGTCTTTTGATGCGGTTGTCACTAAAGTGAAACCAGACTCTGAGACATACCCATTTTTTCCACCTGTAACAAAATCATAATCGAGTAAGAGTCGATGATGGTTAATAAGCGTCGTTTCCCAATCTTCTCCAACCCATTCTAATTTTTTGATTCCTATCACAGATCGAAACTGCTCATTTTTCATGGCGTACTGTGTTATTCTAGCCATATCTTCTGCACTCGTTACATGATTCTCATTAAAAAGTCCATTTGGATTAACAAAATTCGTATTTTTGACACCAATTTCTTCACGTAAAAATTCGTTCATATCTTCAGAAAACGATTCCACGCTTCCACTTAAATGCTCAGCTATAGCGATTGCAGCATCATTTCCGGAATTAACCATCATTCCTTTAACTAACTTTTCTAACGAAACGATTTCTCCTTCTTTCAAATACACTCTAGTACCATCTGCTTTACGTGCACGCTCGCTTACCGTTACCATATCATCCATCTCTCCGGATTTAACAGCCATAAATGCAGTCACAATTTTTGTAATGCTCGCTGGGTACATTTCGTCATTGCCATTCTTATTAAAAAGAATTTGTCCTGTTTTGCCATCGATCAGTATAGCGGTTTCGCTTCTTACACTTGGTGGTTCCTGTGCTTGCGTTACTGATGGAAATAAGCTTACAGTTAAACATATGACCATTATAAGATACGAATAGTGTTTTAGAATCATGGAAGCTCCTCTTTCTTTAAAATGCTATTTAAACTGTTCGTTACATGTTTTCATCCATTGTCTAGTATAAAAGGCCTGATCCGTTTTCTATTATAGCTAAGAGTGGTAAAACAGAAAATAGTTATTTCTTTACACCCTTTCTGATAACTTTTAATATAAAAGTATTGGAACGAACTAATTTTTCATTTTCTTTTATTTGAATTCTAAATTTGAGAGAAGTAAAAATCAATTCAACCATAATAAAAACCGCTCAGGGCGGTTTAGTTAAGAAGCATACGATCCTTTCCACTGCTCTACCATGGTTTGAGGGGCACTCCAGCAGACCCAGGATACAAGCACTTTATTTTCTTCAGATATCACCAACCAATATTCCAACCTTCTTTTATCGAGGTTTTGATAAAATCCTGTCTTAGTAATAAAGCGATCCATTCTTATATCCCTCCAGTTCGTTAGTCTCTAAATAACATATTCGTTATCTAAATACAGAACCCTCTAAATTTTCAGAAAATTAACTTCTTAGTAACTACCAAAAAGTTCCTATATTAAGATTGTATATCATTCTTTACTCCTGAGCATTATATTAGTCAAGGAGGTGTACACAACATGGCAAACAACAATAGCTCAAACAATCTGGTAGTCCCTGGTGTACAACAGGCTTTAGATCAAATGAAGTACGAAATTGCTAGCGAATTCGGCGTTCAACTTGGCCCAGACTCCACTGCTCGCTCTAACGGTTCTGTTGGAGGAGAAATCACTAAGCGCCTTGTCCAAATGGCTGAACAGCAAATGGGCGGCGGAAGCTACTAATCACCAACTGCATAGTATGGATATAGAGGGCGGAGCATTCCGCCTTCTTCTTTATTCTCCAAGTAATGTTGAAGTTTGTACAGCATGTGCAATTAACTCCGAAAGATCACTTATTTGATCTTCATTAATTCGACGGTTAAATTCTAAAACAATGTGAGTCTTTAATTGTTCCTCATCCTCGTATGGAAAAGATATCGTTTGTCGGATAGCAGGTCGATAACCCCAAATACTTCGGATATCTTCTTCAATCTGTTCACAGTCCTCTGCATCGGATATCGCAACATCAAACAGAATTTTGATTTCACATCCTGCTTGAACATGCTCTAGCTTAAGCTGTTCCGCACTGAAATTAGCTAGATCAGCAAAAAGTTCGATCGTTACATTCACATGCTCATTTTCACTAAACTCTACTTGATACTTTCTTGAAAGAGAAGCTAAATCAACCAGATCTTTTCGATTGATGATCGAGATCTCACCATCAAGATCTCGATCATATAGCTCTCCCTCAAGAACTACTTTTACATTCTCATATATAGTTGGATCAAACATCCAGTCCCCCTCCTTGCTTTCTCACTATATCATGAATTACGGAGGGAAAAGTCATTAAGAATTAGCACGTGGATGTGATCGAGCAAATTGAATAAAGGTTTCTTCGTCTCCAATTTCGCCACAAGCCCCACATTGAACTCGTATACTTGGTCCTTTATAAACCATATGGAATGGATCAGCTTTCCCCTCTTCTATAATAGACATCACTTCTCCAGATTGAGGATCTAATTTAACTGAAGTCGCTTTTTGCTCAATTTTATTAAATCTCATTCGATTGGTTTTACATCTTGGGCACAAATACGCAGTCATAAACTCACTCCCTTTTTCTTTAGTGTTACTCAAAAAAAGGGAAATTTATTCATTTCAGTATGGTATGTGAAATTAATTTTAAATAACGAGCCTCAAGCTCGTTATGTTACTTGCTCAATTATTTTTTCAAGTACATATTCAACAGATTGTACACGCTCATTAAATTTCTTAGGTCCAGTATCTTTCTGCCAAGCCACGACTGAAACCATTTCGATATTTTCGAATGTATTTTTTATTTGAATCGGATATAAATATTTAGGTTTGTTTTCCATTACCCATGCTCTTGCTAATGGCTCCCATACCTTCAAAATCTCAAGTGCTCGATCGGCAAAAGGTTTCACTTCCTCATAGAAGTTAACTTTGTACGTATCAAGATGTGTGCGAGTAGTATATTGAATCCTCGCTTCTTCATTTATTGTGATTAGCTGCTTTGTTAGCTTTAGTAATTTTTGTGTATCTTCCATTTCATTCACCCCTACTCCCTTATCCTACCATACTCACTGGTTACCAAACACATACAAAAACCTTATATCCATTTAGGACATAAGGTCAGAAGGGAACGTAATGATCTCTAGAAACTGAATAAACTCATGATCCAGGGACGCTTGCCTTTGCCCGTCGACTGACCTACTGCCTCTTGTATCGAAGTGTGATCCTCAAGCTCAGATAATTTTTCTTCTAATGAAGAAACTTTCTTTACTAGCTCTTCCAGTTCAGATCGATGCTGAAGAACTTGAACGGTGATAACCTCATTAGCTTTTTCATCCAACTGTCGCTCAAGCTGTTCCAGCCTTACTGAGAAGCGATCTAACCTTTGCTCAAACCGTTCCGGTGTTACCATTGCTACTTTTGAATTGTTTTTACCAGCTGATTTAATTTTCTCCATTGAGTAACCCCTTCTTAAATCGTTTTTAATCGATTTTAGCTCCTCAAGTGTTTCATTAGAAAATAAAAAGTGGCCAAGTTCATTCTTCTCACATGATAAGTCAAAATACTTAACCCAACGCTGAACAGTAGTAGGGTTTACACCAAGTTCATCTGAAACTTGCTTTGTTTTTAATAACATGCAATCCCATCCCCTCTGTCATTCTCAGGCCTTCGCCTGTTAGTTTGTATACGTAATATTCGCCTTTCTTTTTTGTTTGCCTTCCCCGTTGACAAAACTAGTACAGTTTCGGCAAAGGTAGTGGTTTAATGCTAAAGGAAAAGGATTTCGACAATGAATAGGAATGTTTTTGTAACAACTGCTCAAACTAAAGTAAGGAGGTGTCAAAATAATGACCAAAAAGCAAAAGCTTGATCAAACAAAACGTAAGGGTAAAACTGAGGAAGAAACTAGAACTGGATATGGAAATAAGAAAATGGAAGGACCAGATCGACCTTCCACTTAAAAGCAGGGCTATTTCCTGCTTTTTTGTATGAGCAGATTTTCCACTTCCATCGCAATTCTGATCTGACTTCTCTTTCTTTCATACCAATCTGAAATGAGAACTTTATCTGGTAATTCTGATTCAACTTTCATCATTTTTTTAACTAGTAATTGACCTCTAAACCAATCTTTCTTATCCTGTTGATGATGAGGAATAATTGGATAAACCTGTCTTAGCATTGGTCCCTCTCTTCTTTTCCCCATGAACCTTTCATAATCGTAGCGTGATCCCGTTGGAGTAACTTTCATTGCAAAATGATAAAATGCACTAAAATAATTAGGATGAAAGAGAAGCTTAGCTAAGCTTTTTCCTAGCTTTATTCGGTTACACGTATGACGAAAACCACTAACTGATAAACCAAATAGCTCTCCCCTCACTGTCGGAAAAAGAACTGTGCTAAAATGGAACCAATCTTGAATGGTGAATAGCAATGAATGAAATACCTTCTTAGCATATAACTGATGTTCCATAAGCGGTCCTTCAATCACATGCTGCTCATTAATAATTAGCGCCGTCATTAAACGATCCTGATCACCCAACTCAATAAAAGTTTTCCATTCTTCTAACATAAAGCACGATATTCCAAGATCTTTACCAAAATGAAAGAAGGAAGATTTTGCTTTCTTTCCTAGCTCATAGAGCAATAGCTGTGGGGCTGCATCTGCAAATATGATCCAATTAGCTCGTTCATATGCCAGGAATAACTTCCTTAACTGCTCTTCCTTGATTGCCTTAGGAAACCATTCCCCTTGTAAGTCAGTCATACTCCAACCGGCATTTCTAGAAACCATTGCGGCGAGGAACGACCATTTTATTTCTGGATTCCGAATGAAAAATTCCTGATAAAATACGGTACGTGAAATATTGTCAATGTTCCATTTTTCTATCGCTTTTTTGATTGTTTTAGTAACGTTCTCCATAATTTTTTTCACCTGCTTGAAACATTTTTGTCGTACAACTCGTAATAAGTAAAGTAAAATAGATTCAGTGCACCTTTTATACAGAAAGGATGGTTAACGTGCCGATTCGATATCCGAACGGAAAGCCGTACGTCCCTTCGGCTCAGAATCAGCTAGCAAGTCAGAAGCAAAAAACATACAGCAATCGTGGTATGACATTAGAGGATGATATTAATCATAGTAATACGTATTATCTCTCAACAGGCAAAGCTGTTATACACAAAAAGCCTACGCCTGTTCAAATTGTTAACGTTGATTACCCCAAACGAAGCGCAGCCGTGATAAAGGAGGCCTACTTTAAGCAGGCATCTACAACTGATTATAATGGCGTATACAAAGGTAGATATGTGGATTTTGAAGCGAAGGAAACAAAAAACAAAACTGCTTTTCCATTAAGTAACTTTCATGAACATCAAATTGAACATATGAAACAAGTTCATGAGCACAACGGAATATGCTTTGTGCTTTTACGTTTTTCAATCACTGACGAAGTTTTCTTAATGGATGCCGCTATGCTCTTTTCCCACTGGGAAACAATGAAAAATGGTGGGAGAAAATCCATAAAAAAAGAAGAGATTGAAAAGCAGGGAACGCTTATTCCTTATACCTATCAACCGCGCATTGACTATATCAAAATTATTGATAAAATGTACTTCAGTTATTAAACAACTGGTTTTAATTCATAAAATGAAGGATTCATTCGAATCCTATTAACAGTACAGGCTTGAAAGGCAGGAATATTCATGAGTGAATATCAATCACGTCAAGAACGACGTAAATCAAATGACAAGAAAAAGAAGTCCCCGAAGAAAGCTGGGAAGAAAGGTATTTTCAAAAAAATCTTTCTAACCCTGGTTGTTTTGTTTTTAGTTGGTTTAGTTGCTGGGGGAATCACCTCAATTGCCTATATCAACAATGCACCAGAGCTAGATCCAGAAAAGCTTACGAATCCACAGTCCTCCATCATACTGGATAAAAAGGATGAAGAAGTTCAAACTCTTGCAGGAACCGATGCAAGAGAAGTTGCTAAAATTGATGAGATTCCGGATATTCTAAAAAATGCTTTTGTCTCTGTTGAAGACACTCGTTTCTATGACCATTTTGGAATTGATCCACGAAGAATTGGCGGAGCTGTTCTTGCAAATATTACGCAAGGGTTTGGCGCTGAGGGTGCTAGTACGATTACACAACAGGTCATCAAGAACTCTCTCTTAACATCCGAAAAATCATTAGAACGAAAAGTTCAAGAAGCTTATCTATCCATTAAGCTTGAACAAGAATATTCAAAAGATCAGATCTTAGAAATGTATTTAAATAAAATTTACTTCGGTAATGGTGCATGGGGAGTTGTTGATGCAGCCGAAACTTATTTTGGCAAAAACATTACTGAAGAAGACTTAACACCTGGCGAAGCAGCATTACTAGCAGGACTTCCGCAGCGCCCTACCTACTATAATCCATATGAATACGCTGATCAGGCCGAACAGCGTAGAAATGTTGTTCTTAGCTTGATGGAAAAACAGGGCGTTATTACAGCTGAGGAAGCTGACAAATATCAAGCAGAAAAAGTTAGTGACATGGTTGTTGCATTAACAGAAGATAAAGAAACTGATCAATATAAAGTCTTCATGGACCAGGTTGTGAAAGAACTTCGAGAACGTGATGATATTTCTGAAAAGGATATCTACTCAGGGGGACTTGAAATTTACACAACCCTTGATACGCGCGCTCAAGATATTACAACTGATGTGATTGCAAACTATCCTTATTCGAATGAAGATATGCGCTCCGGGCTAGTCCTGATGGATACTAAGACCGGTTCGATTAGAGCCATTGGTGAAACACGTAAAGATGAGAACGTAATTACTTACGCAACGACAGGAAAGTTTCAGCCAGGATCAACAGCTAAACCGATTGTTGCTTATGGTCCTGCAATTGATACCGAGCAGTGGTCAACTGGCCGCTCCATTAAAGATGAGCCTCTAAAAATAGGTGACGCTAATATTCGTAACTGGGACCGCGAGTATCGTGGTCAAGTATCAATGAGACGTGCTCTCGAGATGTCTTATAACGTTCCGGCTGTTAACACTTTCCTTGAGATTGGTGAAAAACCTGCTCAAGAGTTTGCTAACAAGCTTGGTATGGATTTGAAAGATGAAGATATGGTACCTACTGCTGCTATCGGAACATTTAGCACATCACCCCTTCAAATGACTGGTGCTTATGCTGCTTTCGGTAACGGTGGAACGTATAATGAGCCTCACACGGTACGAAAAGTGGTCTTTCCCGACGGAAGAGAGATTAACATCGAACCTGAACCAGTAAAGGCAATGAATGATTACACAGCCTACATGGTTAGTGATATGCTTAAATCCGTCGTAAACGAAGGAACTGGAACAGATGCTAAAATTTCCGGTCTACCTGTCGCTGGTAAAACGGGTACGACAAACCATCCTCAAGAAGTCGTGCAATCACAAGGATTCCCTACATCAGGTATTGTAAGAGATGCCTGGTTTGCTGGATATACTACGGAGTATTCCATGGCAGTATGGACAGGATTTAACGAACCAAATAAGCACTATTTAGATTCTAGCAAAGGCGAAGATGATACTTCCAAGCTCCTTTTCAAAGAAATTATGAGCCAAGTATCCGAAGGTATTAATACTGCCGACTTCCAGAAGCCCGACTCGGTCGTAGAGGTTGGCGTTGAGAAAAGCACTGGTCTATTGCCTAGTGACTACACACCAAAAGATCAGATCGTCTATGAGCTATTTGTAAAAGGTAGTACGCCAGAAAAGACTTCTGATAAGTACAAACAACCAGACGGCGTCAAAGGACTTTCTGGAAAGTATAATGCTGACTCCAATAGCATTTCACTATCATGGCAGCCTGGTGAAGATAAGAGCTTCACTTATAAAGTGGAAATGGCTGTAAATGGTGGGGGTTATCAAGGGGTTACCGAAACAGGAGATACTGGATTTACGTTAGAAAATGCCCAAAAAGGTAGCGAATATAAATTTAAAGTAACAGCCGTTTCAGACTCAGGAGTATCAACGAAGCCTGCTGAAACATCCGTATCAGTTCCTAAAGAAGAAGAAGAACAGGAACCTGAGGAGCCTTCAGAAGAAGATACAAACGAAGATAGTGAAACACCGCCGGACGAAGGTAATGATGAAAATAGCGATGCTGGAGACGGAAACAGTGGTAACAATCAGGGAGAAGAAGAACCTCCAGCTGACGACCAAAGTGGAAACACTGATGAAAGTGGTAACGGAGGCCAGGATCAAGGAAACGATGGTTCTGGAGAAAATTCTGGTAACGGGTCTGGGAACGGTTCTAGTGACGGTTCTGGATCTGGCAATGATTCTGGATCTGAAACTGATAATCCTGGTGACACAGGAAACACAGGTTCAAACGCTCCACCAGCCAGCACACCACCTAATGAAGATGAATAGCTTTAAAGCCCAATCTGCAATGCAGATTGGGCTTTATTTATACTTATTTGATTTAAAGACGAACTAGTTCTGTTTATTATTTCATTATAATACATAAGATCTATTTGCCTTTACGAGCTCGCTGATTCATTCTCTTCTGTCCTTCTCGGCATAGCTCAAGAAGTGGACAAATTTCACATTGCGGAGATTGAGCTTTACAATGGTACCTTCCAAAGAAAATAAAGCGATGGTGAGAAACGGACCACTCCTCTTCTGGAATTTTTCTCATGAGCGTCTTCTCAACTTCGAGAACGGAATCCTTCCATCTGCATATGCCGAGCCTCTTGCTCACTCTCTCAACGTGGGTATCCACGGCGATCGCCGGAACATCAAAAGCTACTGAAGCAATGACGTTAGCCGTTTTTCTTCCAACACCTGAGAGCTCCATTAGCTCTTCCCTCGATTCAGGAAGAGATCCGCCATATTGTTCAACAACCGTTCTGGCAAGCTTTTTTATATTTTTTGCTTTATTTCGAAATAAGCCGATCCTTCTTATATCGTTCTCGAGTTGTTCTATGGGTACTTGAAGAAAGTCTTCAGGACCGTTATATTTTTCAAATAAACTAGGAGTAACTTTGTTTACTAGCGCATCTGTACATTGAGCTGATAGTACAACTGCAATAGCAAGCTCAAATGGAGTAGAATGATTCAATTCACAATGGGCATCTGGAAACATCTCTCCCATCGTATCAAGCACTGTCCTTACCTTGGCTTTCGTTAGCAAAAGTTCTTCTTCCTTTCTTATGTCTAGTATAGGCTATAAGTTGTTCATAAACAAAAAGCGGAAGCAACACTTCCGCTTTACATATGACCTATCTTCCAAGCCAGTTATATATAGGAGCACTCTGACCTGAATCTTTCTTCACATCAGGCTTAGCAGGTGCTTTTTTATCATATTGGTGCTTTCTAAACTTCTCTCCGTAGGAACGTGCCTGCTCTAATGTCTTAATGCCGTTCCGCTTCCATTCAAAGAGTATGCGGTCAATGTAGCGAAAGTTTAGCTTTCCAGCAAGAACAGCTTCTTTTAACGCCCCTTTAATTAACTCAGCATCATGCTTATCCCCATCTATCCACATGGCAAGCGTCTCGCATTCAATGGGGGAAAGTGGCCTTGCAAATTCACGCTCAAACAATGTGTAAAGACTTTCTTCATTTTCATCGTTTTTCGCAGCAGCCTTCTCTGCTTCTTCTTGCTCGATCGCCTTAAAAATTCGCTCCCACAGCGGGATTAGCGAATAGACTTCAGAATAATAATTCTTCGATTCATTCTGGTGTTCCTCGATCGTTAAAACACCTTTTTGCATAAGCTGCTGTATTTTATCTAGACAAGCTTGTGGTGAATATGTCATTGCTTGGGCAAGTTCCTCCGGTGTTGGAAAAGAATTCCCCTGTTCAATAAAACTGTGTAATCTAATTAAAAAGAAGGCATCTTCTTCATGTAAACCAACGCTAACATAGTAATTGAGCAAGAGCCTTGGTACTGAAACATGACCTTCATTAATGATTTGAATGATGTGTTCCTTCTTCATCCCATCCACCTCTACCTTTCATTATAGCACGCCGGCATTTTGTGACGGGAGTAGAAAAATCTGGCTATGTACATTCACGTACATACCATTTTTTCCTCTCATCTTCTAATCTTATCCATCTTCACTTCGTGAAATGCTTTCACCTACGGCTTTTTTATCAGATAAAGACGCTTCTTTCACATTGAAAGAAGCGTCAGCTTTGTTAGTTTATCACGGATATAGTCTATTTAAAAGACGTGGGAACGGAATTGTTTCACGCACATGTTCCACACCAGATAACCATGCCACAGTGCGTTCTAGTCCAAGACCAAAACCTGAATGTGGAACAGAACCATAGCGGCGAAGTTCAAGATACCATTTATATGCATCGTCTGTAAGACCATGTTCTTCATATCGCTGCTCCATAAGTGCTAAATCATCAATTCTCTGACTACCTCCAATGATTTCACCATAACCTTCTGGAGCGATTAAATCAGCGCATAGAACGACTTCTTCACGCTCAGGATCAGGCTTCATATAGAACGCCTTAATGTCCTTAGGATAATTAGTAATGAACACTGGTTTCTCAAAGCTTTCAGCGATTGCAGTTTCATGAGGAGCACCAAAATCTTCGCCCCATTCAATATCTGTAAAGCCTTTATCTTTCAATAGCGTAATCGCATCATCATAAGAAATGCGAGGGAATGGCGCTTGAATCGCTTCTAGTTTCGAAACATCACGTTCCAGCGTTTTTAACTCAAGTTGACAATTATCTAATACAGATTTTACAAGGAAGCTAACATACTGCTCTTGAACTTCAAGACTTTCGTCATGATTCATAAATGCCATCTCAGGCTCAATCATCCAAAATTCGATTAAATGACGGCGCGTTTTTGATTTTTCAGCGCGGAATGTTGGACCAAAAGAAAAGACTCGTCCGAAAGCCATAGCTGCTGCTTCCATATAAAGTTGTCCACTTTGTGATAGATAAGCATCTTCTTCAAAATACTTTGTATGGAAAAGATCCGTTGTACCTTCTGCAGAGCTTCCTGTTAGAATAGGCGGATCAATTTTAACGAAATCATTTTCATTAAAGAATTGATAAGTTGCACGAATAATCTCATTTCGAATGCGAAGAATAGCGTTTTGACGTCTAGAGCGAATCCAAAGGTGACGATTATCCATTAAGAATTCTGTACCATGCTCTTTTGGCGTAATCGGATAATCCACAGCTTCATGAATTAATTCAATGTTAGTAACAGTTAATTCATATCCTGATTGTGAACGATCATCTTCACGGACAACTCCTGTTACCCATACTGAAGATTCTTGAGTTAAATTCTTAGCAGCTTCCCATGCTTCTTCTGTTACTTCCTTCTTAACCATAACGCCTTGAATGAATCCCGTTCCGTCGCGAAGTTGAAGAAACTGGATCTTTCCGCTTGAACGCTTATTATGTAACCAGGCTCCAATTGTAACGGTTTGTTCAACCTGTTTATTTACGTTAGAAATCGTTGTTTTCACTTCTTATTTCCCTCCAACTAATTAGAAAAAATTGGCGCACATTCTTTATACCATAAGAGAATAGCGCCATGAATTAATTTGTTTAAATAGATGAATCTATTGTTCGGTTCTTATTATACCGATTATTTGACCATACAACAACTTGCTTAAACTGTCTGTTTCGTTTTAACAAATCGTTCAATTCGATTTATGGCTTCAAGAATCACCTCAAGTGATGTTGCATATGAAAGCCTAACATTATCAGGAGAACCAAAGCCGGATCCAGGTACAAGCGCTACTTTCTCTTCTTCAAGAAGGCCTTTTACAAACGCATCAACAGAATCAAAGCCTGTCTTTTCTGCCGCTTCTTTAGCATTAGGGAAAAGATAGAATGCTCCTTGGGGCTTCACACATGTAAATCCAGGAATCGCATTTAATTGTTCATAAACGGTGTTTAATCTACCTTCAAATGCTTCTTTCATTTCACCAACAGGCTCCTGTGACCCTTCATATGCCGCTAGAGCTGCATATTGGGAAATGGAAGTTGGATTTGAAGTGGAATGACTTGCAAGGTTTGTCATTGCTTTAATGATCTCTTTTCTCCCTGCAGCATAGCCGATTCTCCAACCTGTCATGGAATGAGATTTGGATACTCCATTAATAATAATCGTTTGATCCTTCAATTCAGATGAAAGCTGTGCGATAGAAGTATGTTCTGCTCCATCATACACAAGCTTTTCATAAATCTCATCAGAAACAATGAGAATGTCATGCTCTAAACAGAATGCACCTATTTGCTTAAGCTCTTCAGGTGTATAGATCGATCCTGTTGGATTAGAAGGAGAATTAATGATCACAGCTTTTGTATTGGACGTTACTGCTGCTTCAAGTTGAGAAATTGTCACTTTAAATGACTGTTCTTCTTTACCTTCTACATAAACGGGCTTGCCACCAGCAAGCTTAACTTGTTCAGGATAACTAACCCAGTAAGGTGTAGGAATAATAACCTCATCACCTTCATCTAGTATTACCTGGAACAATGTGTAGAGAGCATGCTTCGCTCCAGTACATACAATAATCTCATCAGCTTTGTACGTTATATTCTGATCTTCTTGGAATTTAGCGATAATGCTTTCTTTTAGAGGAAGAATGCCTCCAGAAGGAGTATATTTTGTTAACCCTTCATCCATTGCTTTCTTCGCTGCTTCAAGAATGTGAGATGGTGTATTAAAATCTGGTTCCCCTGCACCTAATGCGATTACGTCATGTCCTTCAGCCTTCAATGCTTTTGCTTTTGCAGTTATTTCAAGCGTAGCAGACGGTGTAAGAGCTGCTACACGTTTAGATAAATTCATTTCTCTTCCTCCCTTAATCACATTAACTTTGTTTTATTGAACGAGATCGCCAATATTCACCATTACTAAAATAATAATATGCAAATGTATAGCGGTTGTCTGTATCAATGAATGTGGCTTCCCATACAAGCACTTGCTTCTCTTCTTGATTGATTTCAATACCTGGTTTAATATTAATGACTTCTTGTGGAGAAAATTCTTCAGAAAGCTTCTTTTTGATGGCTTCTAACGTAACGCCGTCTTCTATTTTCTTTGTGACAAGCGCCCCATCCTTTCGTGGCACGAAAACATAAACCTGATCTCCATCTGCATCGCTACCTTTTAAGACAACATATGCGCTGTTTGTACCATGATATTGAACCGCTTCATCAACTTTTTCTATCACCGATTCCGATTCAGCTCTCTCAATCGCTTTTTCTTCTAGCCGATCAGGATGATCGGTTACGGAAGAATAAAATGAAATGCCTTGCCAGATCAAAACTGCTAAAATCACGCCTGCAATTATTCCTATTACTCGCATTCGCTCACCCTATTATGTACGATAGATTGTAAAAATCATCTGGTCCTGGTCTTCTTCATCAAGTGCAAGTCCAAACATTAAATCTTTTTCTTTTAAGGTGCGATTTAACGAATCAACAATTTTGTAAATATCGAGGGATTTACTAACCTTCACAGTCGACAATACTTCAATGTTGCTTTCCATTGCTGTCATCTCCCTATAGTATGTGTTTTAAGCTGCCAATCCTTTTATAGAGACGTTTTCTCACTCAGGGATAAATTTACTACTTATAGTTGCAAAAAGGTGTGACAAACTATAAGTACCGTCAAAGACGGTGCACTATATCTGCTCCACTTCCAACAGTGCCTGCGCCTTGCGCAGGCTATTTTAGTGGAACGATTTCATGCCATTCATTAATCCCTTATGGAGATATGAGACACTTTTTCTATAAGAAAATAGGACGGCTTCTTTTCTATTCCTATTTTTAAATAACTTACGGGATTTTGCAACAAATACTATGACGAATTTTCATCTAACTTCCTTAGTAGGAAGTGTGATAACGTCATAACGATCATGTTGCATCCTTAGGGTTACGCTTCCGATTCGGTATGGGTAATAGACATCAGTCCAGCTTTCACTTAACCGTTCTAGCACTGATTCACTTACATCAATGTTATTGTGACGAAAAATCACGGCCATTTGTGGATCGATGGCGTTCAATAATTCAGTTGAAGTTCCATTACCTGATCCGAAATTCGCAACTTTCAATACCTCTACTGCTCTCCCGGAAGACGCGATCTCTTCCTCTAGTTCGAGAGTCGTTTCTCCCATCAGTAGTAAATCCTGACTTCCTAAGGATAGCACAAATGTTACAGAACCCGCCTTAGATATGTTTATAATTTCGACATCAACGCCATCCATCAGTGTAAGCTTTTGATTTATCTTTAAGTTAGTCTTTTGAAGATGAGTTGGTATCTTTGTAAGGAATGCCTGTTCTGCTTGATCAGATAAAAATACTTCGTCTATATCAAAATATTTGAGCAATGCAGTGAAGTTTCCTGTATAAGCTTCCTCAGCATTCGTAAGCCAAACTTTTCTCAGCTCCTTCACCTGGTACATCTGTAATCGATTCATTAGCTCTTTTTCGGAAAGGCTACTTCCTGTATTAATCAGAATTGCCTCTCCATCTGACCCTTGTATCAAAACCGCTTCTCCAATTGATAGATCAAGAAAAGTTACGGCTACTTCGTGGTGCTTAAGGTGTAAGTCAACAGATTGGATAGCTGCGTCAGCACCCGGACAAGCCAAACTAAAAAAAAGGAAGCTCGCACTAAGTAAAAGTATTTTCTTCATCACAAACCCTCCTGTAGAATTAGTTTGTGATGAAGTGGAGCTTTATAACCAGAGATCTAATTCATTTACTAATTCTTCCGTTGTCCCTTTCATAAGAGGAACGTCAGGGAGTGACTTTACAAATGAACGACCGTATCTTGTAGAAATGATTCTGCGGTCAAATACAAACACAGCTCCTCGATCTCGCTGTGACCGTACAAGCCGACCAAAACCTTGTTTGAATCGAATGATGGCTTCTGGTAGAGAAAGTTCCATAAATGGATTTCCACCTGACTGCTTCAATTGCTCTGATCTAGCCTGAAAAACGGGATTATCTGGTGGTGAAAATGGAAGACGAACAATGATAAGGCAGCTTAAGTCTTCGCCTGGTATATCTACGCCCTCCCAGAAGCTGCTTGTACCAAACAGAATCGCTTCTTCACTTTCCTTGAAATTCTTCGTAAGTCTTACTCTACTTCCACTATCTACGCCCTGACTGATCAAAGTTAACTCGTCATGAACAATGAGCTCCTTCATACGGTGATGAGCTTTTTTGAGCATATCATAAGATGTAAAGAGAACGAGCATTCTTCCTCGAGTCACGCGGGCAATTCGAAGAATCGCTTCTGTAATATGGTCTACAAACTGATTGTCCGATACATCTTTAATCATTGGTAAATCAGTCGGAATCATTAGCCTTGCCTGTTCACTATAATCAAATGGAGAATGATATTGGTGAATAAGTGGCCCAAACTCCTCTAATCCAAGTCTGTTAATGATAAAATCAAACGAATTTCTGACAGTTAGCGTTGCAGAGGTAAGCAAAATACTTTTTTTCTTTCCAAAATAGTCGCTTGATAGTAATGAACCTACCTCAACAGGTCTACTAAACAAAAAGGCTGAATTTAATGAGCCCTTCGGATCAATCTCCACCCACTTCACATCATTTTCGCTTTCGTTTAGTAAGAGGTAATCTACTTTTGAAAGTTCCTCCAAAACAGAAGCATGAATTCCTTTAAAATCAGCTGAAGTGTTCAATTGCTCTCTTGTGAGTTCATCTTCTTTTAAATCAAGTTCTTTTTCTACCTTCTTTAAACCTTTATCCAAATCTTTCAAGTAGAACACTAATCGATGCGCTGCTTCTTGAATAGCTTCCCATGTAGGACCGTTCTCATCAGAAATACGATAGCTTAATCGGCCAATTTCATTCGAACGACGAGTGTTTTTCTGAACGTAACGATGAAGCATGCGAAAAAGCTCATCTACATCACCAAGAATCGTCTTCACATAAGCATCAATTTCCCTTTTGGTTTCATCTATTTCAATTTCAAGGTTTTTGAGGATACTAATTACCTTTCCGTAAATGCCATCACCATCTTTTAATCCCATCCGAACAAACCCTTGTAGAATAGAAAAGTAATCCGTTTTAATACCGAAGAATTCTGTAGCAATATCTTCTAGATGATGGGCCTCATCAATTACTGCCTGCTGATAAGCGGGTAATAATTGATGGTCGTTAATTAAATCACTAAATAGTAAAGCGTGATTGGTGATGATTAAATCAGCATTCATCGCAAAGCGCTTTCTTCGATGGTAAAAATCACGGGAGAACCACGGAGAACGGTGGTTTGCAGATACAGCGGCATCGCTTTTCACCTGTTGCCAAAAAAGCTTGCCTCCACTAGAAAGATTTAATTCCTCCACATCCCCATAGTCTGTTTCTAGCAACCATACGAGAATTTGAGCTTTCGTTAAAATCGTATCATAATTATCTTCTTCTACATGATGAAGCTGCTGTTCAAATCGCGTTAAATCCAAATAATGACTTCTGCCTTTAATAATCGTGGCTCTAAAAGGGAACGGCAAAATATCACGAAGAAACGGTAGGTCTCTTTGTAATAGCTGTTCTTGTAGTTGGATTGTATGCGTACTAACAACAACAGGCTTACCTGTATTTTTGGCATGAACAACCCCAGGTAATAAATACCCTAAAGATTTTCCTATACCCGTCCCAGCTTCAATCAAAATGTGCTGATTTGTTTCAAAAGCTTCTGAAACCTGCTTCATCATGTCACTTTGACCTTCTCGCACTTCAAAACCGGGGATAATCTTAGACATTTTTTCCTCAAATTCATTTTGGGCATCATGGAACGCGATACGCTTCTGAAGTGACTCAACTTCGTCTACTTGTTCTTGTAATTTAATCGCTATATCCCGAAACACTTCAAAATTGCCTTCAGGCTCAATCCGTCTCTGCTTATCTTGAATAAGCTCATGAAGGACTACTTCTATATCACTATAAAGCCGAGTTGAAAGCTCCTCGAGCTGCGTTAACGTTACGATCGGTAAATCATCCATCTTATCAAATAGATAAAGCAAAAGTTCCGCTGTTACCTCCGCATCACTGTCTGCTTGATGCGGATTATCATGCTGGATTTCTAAAAACTCTGCTAGTGAAGATAATTTATAGGCCTCTGCTGTAGGCAAGAGGATTCGTGCAAGTTCTACTGTATCGAGCGTTGGTCCAGTAAAAGCCTCATATCCACTTGAATCAAGTTGTGCATTCATGAAATTAAGGTCAAATCGAACATTGTGCGCAACAAAATAAGCACCGTCAAGACGTTTAAGAAGTTCAGGTGCGACTTCTTCAAATAGTGGCGCATCTATAAGATCATCATCCGTAATCCCTGTCAGCTGCTGAATAAATAACGGTAGTGGTTTTTCAGGATTAACAAACGAAGCATATCGGTCAACGATCGTGTCATCCTCTACAACAGCAAGTCCAATTTGAATAATGCGATCCCCGTTTTTGGGGGAATTTCCGGTTGTTTCAAAATCTATAATTGTATATCGATTCATACGTTTTCACCTCAGTTGCTTAAACCGTTCAAGCGGTCACCTTACTAACTTTATCATTTTTTCTATGGAACGGAAAATAATTTCTTATAACCTGAGATAAGAATCCACGAAAAATGCGATAGATTCGATTGTGAGGATAGGATTTGAAAGGAATAAAACTAGGTTGGCCCTTCAAAAAAAGCCCTGGACCAAAGTCCAGAGCGTAAGTATTTATAATATAGTCGCCTCAGGCTCTACCCCAATCATATCGATGATCGTATTGTGATCGTCCATAATCGCAACACGAGGCGTAAAGTTTCTGGCTTCTTCTTCACTCATCATGCCATAAGCGACAATGATGACGACATCGCCCTCCTGAACAAGACGAGCAGCAGCACCATTCAAACAAACTACACCTGACCCTCTTGCCCCAGGAATAATATACGTTTCCAACCTTGCACCATTATTATTATTAACGATTTGAACTTTCTCATTCGGTAGCATACCAACCGCTTCGATAATATCTTCATCTATTGTGATGCTTCCTACATAGTTCAAATTTGCTTCTGTCACACGTGCTCGATGAATTTTCCCCTTCATCATTGTTAGAAACATGCTCTACACTCCTATCGCTATTTCGCTTTTTAGCGCTACAATATTATCAATTAGCCTTGCAGCAGAGAATTGAACGGCAACCGCTATGATAACGTCTTCTGTTATCACATGTACCTTCTCTAATGCAGGGTAAGCTAACACTTCTACATAATCAATACTTCCAGAAGTTTCGCTTAAGTAAGTTGAAACGATGTCTTTAATTCGTTCCGGATTTATTTCGCCATCACTAAGTGCTTTTGAAGCAGCCCTTAAACTCCGTGAAAGTTGAATGGCTTCTTTCCGCTCAGTCGGTGTTAAATACACATTCCTTGAACTTTTGGCAAGCCCATCCTTCTCTCTAATGATAGGACAAGGGACAATCTCAACAGGTACATTAAAGTCATCGACAAGCCCTTTTATCACAGCTACTTGTTGAGCATCCTTCATACCAAAATAAGCTCGATCAGGTAGTGTAATTTGCAATAATTTCAAAACGACTGTAGCTACGCCATCAAAATGGCCAGGTCTAGATTCACCACATAATGTATTAACACGTTCTTGTACGGTTAGCTTTGTCGTACGCTCCTTCGGATACATTTCCGTTACATCAGGGTAGAATAAAACATCTACTCCTGCCTGACTAGCTAGTTCTTCATCTCTCTTTAGGTCTCGAGGATAGCGATCAAAGTCTTCATTCGGACCGAATTGAAGTGGATTCACAAACACACTCATGATAACGCAATCATTTTGCTTCACAGCTTCTCCCACAAGGCTTATATGCCCTTCATGAAGATAACCCATGGTTGGTACAAAACCAATCTTCTGACCTGATCTCATCGATTGTTTTGAGAATGATTGCATGTCGCTAATAGTCTTTATAATTTTCATAGCCTTGTTCCTCCATACATTCCTGAAAGCTGCTCCTCTTTCATATTAAATGAATGTTTTTGTTCGGGAAAATGACTTCCTTTTACATCAGAAACGTATTGTTCAACAGCTTTATGAATTAAGTTAGACACGTTAACATATTGCTTGACGAACTTAGGTACATGACCAGAACCATATCCGATCAAATCATGATAAACGAGTACCTGGCCATCAGCTTTGACTCCTGCTCCAATCCCTATTACTGGTATAGAAAGCTCGCTAGATACAATTTCAGTCAGCTGTTGCGGCACACATTCAAGTACTAGGGCAAATGCTCCAGCTTCTTCAACAGCTTTCGCTTCTTTTACTAATAATCCGGCACTTTCTGACTCTTTTGCCTGTACTTTATATCCCCCTAGAACACCTACTGATTGCGGAGTTAATCCTAAATGACCCATCACTGGCACTCCAGCTGAAGTTAACTTTTGAATATGATGGATAACTTCTCCACCACCTTCAAGTTTAACAGCGTGTGCTCCCGCTTCTTGAAGTAATCGACCAGCATGAGAAAGCGTTTCAGAAACGCTGCTATGATAAGTGAGAAACGGTAAATCTGTAACGATAAAAGTATTTGGGGCGCCTCGCTTAACTGCTTTTGTATGGAGGACCATATCATCCATCGTCACCGGAATAGTTGAGTCATAACCGAGCGCCACCATTCCAAGTGAATCACCGACTAATAACATATCAATATGAGCGTCTTCTACTAACTTAGCTGAGGGATAATCATATGCCGTAAGCATAGCAATTGGTTCGTGATTTGCTTTCATTTTTCTAAAATCACTCGTTGTTTTCATATCTTTTCCTCCTTTATTCAGAGGAATACCGCACAAAAAACTCCTGAAATGGAATTGCAGCAGACAGGGGTATCCCATCAGTCTATGACAACATAGACTAGCTGCAACGCTCCATCTTCAGGAGGTTACTGTATCGGTCTCATCCCTCTGTCCCAGTCCATATGGATCAAGGCAGATTTATTTTTTGAAGTTACGATTGGTGCGGCTCCATCCGGATACCACCCTTACATCTGTTAGTATAGCAGAAATCATCAGCTATAGTTAACAAATTTCAATATCTGCTGAATAAATGTAATGCATCTTACCACTTTCGTCTTCCAAAAGGAGGACCCCTTCTTCTGTTATTCCTTTCGCAAGACCTTCAATCACACCATTCAGAGTTCTCGCTTTAATTCTTCGACCAAGACTGACTGCATAACTTTCCCAAAGTAGCTTGATCATTCTAAAACCGTTATTCAAGTACTCTTCATATAGCGTTTCGAGTTCGTTTAAGATAGCTGCTAATAACACTGAGCGCTTTATTTCTTTTCCTAATTCAATCCTAAGGGAGGTAGCTGTCGTTAAATCTTCTGGAAAATCTTCTTTAGTGGCATTGACGTTAATACCCATTCCAATAATAATTGATTTAATTTGATCAGCTTCTGCTTGGAGTTCCGTTAGGATTCCAACTACTTTTTTTCCATCTATAAGAATATCATTTGGCCATTTAATTTCTGCTTCAAGGCCTGTTTGTTTACGGATGGCATGGACAACACTAACAGCTGCGATAAGAGTGAATTGAGGGGCCCTTTGAGGCGGTAATTTTGGACGTAGTATAATGCTTGTCCAAATACCACTTCCAGGTGGAGAATGCCACGAACGTCCAAGCCTTCCTTTTCCCGCTGTTTGCTCATCAGCAACAATGATCGTACCGTCTGCTGTCCCTTTATGCGCATAGTCATGCGCAATAAACTGGGTCGATTCGACAGTAGGATATGTGTAAATGGTTTTGCCAAGAAAATCTGTTGTTAATTTTAAGCTGATTTCTTCTTTACTTAACATATCTGGTCTAGAAACAATTCGATAACCTTTTTTCTGAACAGCCTCAACCTCATATCCGTTTTTACGAAGTTCAGATACATGTTTCCAAATGGCTGTTCTAGATACATTAAGCGTCTCGCTGATCATTTGACCAGAAACATATGATTCTGCATGTTCTTCAAGCATTTGCAGCAGGCGCTGCCTTATTGAGTCTGCCACTGTTCAAGCCACCTTTTAATGCTGGATTTCTCATTCTTTATCTCTTCTGTTATAACAGCATGCTCAATTTGTTTAAGAGCTTCTCCAACCCATGGCCCGGGCTTTGTACCCTTCCATTTAATCAATTCTTCTCCAGTCACAACAAGCATTTCGGCTGATGTTATCACTAGTTCTGAAGCGATTCGATCCACTTTCAAAAGATTTGGAGCGCGCTTTTCAAAAACAGATATAAGCCGTTCGCTTGACCTTACTTCGGGTATAGCTTCGTATATGCGCCACCTGCTCCAGCCCTCTCTTTTAACAAGATCGACATTCCTTAATAGAAATTCGACATTTTTAACGATCCGATTTGGTAAGCGCCATTCTTTAAGAAATCGAACGGGATCATCTGTAGTCCGTGCAAGAAAAGCCCATCTCTCTTCTTCCGTCGCCAGATAGTGTAGGTACCTTGCCTCTTCAAGCCATTTCTCTAAGTTTTGGAGTCCTGGTAAAATTTGATGCAAACGGGCTTGAACAAGCTGAATGATGGCTGAATGAACAGCCTTTCCGTACAACAATTTGCTTACCTCAATTTGAATTCTTTCAATCGCCACACGCTTAAGGAGAGGCGCGTACAGTATTAACGCTGCTTCCGTTTCTTTATCCAACGAAAAGTCCAGGACACTTTGAAACCGAAGCGCTCTTACCATTCGTAGAGCATCCTCTTGAAAACGCTCAGCAGAATCTCCTACAGTGCGTAAAAGGCGACGCTTCAAATCATCTAAACCATCGTATAAATCAATCACATCCCCCTTTATTGAAAGAGCCATGCTATTGATAGTAAAATCTCGGCGCCCAAGGTCATCTTCAATCGTTGCAAGAAATGATACATCTGAAGGATGTCTAAAATCCCGGTAACCTTTTTCAGAGCGGAACGTTGTCACTTCAAAAGAAAACTCCTTATAGACGACCGTCACGGTGCCATGATCAATCCCGGTAGGTATAACTTTGTCGAATATCCTCATTACTTCTTCTGGCTTAGCAGATGAAGCAATATCAAAATCAGCAACAGGAATACCTAGTAAAGCGTCTCTCACAGCTCCTCCAACAATGTAAGCTTCAAATCCACCTTCAGTTAGGATGTGAAGCACTTCCATACATGTGTTGTAGGCCTTCCCTTTTAGGTCAATCAAGTCAATGCCCCTTGAAGTGTTTTATAATAAAGGGCTTCATATTGTTCTAGAATCCGTTGTGAAGCAAACCTCGTTTCAACAGCTTTTACAGCAGCCGTACTCATTCTCTCATGCAGAGCGTCATCAGATAGCAACTGCTTTGCGTAAGCAGAAATCGTATCTATATCACCGACTTCTGCAATAAAACCATTCACATCATGTTCAATCACTTCTGGGATTCCCCCAATGTTCGTACCAATGGCTGGAACTCCACAAGCCATCGCTTCAAGTGCAACGAGCCCAAAGCTTTCTTTCGAAGAAAGCAATAATTTCAAATCACAAATGGAGAGGATTTCGGCAACATTTTCTTGTTTACCAAGAAATTTCACTTTATCCTTCAAACCAAGTTCATTAACGAGTTTACAGGCAACTTGAATTTCAGGACCGTCTCCTATGAGTAGTAGCTTCGCTGGCATGTCATTTTGAATACGATGGAACACCTTAATGACATCCGGTACACGTTTCACTGCTCTAAAGTTTGAAATATGAACAATCACTTTCTCTTCTTCTGCAATACCATATGTTTTCCTTAAAGTGGAAGGCGCTTTTGGATAATAAATCCTTTCATCAACAAAGTTATACACTGTATCGATCTCTTTATTTGTTTCAAGAAGCCGATGCGTTTGTTCAACGAGATCATCTGATACAGCTGTAACTCGATCAGATTTTTCAATCCCAAATCGAATCAATTGTGTTAAGGAAGGATCATAACCAAGCACGGTAATATCCGTACCATGGAGCGTTGTCACAATTTTTATGTCTCCTCCCACCATTTCTTTAGCAAGAAAAGCACAGACCGCATGAGGAACAGCATAATGTACATGAAGCAAATCAAGGTTTTCTCTTTGAATGACCTCTGCCATTTTACTTGCAAGGGTTAAATCATACGGAGGATAACGGAAAACCGCGTATTGATTTACTTCAACTTCATGAAAATAAATATTCGGGTGGAACGTATCCAAACGGAAAGGAACGCTACTCGTAATAAAATGGACTTCATGCCCTTTTTCAGCAAGCATTTTACCAAGCTCAGTTGCGATCACTCCAGAACCCCCGACAGTTGGATAACAGGTAATACCAATTTTAAGTGTCATATGCTTTCTCCTAACGGAAATTCTTCCAAACATAACAGATTCTTTGCGATAAACCCTTCCGCATAATCTACTCCAGATTCTTTGCCATATAAGTATTCACGATTGATTACTTTCTCAACGTAGCCATTCGTTAGTGGAGTTGAGACGCTTCCGTTACTTAGAACGAATTGACTTTCATAGGCTTCTAGAGACTGTTTCTTCGCTTCTATTTGATTTGAAATATTAATTGTAAACTGAGGGCGGTAAAATCCATTAATAAAATAATAATAGACCTGACTTACTTTATGAGCAGATCCTAATTCAGGATTGTATTTTCGGATTCCGGCTGAAAAAACCGCTTCTTCAACTAAGTGAGCAGCATGCCCATGATCAGGATGGCGGTCTTCTGGATATGGAACAAAAATAGCCTTAGGTTTTGTGCGGCGTATTACTTTAACAAGGGAAGAAATTTTATCATCAGAGATCGTCAAACCACGGTCAGGAAACTTCATATTTATCCTCGTTTTAACAGATAAAATTTCTGCGGCATTCCTTGCTTCATGGTGTCGTATAAACACGGTCCCGTTGGACGATAGCTCAGCCTCTGTTAAATCACAAATACCCGTCTGTTTACCTTCGTCAGCAAGTTTCTTTAATGTTCCAGCCATTCCGATCTCAACGTCATCAGCATGAGCTCCGAACGCAAGTATATCAAGTGTTATTTCTTCCATGTACAATTTCTCTCCAATCCAATTCTCCCCTAGCAAGGGCATGTACAAGAATCTCTGCACTGCCCATATTTGTTGCTAGCGGGATATCGTATACATCACAAAGCCTAATAAGAGCAGTTATATCAGGCTCATGAGGCTGTGCTGTGAGGGGATCTCGAAAGAAAATCACTGCATCCATATCGTTTTTTGCAATCATAGCGCCAATCTGTTGATCTCCACCAAGAGGTCCTGATTGGTACCGGTGCACGTCTAATCCCGTTTCATCAATAATTCGTTTACCAGTTGTACCAGTTGCAAAAAGTTCGTGTGGATCTAGAATCATTTTATACGCAAGAGTAAAACGAACAAGATCATCCTTTTTCTTATCGTGCGCGATTAAAGCGATTTTCATAAGGTCATCCCCTACTCCATAATATTTTCAAGCCCATAGACAAGCTGATCAATTTTCAAAACCGTTTCAACAGCTAATTGCACACCTGGCATAAAGGAAGCTCGATTCATTGAGTCATGACGTATTTTCAACGTTTGTCCTTCTCCACCAAATAAAACTTCCTGATGAGCAACAAGTCCTGGTAAGCGTACGCTATGAATTCTCATTCCTTCATAATCCGCACCACGTGCACCTTCTAAATCCTCACGCTCATCTTCATGTCCCTGTTTCTTTGCATTTCTTACTTCTGATATCATTTTCGCTGTTTTGACAGCAGTTCCAGATGGAGCATCAAGCTTACGATCATGGTGTTGCTCGATAATCTCAACGTCATCAAAATATTTAGCTGCCATAGAAGCAAATTTCATCATTAGAACTGCGCCGATAGCGAAGTTCGGGGCAATAATGGCTCCTAATTCTTTTTGTTCAGCTACTTTGGATAATTCTTCAACATCATCATTAGAAAAACCTGTTGTTCCAATGACAGGACGTACGCCATGATTAAAGGCAATCTCCATATGTTTTTTCCCATATTCAGGCGTTGTTAGATCAATTAATACATCACATTCTACTTCTGACAAGCACTTGTCAAGATCCGTATACACAGGAGCATCTAGCGACGGAAGTCCTTCAATATCCGCTACCGTTTGTCCTGTTTGTTTGCTGTCAATAACTGCAGCAAGAGTAAAATGACCTGTACGATCTACCAACTTCACTGCTTCGCTCCCCATGTTTCCTCTTGGTCCTGCGATTACGATTTTCACTTCTTGCATGCCTATTCACTCTCCTCTTCTATTCTCGTCCATCGATCTTTGTCTCTCGTGTTAAATTTAGTCATCACTTTTCCAAATGCTTCATCAAGATCTATATCTAACGAATTTGCAAAGCAGGTTAGTACAAAGAGGAGATCTCCCATTTCATTTTCAATGGTACGCTCTTCCTCTGTATTTTTTTTCGGTTTTTCACCATGGTAATGATTAATTTCACGTGCAAGCTCACCAAGTTCTTCGGTCATTCTTGCTAGCATCGCAAGGGGAGTAAAATACCCCTCTTTAAACTGACTTATGTATTGATCTACCTCTTTTTGCATCTCACTAATCGATCTATTAGCCATCTGTCAAACCACCTTTCACATCATTTCTTATGTTAGCTAAAAGATAGGCGTTTGACAAATGTTTCACAAGTTTTTTTCTTTATCAAATCTTCACCTCGTCAGATCTTTAACACCAAATTCGTAAAATCCAACAACCTATTCTTATCAAACCTAACGTGAGTATAACAGATTCAAATTGCTGTCTGCTCAGTATTTGATTATAATGAATTCTGTTGGGTCTACTGGAGGGATAGGAGTGGTTATTATGGAAGGCATACGTGGAAAAAATGTATTCTTCATCTTACTTGGGTCTGCAATCTTTGCATTTGGCCTTGTGCATTTCAATATGGAAAATAATTTAGCGGAAGGTGGCTTTACTGGCATTACCCTTTTGCTATACTTTCTATTTCAAATTGATCCCGCGATTAGTAATCTAGTTCTTAACATTCCATTATTTCTAATTGGATGGAAGTTGCTTGGACGAAAGGCATTTATTTATACGATTATTGGAACCGTTTCCTTATCTGTGTTTCTGTGGATTTTTCAGCGATATTCCGCTCTATCCATCCCACTTCAAGACGATTTAACTCTTGCAGCATTGTTTGCAGGAGTGTTTGTAGGGGTTGGTCTTGGCATTATCTTTCGTTATGGAGGAACAACCGGTGGGGTGGACATTATCGCGCAGCTCGGTTCTAAATACATTGGCTGGAGCATGGGTAGAACAATGTTTATTTTCGACTTTTGCGTTATAGCTTTATCACTTGTTTATTTAAACTATAAAGAAGCGATGTATACATTATTAGCGGTATTTGTAGCTGCTAGAGTCATTGATTTTATCCAACAAGGGGCATATTCTGCGAAAGCGACCATGATCATATCTGAGAATAATAAAGAAATTGCTGACAATATTATGAAGCAGATGGATCGGGGAGCGACCGTATTGAATGGAAAAGGCAGCTTTTCCGGTCTTCAAAAAGAAGTTCTTTATTGCGTTGTTGCTCGAAATGAAATTGTACGTTTAAAAAACATCATTCGACAGGTTGATCCACATGCTTTTGTAGCCGTTAACGACGTTCAAGATGTTTTAGGTGAAGGGTTCACCCTAGATGAAAACAAAAATCCTATCGACCAATAAAAAATCTCGCCCCCTTAAGGGCGAGATTTCCTTATTTAATCTTCGTTCATTCCTATAAAGATGAACACAAAGCGAAGTAATTCTAATAGAGCAACTACTGCTGCTGCAACATATGTTAAAGCCGCTGCGTTCAATACTTTTTTCGTTTCTCTTTCTTCATCGTTTCGAATAACGCCAGTTGATACAACTTGTTCCATTGCTCGATTGGAAGCATTAAATTCAACTGGAAGTGTTACCAACTGGAACAACACAGCTGCACTCATAAAGACAATCCCAAGTAAAATGAAGTTTTGCGATGCCATCAAAATACCAGCGAGAATGATGAAATAGCTAAAGTTTGAACCAAGATTCGCCACAGGAACAAGCGTATGACGGAAACGAAGCGGTGCATAGTTCTGCTCATCTTGGATCGCGTGTCCTACCTCGTGTGCAGCGATCGCTGCTCCCGCCACTGATTGACCATGAAAATTACCTGATGATAGTCTTACTGTTTTTGAGCGAGGATCATAATGATCCGAAAGGTGCCCGCGCACTTCTTCAACCCCTACAGAATATAACCCATTTTCATCGAGAATTTTTCTTGCCACTTGAGCACCAGTCATCCCAGACGAGTTTGGAACTTTTGAGTATTTTTTGTATGCGCTCTTTACTCTACTCTGAGCCCAGAGTGGAATGATTAACAGAAGCGCAAAATAGACTAGAAAACCAGCCATTTCCATTCCTCCATCATATGTGTAATTGCTTTCTAAACTGTTATTAACGTCAATTTTAGTCAAATCCCACTAGAAAGTCAATCACACTGTTTCAGGTTCACAAGATCTTCAAATTTAATCGGCTTGTTTCCTTTTTAAACCTTCTTTTTCGCCTCTATATTTTCGATAGGTCACATAAATCAGTGTAGCGATAATAATACCTCCAATTGAAACAATTAACCATAAAAGGGAAGATTCCTCAGATGAAGAAGGGTGGTAAGCTTGTTTGAAATCATCTTTCATGGTTTGCAATTGACCCGATAATTCTGAATTACGCTCAGACCCATATCGCTCAATAAAAGCAATATGCGAATCAAGTCGTTGCTGAGTTTCTGGCGAGAGATCAATTGCCATTGCTGGGCGTATTACACTATATGTTCCAATAAAACGATCCTTACTCGCATTGTAGACGTCTACGTCTCCGTGTTCAATAGCAGTGGACATTTCGGTAATAAGCGGGAGAATTTGGTCATCCGTCTGTTTCCACATTGGCTGATCTTCAGCTACTAACGCATCAACAGCCAGACGAAATTCCGTTAAGGACTGAATTCTTTGATCAACAGCTTTATCCATAGCTGTTACAGCCTTTAGTGCACGGTCATGTGTATTGAGGATCACTCTTAATTCAATAGTCGAAAGTTCACTAGACTGATCACCTGGAAAAGCATTAGAAAATTCATCAAGCATCGTTTTGGCACGGTCAAACTTCTCTTGTTTGCCAAATTCCAACGCATTTGCTGCTATATCATTCCAGACTTGTTTCGTATCTGTTTCCGAAGCATGTACATTGACGGGAAGCGTCAAAAGCAACACTACAAGGAGCCATCGTCTACCCATTCCCTGTCCCTCCTTCTTCCTACTTCAATGTATGAAGAAATGGACAAGAGTAGACCATCTTAGATGGAAAGCTGATAGTGTCCTTTTCGAACAGATAAGAAATAGACAAGAGCTAGAGAAAAGATCGACAGCCAGAATGTAAAATATCCAATAAGCGGTGTATACTCACTTAATATTGAATAACGTGGCATTTGACCGAAAACATAATCAATCACATCATTATGTAACGTCCATATCGCCACTAGCACGAGATGCCATAACTTGATTCTGTAAAAAGGGGTAAAAAGCAATCCTTCTATTGCCATTCCAAGATGAGATAAGATGAGCATAATTGCGATAGGAGATAGCTGTCCTGTCACAACCATCACTAGAGCATTCATAATGACAGCCCAAATCCCATATTTGAATAAAGTCACGGCAGCTAGACTTTCCATCAGTGGCCAATTTTTACCGAAAAGAAAGGCCAGTAAAACAAAACAGAAAAACAGACTCGCTGTAGGACTATCCGGAACAAATAGTAAAAAGATGGGCTTTGTTTCTGCTAACTGCCATCCATACCAGTAATAGCCGTAAATAGTACCCGGAATGTTAATGATCAACAGAAGTAGAAGAAAAGGTCTTGATTTTAGCAGGTATAAAAATTGAGAAATCATAGGAATCTCCTTTTCAATATCTTTCATCGATTGAAGTGCATAAGCAATTTAAAATGAGAAAAAGCTGACTGCAACAGTCAGCTTTTCATCTTATTTATTTGCTTCTACCGTTTCGACAATAAATTCAGCTAGCTTCTCACGTTCTTCATCAGAACCTTTAAAAGCATTCGCTGGCATTCCGCCGATCCCGTTCACAGCAATGTCCATAATCGACTCTTTTGTTTGCTGTGTTTCAAGAAGAGATGGACCTGAACCACCTTGAAGGCTGTCCCCATGACAACCAATACATGACTGTCCAGAATAAATGGCGTAACCTTCTGATTCTTTGTCAACCTCAGCTTCAACAATTTCCCCTTGCTTTGCTGCTTTTTCCCAGTCATGAGTTACAACTGATTCCCACGTCAAGTATACCGTTGAAATAAGACCAAGTAACATAAGCGCTGTCGCAACAGGACGCTTAGCCGGTCTTCTTTCTGGACCGCGGTCAAGCCATGGAGCAAGAAGAAGTGCACCAAATGCAAGGCCGGGCATAACAACTGTACCTACAAGCGTATAGTCACCGGCGGCAAATTTGTACTTCAAGAGCTGGTATAAGAAGAGAAAGTACCAGTCAGGAAGCGGCGTATAGGTCGCATCTGTCGGATCCGCTACACGCTCGAGTGGAGATGGATGGGCAATTGTTAGTGCTAGATACCCAACTAGAAATACAGCACCTACCATCCACTCTTTTAATAAGAAGTTCGGCCAAAACGCTTCTGTTTTGCCGGGGTACTCTGAATAATCTTTTGGAATGTTAGGCTTTCTTTGCGCAGGAATACGCGAATCGCCAACAAACTTCATTCCTTTTCCGCGATGCATCTGTCCCCCTCCTTCGTATAAAAAATTGTGTCGAAATGATCATAATAAGTTCTGAGATTACATCTTATAGCGGGCCAGAAATACCCTGTTTACGAATCATGATAAAGTGAGCAGCTAGCAATCCAAGAAGTGCAGCTGGTAAGAAGAATACATGAATCGCAAAGAAACGAGCGAGCGTTTGAGCTCCGATAATTTCTCCACCTGCAAGAAGAGTTTTTGCCCATTCTCCAACCACTGGTATAGTCACTGCAATTTCAAGACCAACCTTTGTTGCGAATAGCGCTTTCATATCCCATGGTAAAAGATATCCTGTAAACCCTAGACCAAGCATAACGAAGAAAATCAATACACCTACAACCCAGTTTAATTCACGAGGTTTTTTGTAAGAGCCGGTAAAGAACACGCGAAGGGTATGTAGAAACATCATAACGATAACGAGACTGGCTCCCCAATGGTGCATTCCTCTTACAATTTGTCCGAATGCTACTTCGTTTTGAAGATAGTAGACAGACTCCCAGGCATTCACAATGTCAGGTACATAATACATCGTAAGGAACATCCCGGATAGAATTTGAATAACGGTAATAAAAAACGTTAAACCGCCGAAACAATAAACAAACGCCGAAAAGTGATGAGCAGGGTTAACGTGCTCTGGCACTTCGTGATCTGCAATATCGCGCCACATTGGCGTAATATCTAAGCGTTCATCTACCCAATCATAGATTTTATTTAACATAGATTACGCCCCCTAACGTGGTTCAGGTTTTCCGAGGTAAAGTTTTCCATCTTCAACTTTCTTGTTGTAAACATCAAGCGGCGCAAGAGGTGGTGTTCCTTTTACATTCACACCATCTTTTGTGTAACGGCCACCGTGGCACGGACAATAAAACTGATCTGGATATGCTGCATTTGAAGCCCAGTCCACCGTACACCCTAAGTGTTTACAAACAGGTGAAAGTGCGACGATTTCGTCTTTTTCATCTTTGTAAACCCATGCGGATTGAGTGACCTCAGATTCATACCAACCGTCTACCTGGTCAATTTTGAATTCTTTACGAACAGGTTTGTTCGTAATCTCACTTGTGTCCATTACAGGAACAAAATCCTGCTTGGCACCTTCTTTTAATAATGGATCAATTGCAAAACGAACCATCGGCATTAGCATTCCTGCTGCCATAAAACCGCCGACACCAGTCAGGCTGTAGTTTAGAAATTGGCGTCTTGTTACTTCCTTCTTCTTCGCCATTGGTTTCCCCCCTATCCTATGAAGTCAGTCCAGCCGGACATAAATAGTACATACATATAACTAGGACATTCCTATGATAGCGTAGTCACTCTTGCTCTGTCAATATTCGGATTGGTCTTTAGCATGCCACAAACTAACTATTTATATTACTTTGCCACGTATTTGTTACAAATTGCAAAACTTGTTTCACTTGCGCTGATACCGTTTCCATTTTATATTGCTCATCCATATGCTCTAGCGGGATCGCTGGCATCCATAGCATAGCACTATCTAACTGATCTTCAAATTTCTTCCAATCAACATCGGCTGTTAGAGTAACAATGTGCTTAATTCCACCTTCGAATAACTCTTGTTCTACTTTTTTTAGACGTTCTACTTTTGATAATGATTCCTCAGAAGTCAAATAAGTAAAGGAAGGTAATAATAATAGACGCCCTTTTAACTGTCTTTCAAGCTCACTTGCTATTATGTTTATATATTCTCCCATCGATACAGTTGTTTTTATGCTACTCGTCATCGATATCGGGACGAGCGGAAGCACAGCAGTATCTACATATTCTTTTTCTTTTTCAAATAGAGCAATATCAGCTTCTGTCCATTTCATTTTGATAACTCCTTTTCTGTCCATATAAGTACCAAATGGTTTGGTGAGATTTCATTTCTAGCCACTTCGCTTCTTTCATTGGTAAATCAACCCAAATTGTTCTCGCTTCCTCGCTTGCACAGGTGCTTGCAATTTCCCACATTTCTTTACTATAAAGGACCGCTTCATTGAATACTTTCACATGCAAATAAGAAGCTCCCTTCTCCTCTTTCGTCATAATAAAGCTTCCATATTCATTTACAAAGATCTCAGTGCTATCAATGTAAGAAGACGATAGAGCAGGAACGAACGGAAGTGGATAATAGATTGAATACGGAAAAAAAGTATGACTATTATTTTCCCATTCTTTTTCTATTAGACCTTTCTTTTCTGTTCCGGTCACTTTTTGAAAAGGTGACGTCACGTTGTCACCAGAAACGGAATGAGGACTTATACGGGATGAGACTATAACTGCCTCAAGGTTCATATGTAAGTGAGGTGCTAACCGATTACCTGCTATGTTATACTCTTCAGTCGCATACCCGATCCATTTCACATTTGAATTTTGATGTGCTTCTTTACGTAAGAAGTTCATCAATGCTGAAGCAACACCTTTACCACGATAGTCAATATGAGTTCGCAATCTACCTAGAACGGCAGCTTCATCTTCATAGAGCGTTATCCCCGCTATGCCGATTAGTTTCCCTTCTTCAAAATAGCCGATCATTTTCTCTTCTTTAATCAACCTTTTAATAATCCGGACGACGTAGTCATCTTCAATCCCAGTCGGCATTTCTTCTACAAGAGCGATATCATTCCACTCTAAACTTCGGATCAACACGTTTTCTCCTCTCTGACTGTGAGTCGGTTAACTCAAAACGAATTCGACTAGCGACTTTCATTTCTTTCTTAGTATACCATCTGTAAGATCATCGATGAAGGGGTTTTCTCGAACGCACGTTCCAAATACATGATCATAACGATGGCCACCCAAATAAAAAAACCCTTGAAGAATCAAGGGTTATAAATTACTTAATTGCTTGCTTAAATTTTTGAACGCCATTTCATCATTTCGATCCAAAGCTTCATCAATCTGCTTCAGAATCGATTCTTTCTTGAACCGAGTAAACGACTCATCAAGAACCATTTCAGCCATAAATGAATACTTTTTATCCGCTGCCATATTTTCTGGTAAAAATGGATTTTCCTCTAGAACAGCCACATAGTGCGGAGAAACGTTTTTACTCTTGAAATTCAATTGAATGTAGATAGGCTCGTCCTGATTCAGACGAATGTCATGAAATGATTTTTCAGGGTCAGTCGTGATGATGTTGTGCTTATAAAAACGGAATGGAGCATTTTCTACACAATGAGTTGAGATCACAAGCGCCTTTGGACAAAACTCAGCATTCTCAACAAAATGTACGTTACCCATGAGCACTTCATCGCTTATTAAATAATTTAACAGCCAGACACATTCACGTTTCTTCACCTGGTATTTCTTCAAAAACCATTTCAGAAAGTCTTTCTTTTCAACGACAGAAACGGAGCTGCTCATAGCGATTCCTCCCTGAGATTTTCCTAATTTAACAATTCGTCATTGAACATAAATTTCCTTCTTCGCCTTACTCCTCTTTAAATGTTTCTTCTTCAAAGCGCAGCACTTCTTCCTCTAGATGAACGAGCGTTGGGTCCAACTCCAAAGCTAGCTTAAATGCATTAACAGCTTCTTCACGCCGACCCTCTTCAAACAAAAATCCTCCATACTCTTCTAAAAAGATCGGATCGTTTCTGAAATAAGTATATGCGTTTTCATAACGTTTTATGGCATCTTTATACTCTTCTACCTGCGCATAAGCAGTTGCAGCAGACCAATCTAAGTAAGGATCGCTTTGATCTCCTTCTTCAATATTACGTAGTAGATCAAGGATGTCTTCATATCTTTCTTCCGTTCTAAGATACGTTGCAAGCGTCTTGGCTGCTTCAATGTGCGTTGGATTAATAGCTAGTAATTCGCGTAAGTACTGTTCTCCGCTTGCGTTATCATGAGTTTTATAACTTAACCTGCTCGCTTGCAAATAGAGCTCTTCGTTAAATTCATCCACCTTTATTCCGTCTGCTAGTACTTGAATTGCTTCACTAGTAGCTCCCTCTTCTTCATAGGCTTTCGCGAGGTATGGATAAAGCGTGCTATATTGTGGATCAACTTCCTTCAATTCGTTAAATGCATTAATAGCTTTACGGTATTCACTTATTTGTAACGCTGTAAAAGCATATCCAAAGAGCGCATTAATTTCGCGAGCATTCTCCAGGCCTTTCTCATAGTAAGTAAGCGCCTCTTCAAATTGTCCGCTTCCACTTAGGGCTTCAGCTAACCTCAGTTCAATGTTCTCATTCGCAAGCTCTCCCTTAGTTCCGAGTACTGATTCATAGTAAGGTACAGCTTTTAAATGATGCCCTTGAGTGAGATAAAACTCACCTAATCCAAAATCAATGATTGGCTCATCAGGTGAAAGACGCTTTGCTTCCATTAATTTTTGTTCCGCAACCTCTTCTAAGCCTTCTGTTTGATAGAGATCCGCAAGCAAGAGAAGCGCCGGCGGATAAGCAGCATCACTTTCATCTATTTTATTTAATGCGGCTATAGCCTCCTGCTCTTGTTCAAGATCAACATAGCATTCAGCTGCCTGTACAAGTAATTCTCCTTCATTTGGATAGTGTATTAACAGTTCCTCTACTACATCTCTAGAATCTTCAATCAGTCCAAGACTATAGTAAATGTTTGAGAGATCATATAATGTTTCATGATCTGCATCTTTTCGTACTTCTTTCAATTCTGTTAAACCTTTTTCAAAGTTCCCCGACTCAATTAATGAGACAGCCTGCTTAAGACGCTCCACGTTCCAAAACTCCTTCTAACACTACTTTTTTTATTTCGATGACTCGCAGTAAAAAACGATGGTCTGTGAATTTTCAAATGTTGACCATATCCTGGTTTTAGGAAAACATGATGATTCACTTTCAGTAATTCACCACGAAGTCCTGAAATGATTGGGTCTCTTCCATCATAATCAAGAAATAGTTCATCTTCAACTTGATTGCCTGAATTCGTTCGATAGAGATTAAAATCAAAATCCGTTCCTGTAAGAATTCCACCTTTTTGAGGATAAAACCCAATTCGCATTAATATTGGTTTAGGAAGCTCTCTCCTTATCAATAATTCAGGATAGTGAAATGCGTCTAGCCCTTTGAGTACCGCTTCATTAAGCAATTGTGTAAGCTTTAGTTCTATAGCATCAGAATCCCACGTTTCGATAAATGAAAAGAAAGGCACAAGCATGGCATGGTAAGGAAAATTCGCTTGAATGATCCATTCAGATACGAATTTTTTCCATTCTTCCTCACGTTTAAAATCCATTACAATGAACGGAACTTGGTAACGTGCACACTTCCTAATAACATCTGGAGTCACTTTTGTGCTGTCCATTCGTAAACCAAGAGCATAGTCGATAGGAGAATTCACTAGGTATGATAACGAACGACTGATTTCTTCTTCAAATGTACAAGCATGTTTTATTTCGGTTAACGCTAGAATCGAAGTGACGCCTTGTAACATGTATTCTCTCATTAATTCGATAAATTCACTCTCTGGTTCTCTATTGTTTATTTCCGAAAGATAAACTTTCCCAGCCCTCATTGAAAAACCATTCAAGTTGCAATGGACTCCTTTATTAAGCTTTCCAACCTTCGTCTTATAAGATAACAATTCATCCGCAACCAACTTATAATCAGTGCCATCTATAGATGCATTTTCATAAAGACGTTTCAAACAAGCGCCTCCCTGCCATTTTGTTTATGACAGGCTATGTTTTAGAGTACTTATTTATGTTATAAAAGCACCAATGAAAAAAATTCCCTGTGCTAAAAGCCTTTGTTAGCGCTTTCAAAACACAGGGACAAAATAAATATGGATAGGAGTGGAGAGAAACCATTACTATTCTTAGTATAACAGGGTATTCCAGAAAATCAACAGATTCTTTAGAAAATTTCGGTTTTTTTATCCGAAAAGCGTAAGCGCCCATTTAGAGCCGACTAGCGCTGGAGACTTTCATTTTGAACACGTCCTTTGTGTTCAGAGTGAAAGGCGAAGCATCTCGAGGCTCTGGGCGCTGAAGCTGGACACCGAAAAGCGTAAGCGCCCGTTTAGAGCCGACTAGCGCTAGAGACTTTCAATTTGAACACCCATTGTGGTCAGAGTGAGAGACGAAAAGACTTTGAGCGCCAAATGATGGGATGTGTTGTCATATAAAAAAGCAGGTTCCTAGGAACCTGCTCTTAGTTGTTTCAAATGTTCAAAGAAATCAGGATATGAAACTTTGATTGCTTCAGGTAATTCAAGCTGAACAGACCCCTCTGTAATGCAACCTGCGACTGCAAGCATCATTCCAATACGGTGATCACCTAAACTTGAAACCTGTCCACCATGGAGGCGTGTAGGACCTTCTATAACCATTCCATCTGGTGTTCCTGTTACAGATGCGCCTAACGTTTGTAATGCTTCAACGACTGCATCGATACGGTTTGTTTCTTTTACTTTTAATTCTTCCGCATTTCGAATAATCGTTTTTCCATTAGCCTGCGTAGCAAGTAAAGCAATAACTGGAAGCTCATCAATCAATCTAGGGATCATCTCCCCTTCGATCGTTGTTCCCGAAAGATCGCTAGTACTAATTGTTAAATCAGCCACTTCTTCCTGATTCACAACCCGCTTGTTTTTAATGGACAAAGAAGCTCCCATCTGTTCAAGAACATCTAATATACCTGATCTTGTCTCGTTAATCCCTACGTTTAATAGGGTTAAGGTGCTATTAGGAACGATTGCTCCTGCTACTAGGAAAAATGCAGCTGAGGAGATATCACCAGGTACTTCTACATTTGTAGCGGTTAGATGCTGTCCCCCTTCAACGCTGACAGATAAACCGTCTCTCTTCACTTTGACACCAAAACTTTCTAACATATTTTCAGTGTGGTTTCGTGAACGATGAGTTTCTGTAACCGTTGTAACGCCATCAGCTTGAAGACCCGCAAGAAGAATACCTGATTTCACTTGGGCACTCGCTACAGGTGAATCATATGTAATACCACTAAGATTACCGCCTCTAATCGCTATCGGAGCAAACGTGCCATTCTCTCTCCCATCAATTGCTGCACCCATTTGACTTAATGGAACTGTTACGCGATTCATTGGTCGCTTTGCAATTGACTCATCTCCGGCTAATACAGAATGAAATGGTCTTCCAGCGAGTAAGCCCATCATTAAACGAAAGGTCGTTCCAGAATTCCCTACGTCGAGAAGCTCTGATGGCTCACGAAGACCATCGATACCTTTGCCTTCTACCACTACTGAAGCTCCGTCTTGTTCAATCTGAACACCCATTTGTTTAAAGCAAGAAATCGTACTTAAACAATCTGCCCCAGGAAGAAAATTTGTAATTCGAGTTGTACCTTTTGCAATAGAACCAAACATAATGGCACGATGAGAAATTGATTTATCTCCAGGAATTGTAACTGTTCCTTTAAGACTTTGTGCTTGCACAATCGTTTCCATAGTCACTTACTCCTTATTTATCATCTACATACGTATCGAAGTCATGATCAAGGACCACTTTTGCATTGTCACGGTCTTTTTCTGAGCGAAAACTCACTCTAAGAACACCCATAATATCTTCTCGTGTCTCGATGATTCGAATATTTGTTATTGAAATTTCTTCACTTGCAAGTTTTTGTGTAACGCTAGCGATGACACCAGGCTGGTCTTGAACGTCGAGAAACAAATCATAAAAAGCAGGGATAGCTCCTCTAGATCGAACAGGTAACCCATCTCGAAAGTCCTTAGCGTCTGAGAAGTAATCGTAAATACGATCTCCGTCTTCTTTTTTAATATAACCTTGAATTCGATCTAACTCGAGCTTCAAGTCTTCAGTCATCTGCAGTAAGACAGATTTGTTTCTTAGAAGAATATCACGCCACATCACAGGACTAGCTGATGCTATACGGGTAATATCCCGAAACCCTCCTGCCGCAAACCTCGCTACATTATAGCTCTGATTATTATTTCGATCACTAACAAAGTTAACCAGACTTGCTGCTAATATGTGAGGGAAATGACTAATTAATCCTACTAAATAATCGTGCTCTTCAGCGTCTAATTCAACAAATGTAGCATTAGTTGAACTTAGTAATGCTATTAGAGCATCTAATTTTGATTTGTTGACCGATTCATCAGGTGTCAAAATATAAAAAGCATTCTCAAACAAATGTGATTTTGCTGCTGTTACGCCGGTTTTGTGAGAACCAGCCATTGGGTGACCACCGATAAAGGTAACGGAAGGACTTAAGATTTTTTTAGCATGACTTACAATCGAATGCTTCGTGCTACCCACGTCAGAAATAATCACATTGCTTTTCAAATTGATTTTGGCTAATTGTTCTAAAATTTGTTCTGTTTGAACAACCGGAGCAGCAATCATAATAAAATCAGCGGTTTGAACGGCTTCTTCAAGCGAAGAAGCCGTTTGATCTACAACCCGAAGTGCCATAGCTAAATCCAACTGATTCTGGTTTACATCATACCCCGTAATGACAGCATCGTGATGCCCTGCTTTTATAGCTAGAGCAATTGACCCTCCTATTAATCCAAGGCCAATAATCGCAACATGTTTGCTCATGACTGTTCCTTTCTCTTTTCATCAAGAAATTGAGAAAGACAGCTAATGATTTCTTTGTTTTGCTCCTCTGATCCAACTGTTATTCTAGCTGAAGTTGGAAAACCAAGCGCAGAACCTGAACGGACAATGTATCCTTGTTTCATCAAGTATTCAAACACTTCGTCTGCAGGTATACCAAAGTCAATTAATACAAAGTTCCCTTGAGAAGGATAAATGGATAAATCGTATTGTTCACAAAAATCATAATAAAGCTCTCTGCCCTTTTCATTTTCTATTCGACACATATCAATAAACTGTTGATCCTTGAGAGCAGCAATTGCCGCAGCTTGCGCCACACGTGAAGTGTTAAACGGCTCTCGTGAAGGTTCAATTGAGGCGATTACTTCCGGGTTAGCTACTCCATAACCAACGCGAAGAGCAGCAATCCCATATGCTTTAGAAAACGTTCGTAAAACTACAAGGTTTTTATACTCTGAAAGCGCTGATAGCGTATCAGGAAAATTCTTCGCAGTAACATATTCTTTGTAAGCCTCATCCATGACAACTAGAACATGATCAGGAACCTTTTTCAAAAATGAAAATAGTTCTTCTTCTGGAATATACTCTCCTGTAGGGTTATTAGGTGAACACACCCAAATGATGCGCGTATTCTCATCAATGGCTTTTAGCATCTCTTCTAGTTGATGCTTTCCTTCAGTCAGTGGAACTTCACGAATTTCTGCATCTTCAATAACTGCGTTATGACGATATTGCGGAAAAGTTGGTGTAGCCATCACTGTATTAGTTCCTTTTTCAAGATAAGTTCTGCAAAGGATTTGTACAACTTCGTCTGATCCATTACCGAAAACTAGCTGATCTTCATTTACATTAAGATGCTTTGCTACCTCAGTCCGAAGAGAAGCTGCATAGCCATCTGGATAAATGTGTAATTGCGACAGTTCCTTTTCAATGGCCTCTTTCACTGTCTGAGAGGAACCATATGGATTCTCGTTTGAAGCGAGTTTAATTACTTGTTTGAGACCAAGCTCTTTTTTCACTTCCTCAATTGGCTTACCTGGCTTGTAAGGGGTTAACCCTTTCATTTGTCTTTTTGGAATCATGCCTGCACCTCACGAATGGATTTTCACTTTCCCGTATGGAGAAATCAAATTTCGTACATATGCCCGAATTTGATCTATACCTTCTTTCTGGGATGCTTCTTTCTTCAACACTTCCACTTGTTCTTCAACTTGACGAATAATCGCACTACCAACAATAACGCCATCACAGTGCTCTTTTAGCTCTTCAACTTGTTCAGGAGCCGAGACTCCAAAGCCAACCGCAACCGGAATCATACTATGTTTCTTCACTCGATCGAGAAATGTAAAGACTGAGGAATGAAAGTCAGTCCTCGTTCCCGTAACACCGAGTGACGAGACGCAATAAAGAAATCCCGTAGCTTCTTTCGAAATGGCCTGCAGTCTTTTATCTGAAGTTGTTGGTGCAACAAGAGAAATCAGCGCAGTCTCATTAGCATTGCAACTTTCTCTCCACTCTTCACTTTCTTCAAAAGGAAGATCTGGAACTAATAGTCCGTCAATATCATTTTCTCGCACTAAAGCGAAGAAGCGTTCTTCTCCTAATTGTAACAAAAGATTGTAATAAGTAAATATCACAACTGGAATTTCAAGTCCTTTTTCTCGCATTTGTTTCACGAGACCCATCGCTTTCTCAAGGCTCATTCCATGTTCTAATGCACGTAGTGACGCACGCTGAATCACTGGACCATCTGCTAGAGGATCAGAATATGGAATACCGAGTTCAATTGCATTAGCTCCTTCTTCTTGAAGCATCAATGCTAAATTAATAGTCGTTTCTTCTGTTGGATCACCAGCTACAACAAAAGGTATGAATAGATCGTTTCGTCCATCTACATGTTTCTCAAATCGTTTATTCATTAACGTCACCTCCAAGATGTTCCATTATCGTGTGTACATCCTTATCCCCTCTTCCTGAGAGGCACACAAGAATAACTTCATTTTTGTTCATGTCTGGCGCTTGCTTAATTGCTTCAGAAAGCGCATGAGCACTTTCAATCGCCGGAATGATACCTTCCTCTTCAGATAGAACTTTTAATGCATCAAGTGCTTCATTATCAGTAATTCCTGTATAAGTCACGCGACCCGTTTCATTTAAATAGGCATGCTCAGGTCCTATTCCAGGATAATCGAGTCCGGCAGAAATGGAATGTGGCTCTTGAATTTGTCCCGTTTCGTTTTGCAATAAGTAAGTAATTGAGCCATGAATAACACCGAGACGACCTTCAGAGAGCGTAGCGGCATGTTCTCCAGTATGAATTCCCTTACCGGCAGCTTCTACGCCAATCAAGCGAACATCATCTTTAAGAAATGGATAGAACATGCCCATTGCATTACTTCCACCTCCAACACAAGCGATTACCTTATCGGGTAATGCTTCCATTTGTTCGCGTGATTCATCACCGATCACGCGCTGGAAATCCCTTACCATTTTCGGGTAAGGATGCGGACCAACTACAGAACCAATTAAATAGAACGTATCTTCCACATTTGCTACCCAGTACCGAATCGCTTCATTCGTCGCATCTTTTAACGTTTTGCTACCCGAAGAGACTGGGACAACTTCAGCACCGAGAAGCTTCATTCTGAACACATTCAATTCCTGACGTCTAATATCCTCTTCTCCCATAAACACTTTACATTCTAATCCAAATCGAGCGGCTACAGTTGCAGCTGCAACACCATGCTGGCCAGCACCTGTTTCAGCAACAATTTTTTCTTTCCCCATACGAACGGCAAGAAGAGCCTGTCCAATTGCATTATTTAATTTATGTGCCCCTGTATGGTTAAGATCTTCACGCTTCAAATAAATTTGCGCCCCGCCAAGTCTTTTTGATAAGTTTTCTGCATGTGTAATCGGCGTTGGTCGACCTGAATATTTTTTCAGTTCCTCATGATAATTCGTCATAAATTGTTTGTCTGCCATTGCTTCGTTTAGCGATTGTTCTAATTCTTCTAACGCAAACATCGCTGTTTCCGGAACATATTTACCGCCGTATCTTCCATATCTACCGCGTTGATCAGGTACAGTTGTTGACATTGTTATCCCAGCCTTTCGATTATGGTGTTCATTTTCGTTTTATCTTTCCTATCATTGGTTTCGATTCCACTTGATACATCTATTCCATCTGGATGGTAGCTTATCAATTCTTGAACATTATCTGGCTTTACTCCACCTGCCACAAATAAAGGCACCCTTTGCTCAGCCGCTTCAGCCTGATATGACGGGATAGAATCCCAATCAAATCGTTTTCCGGTTCCTCCCCATTGTCCAGGCAGTTTGGTGTCAACGATATATCCATCAGCTATACCTTCGTACCGTTTCATTTCATCTAGAGATCTTTTGCCATGATGAATCACTTTCCAAATCGTTTTCCCTGTCATTTGTTTAATCTTGGCCGCGAAAGCTGGTGTTTCATTACCATGGAGTTGGAGAATATCAAGCGGTACTTCACTTACCGTTTGCGCTAACTCTTCTAATTCCGGGTTCACAAACACCCCTACAATTTTCGTGTCATTCAGCGGTGGATAATCGCTTAACCAACCTTTAACTTGTTCATCCGTAACGCGCCGTACGCTATTTGCAAAAATAAATCCTGCATATGGGACACCGCTCACTCTTACGCTCTCCCAATCCTCTAACGAGCGATTACCGCACAGCTTAAGTTCAGGCTTTCTCATGAACTGTTTCACCAAACAAATGCTTAATTCCCTTTTCATAAGTACCATCTCTCATAAGAGCCTCACCTACTAGTACGGCTTTCGCTCCCGCAATTTTCACGTCTTTAATATCCTCGTAAGTTGATATGCCGCTTTCGCTAATCATCAATGTTGACTGAGGAATATACTGGCTGAGTGAGTGTGTTTGTTTAGTAGACGTTTCAAATGTTGCGAGATTCCGATTGTTAATTCCTATGATTTCTGGAGTAAAGTGATCAGTAAGCGCTTCAAGCTCTTCTTTGGAATGTACTTCAACAAGGCATTCTAATCCTAAATTTGAAGCATAATCATAAAATTCCTTGGTCTTTGTTGCGCCAAGCGCTCGCACAATTAATAGAATAGCATCTGCACCAATACGTTTACTTTCTTCAATTTGTCTTTTATCAATAATAAAGTCTTTCCGTAATACCGGTAAAGACACGTGCTTTTTAACTTCTGTTAGGAAGGAATTTGCTCCCATAAAGAATGACTCATCCGTTAAAACAGAAATGGCATCCGCTCCTGCTTTTTCATAAGCTTTAGCTACTTCTACAGGATCAAAGTTGGCGTTGATAATACCTTTTGAAGGAGAGGCTTTTTTCACTTCTGCAATCAATCCTAATTCATGCGTTGGCTTACGTAAACTTCCTACAAATGAAACATTTGTCACTTTTTCATCATCAGGCATAATAAATCGTTCCATCTCTTCGTGCTTCACTTTAATAATTTGATCAAGCATGAACATTCAACTCCTTGTTTGCGCTTAATGCATTTAGTTGCTTTCGACCAGTACCATTCCTAATGGCATCTTTAGCCATCTGCACACCTTCTATAATAGTTGCACACGCTCCTGCAAGGTAGAGAGCCGCTCCAGCATTATAGAGAACAATTCCAGTGCTAGCTTCATTTCCTTCATCGTTAAAAATTCGTTCAATTAAATTCGCACTTTCTTTTGAAGTGTTGACCACTAAATCCTGAGCGTTACCTGTTGATAGACCAACTTCTTCTGGTGTGCGGCGATAGGTCATGATCTCACCATTTCTTAATTCTACAAAATCAGTGTAAGTTGAAATAGAACACTCATCGATTCCTTCCCCACCAGTCACTAGTAAAGCGCGTTGTGTTCCTAGACGCTTTAATGCTTTCGCCATTTTCAATGCTTTGTCATGACTATAAACACCAATTAGCTGCGACTGACTACCGGCTGGATTTGCTAGCGGCCCAAGGCTATTAAAAACCGTTCTAAAACCAATCGCTTTTCGGGCACTTACAGCATGCTTCATAGCTACATGGTAATTCGGAGCAAATAGGAAACACATGTTTCTTTCCTTCAGAGTTGCAACAGCTTCGCTACGACTTGATTGTGTAGGGATACCGAGTTCATCAAGAACATCTGCGCTACCACTCTTAGAGGAAACAGCTTTATTACCATGTTTCGCAACTTTGACACCTAGACTAGAAACGAGTATGGCTGAAGCAGTTGAAATATTGAAGGTAGAGTGGCCGTCCCCTCCTGTACCACAAGTATCGATTAGCGGCAGTCCGCCATGATCAAGCTGAACAACATGGTTTCGAAGGGAGCGAACAAACCCAGTCAATTCATCAACCGTTTCTCCCCTCATTTGGAGAATGGTTAAGAAGCTAGCAATTTGTGCATCATTCGCTCTTCCTTCCATAATAACGTCCATGACCTGTTCTGCTATGGATTCAGCCAGCGTGTGCCCCTCCATCATTCTGCTTAATTGTTCTTTAAACATTTAGCTGCTCCTCCTTTTTGTCGAAAATAGCTTCCGCTACCTGAATCGCTTTAATAAGAGCACTCGCCTTATTTCGAGTCTCTTCCCATTCGCTCTCAGGTACGGAATCAGCTACGATCCCTGCTCCTGCTTGCACGTATGCTGTACCGTCTTTGATCACCATTGTTCGAATGGCGATACACGAATCAACATTGCCATCAAAACCTATATATCCAATCGCTCCTGAATAAATGGATCGCGAAGTTGGTTCAAGCTCGTTCAATATTTGCATCGCCCTTACTTTTGGCGCACCAGAAACTGTACCTGCAGGAAAGGAGGCTACTACCGCATCTAAACTAGTAAATCGAGGTGCCAAAACACCTGTTACTTTAGAAATAATGTGCATCACATGAGAGAAGCGTCCAATGTCCATTAACTGTGGTACTGAAACACTTCCGTATTCCGCTACTCTCCCAACGTCATTTCTTGCAAGATCGACGAGCATATAGTGCTCCGCTCGTTCCTTCTCATCTTCCAGCAACTCTTTAGCGAGCTCATTATCTTCTTGAGCTGTTTTTCCACGTTTTCTCGTCCCTGCAATTGGATCGATCTCAATTTTCCCATCTTGTACCTGAACTAATTTCTCAGGTGAACTACCGATGATTTCTACATCGTTCATTTTTAAATAAAACATATATGGTGATGGGTTAATGACCCGGAGAACTCGATAAAGATCTAATCCTCCAATGGTGACATCTTTTTCAAACCTTTGAGATAATACCGCCTGGAAGACATCCCCTTCTTCAATATAAGATTTTATTTTATTCACATCATTTAAGAATTGCTGCTTTTCATAGTTCGATTTAATTTCATAGAAATCCACCTCATGTGAAGCATCTTCAGGAAGAAGCATCACTTCACCTTGATTAGGCTTTGATGCAAGAGAAACAAGTTCTTCCATAATCGAAAAAGCATCAGTATAAACTCGTTCAACATCTAAAGCCTCTTTTACCCTGGCGTGATGACAAACTGTCAATCGCTTTAAATGATGATCATAGATTAATAAATTCTCACAAACCATAAAATGAACTAACGGCATATCTTCGTCCCGGTCAGGATGAACTGGAATTTTGTCAAATTGACTAACGGCATCATAGCCAATATAGCCAACAGCTCCACCATAAAAAGGGAAGTCGTGATCTGGTAGCTTAGGATTTAAATATTCAAATAGCGCTTTTACTCCTGACTGGAAATCATTTCGTTGAAGGATTCTATTCCCATCCACATCATTAACAGAGAAAATACCTTTTTGTTCAACTAGGGAATAGACTGGATCTACTCCTATAAATGAATAGCGTGACCAGCTTGACTCTTGATCACTACTCTCTAATAGAAAGCTTGCTCGTTTACCTATATTTTGAAAAATTTGAATGGGTGTTGTCGTATCAAGGAAATACGATTTCATTAATGGGATCATCCCGTAAGTTTCGGAATCCCTTTGAAAAGAAGAATAATTTGAAGTCAACTTTCTCACCTCTCCATTGTTAGTCATGGAGAATGGAAAAGCTGAGTAATCCGAGGATAAAAATGTGGTATAACAAAGAACAGACTATAATTGTCTGAATGTTACCAATATCGAAAAAGGGTATATTAAAACCCCCTAATAACCTCAGGGGGTGTATAAACGTATCCCTCTAAGCTCTCCTCAACTCAACTATCCTATTCTCTGCTCTCTCAACTCGTAATACCTCATCGTGCCTCTGCTCTAAAACTTATTTCTATCCTAGTATGAGGAATCTGTTTTGTCAACTCGCAAGATCTGGACGAAGTGACACAGCTTTCTCTAAATAAATGTGATTAATTTCATCTTGGTCAATTGTTGTATTCACCGTCATTAACAGTCGAATACACAGCGGTAACGCTCCTTGAACAGGGATTTCTGATGAGCAAAGCAACGGAACGTTAGACCAGCCTTTAAATGCTCGAACTGCTTCTGCAGGGAATACAGCATCTAAATCCCCAGTCATCGTAAACTGAATGGACGCCACCATAGCCGGATCGATTCTATTATGCTCGATTAGTTGTTCTAGTAATGTCGTCGTTGCATGAATAATTTCATCTTTTTCATTAAGGTTAACTGTCGTTGCTCCTCTAATCCCTCGAATCAATGTGCTCCACTCCCTTTCATACTAGATCGAAGCAGCTCAAGGGCAGATTCATCGTCTATCATCACCTTAACAGGCTGACCGATCTTCTTTAATAATACAAATTGTAATGTTTTGTTTTCCGCTTTTTTGTCTTTCTTCATCCGGCCAACTAATTGGTGAATACTAAGCTCATTCGGAACTGCAGTAGGAAGACCGATATCTTGAAACCATTTCGTTATTTCATCCATACGAAGCGTTGTTTGAAAATATTCCTCACTTAGTTTGAGGGCATAGATCATACCAATAGCAACCGCTTCTCCGTGTGTCATTTTTCCATATCCAAGCTCTGATTCAATCGCGTGACCTAGCGTATGGCCAAAATTCAAGTAAGCTCTGATCCCTTGTTCGCGCTCATCTTCCTTCACAATTGCGCCTTTGACACCAATACCCTTCTTGATAATGAATTGAAGTTCTTCATCTGTGTAGTCCTGAACTTTTTTTCCTCTATCCATTAGCCATTGTAAAAACGATTCATCGTGTATGAGCGCATGCTTGATCACTTCACTAAATCCAGAACGCCATTCGCGATCTGGAAGGGTTCTCAGACACTCCGTATCATAAATAACGGCTGATGGTTGATGAAAGGCACCAATTAAATTCTTACCGACTTCATGGTTAATCCCTGTTTTCCCACCAACGCTTGAGTCATGAGCTAGTAACGTAGTTGGAATTTGAATAAATTCAATTCCTCTCATGTATGTTGCGGCAGCAAAGCCGGCTAGATCACCTACTACCCCACCACCAAGAGCGATGATGCAGGCTTTTCGATCCAACTCAGCTTTAAGTAATGCCGTCATTACCTCATGGTACATAGCGAAAGATTTCGATTCTTCTCCAGAAGGAACAACGAAAGTCAGGATATTCTCATGTCCTTGAATTGATGATAAATATCTTGCATCAACTGCTTCATCTGTAATTATGAAAAAACTTGAGTAAGAAGCGTAATCAATCAGATCTCTCCATTTGTTTCGAATACCAGTTCCAATATGAACAGAATAACATCCCCCATTTGTATCAATCGTTAAACTGTCCATCCTTAAAACTCCCGGCTATATGTCCTGAAGCGTTCAAGCGCATCTGCAATTTCTTCAATACGATCATGACCAAACTTATCAAGAATTGAGCACGCTACTTCCCATGCGACAACATTCTCAGCAACAACGCTTGCGGCTGGAACCGCACAGCTATCAGATCGTTCTATACTCGCTTGAAATGGCTCTTTTGAATCGATATCTACACTTTGTAGTGGTTTGTATAATGTTGGAATAGGTTTCATAACCCCTTTTACAACGATAGGCATACCGGTTGTCATACCACCTTCAAAACCACCAAGACGATTTGTTTTACGTGTGTATCCCTCTTCCTCAGACCATTGAATTTCATCATGGACTTCACTTCCAGGAATTTTTGCTGCATCAAAACCTATTCCAAATTCAACACCTTTGAATGCATTAATACTCATAACAGCTCCAGCAATTTTCGAATCAAGCTTTCGGTCATAGTGAACATGACTTCCAAGACCTACAGGCAATCCTTCGACAATCACTTCGACGATTCCACCAATTGAGTCACCATTTTTCTTTGCATCATCAATTGCTTCCATCATTTTCTGACCAGCTACTTCATCAAGGCTTCGAACAGGCGATTCTTCTGAAACACGCTGAATTTCTTCAAGAGACATACCACCATCGTATTGACTCTCAATTCCTCCAATCATGCGCACGTGCCCAGCCACCTTAATACCAAGTGTCTTAAGTAGTTTTTTAGCTACAGCTCCAGCAGCAACTCTTACTGTTGTTTCTCTAGCAGATGATCGTTCTAACACGTTTCTCATATCTCGATGATTGTATTTAATAGCGCCGTTTAAATCTGCATGACCAGGTCGCGGACGTGAGATTTGACGCTTCATGTTTTCTTCTTGTTCTTTTGTTAATGGTTCAGCACCCATGTAATTTTTCCAATGTGTCCAGTCTTTATTTTCTACGACAAGTGCAACTGGTGCACCAGTTGATTTGGCGTGACGAACACCACTTAGAATTTGAACCTGATCCTTCTCAATTTGCATACGGCGACCTCTCCCGTATCCAAGTTGGCGCCTCGCAAGTTCTGTATTAATATCTTCTGCTACTAGCTCAAGACCAGAAGGAAGTCCTTCAAGTATTGTCGTTAGCTGTGGTCCGTGTGATTCTCCTGCTGTTAAGTATCTCATCTCTATCTCCTCCATTTTGCTTTGGCGCTTTTACGTACTACTATATCATACCATCTAAAATTCGTGTAATTATTTTTAACTTTTTCAATAATGGTTGGGCATATCCTAACATAATTTAACTAAAAAAACACAATTTTTTTATTCTTCCTCTTTGTTAAGGTCCCCTCCTTGCTACTACTGTTAACCACGTTATGTTTATAGTTAAAAGCGATACTTGATTGCCTCATAAGCCATATTTCGTTAAAGTTGACGGTATAGTTTAACTTAAGGAAGTGTGCAGATGAAAATTACAAACCTAACCGCTCAATCCATGGCCAAAAAAATAATGACAAAAGAACTTTCACCTGTTGAAGTTGTGCAAAGTCATCTTGAACGAATAAAACAATTGAATCCTAAATTCAACTTATTTATCACTATTTTCGAAGAAGAAGCTTTAAAAGAAGCAAAAGGAGCTGAGGAAGAGCTGATGAAAAGTGGAGTACGTGGTCCTTTACACGGAATCCCAATCGCTCTTAAAGACCTCACCCCCGTGATGGGTCGCCTTACTACCTTTGGCTCCCCAATTTTTAAAGATCACATCGCCCAATCAGAACCAACGATAGTTAAAAGGATTCGTGATGCTGGTGCAATTATCATTGGAAAAACGAATACTCCCGAATTTGGACATAAAGGTACCACAGATAACCTTTTAGCTGGGCCAGCAAAAAATCCGTGGGATTCATCTAGAACTGCCGGTGGCTCTAGTGGTGGATCTGCTGCTGCAGTAGCAAGCAAATGCGTTCCGTTGGCAGAGGGAAGTGACGGTGGCGGATCGATTCGAATTCCTTCGAGTCTTAATGGCATTATCGGCCACAAACCAACATTTGGCCGCGTTCCATTCGATAGTTCACCGATCAATCGCTTCGGAACTACACAGCCTTTTGTACATTATGGTCCAATGGCGAGATCAACCGAAGACGCGGCATTACTTCTATCGGTTATGGAAGGTTACGAACCAAATGACCCTTACTCGGTTCCACTACCAGAAAGTAACCTACAAAAAGAAATGCAGTTGGGAGTGAAAGGAAAGAAGTTTGCCTATACAGAGGATTTCGGGTTATACCCATATGACCCAATGATTCTAGGCCCAATTGAAGAAGCTATTTCCATATTACGTGATCAAGGGGCTATAGTAGAAAAAATCCCCTTCCAGTTTGAGATGAAATTAGAAGAATTAATTTCTTTCTTTAATAAAATGTGGTTTGCGGGGTTAGCGTCTGCTTACGGATCCCTTTACGACCGTTTCCCATCTCAATTTAGCTCATCTGTCTCTAACATGATTGCAGCAGGCAGAAAGCTCAGTGCAGTAGAACTGAGAGAAACTGAAATGAAGAGAACACAAGTGTGGAATTTCATCCAAAAAGAACTTAATCGTTTTGATGCCATTCTCTCTCCTGTAGTTGGGGTAACCGCTTTTTCACACCAGATCGAAGGACCGGATCGGATTAACGGAAAAGCATCCGCCCCTATCTCTGACTGGATGATGACACAGCTTTATAATTGTACCGGGCACCCGGCTATATCAATACCCGTTGGTTTAGCACAATCAGGCTTACCAGTAGGTCTTCAAGCGGCATCTAAGAAATTTAACGATAGTTTATTGCTTCAAATTGCCCATACTATTGAAATCGAAAAAGGTTTCCAATTTCCAAACTTATAACTTAAGACTTCATGTAATAAAAGAATCCGGACTAGTTGTCCGGATTCTTTTATATAAGCGCTTTCATTTTGTTGTAAAAATCAAACCCACTTTGAAATCGTTTTCGCATACTCATTTAATTCATTTTCATTAAAAAATAAAGCGATTTCTCTTTCAGCACTTTCTGGAGAATCTGAACCGTGAATGACATTCATACTTACTTGCACTCCATGGTCACCACGTATCGTTCCTGGACTTGCATCTTTCGGATTTGTTGCCCCCATCATTGTACGCGCTGTTGAGATGACGTTCTCACCTTCCCAAACCATCGCAAAGACAGGACCAGATGTAATGAAATCTACTAGTTCGCCGAAGAATGGACGCTCTTTATGTTCGCCATAGTGAGTTTCTGCAAGGTCTTTTGAAACCGTCATCAATTTTGCTCCTACTAAGTTAAAGCCTTTATTCTCGAAGCGTGATACAATGCCACCAATTAAATTACGTTGAACCCCGTCAGGTTTTACCATTAGAAATGTTTTCTCCACAAAAATCTCCTCACTTTCAACACTTTATATGTATAGGGCAGAAAGCATTTTTCTGCCCTTCAAAATTCTATCAAATATTCGCAAAAATAACAACATTTCCTTTTAATGTTTTCGTTTGCCTATATATTCTGCGATTTGTCTAAGTGAGGTTCTAGCAGAATGCGAAGGTAATTGATCCAATTCTTGAAACGCCTTTTGAAGATAGCGATCACTAATGTCCCGCGCGTGCTCAATACCTCCAGAAGACTTTACAATCCTTATGACTTGATTTACTTGCTCCTGAGAAGCATAGAGTTCTTCTGAGAACACATTCATGATTTCTTCCTTGTTACCTTGATTCATGGCATAAAGCACCGGTAACGTAATATTCCCCTGTAATAAATCGCCACCAGCGGGCTTTCCAAGCTGCTTAACCGTTCCCGTGTAGTCCAAAATATCATCCGTAATTTGATAGGACATTCCTACGTAATAACCGAACTTTTTAAGATGAAGCTGTTCTGCTTTCGAAGCACCTGCTGCTACCGCACCAAGTTCACAAGAGGTAGCAATAAGTAGAGCGGTTTTCCGCTTGATTCTCCGAAAATAATCTCGTACATTTTGATTCCAGTTAAATTGATCACGAATTTGTTCAATTTCACCGATGCTCATCTCAAGAATCGCAGTAGATAAAATGGTGTTAGCAGCTGGTTCTTTCAATTCTGTAACGAGCTCAATCGCTCGTGCAAAAATATAGTCCCCAGTATACATCGCCACACGATTATCCCATTTGGCTTTAATCGTTTTGGCTCCTCTTCTCATTTCTGCATCATCGATCACATCGTCATGTACGAGAGAAGCCATATGAATAAGTTCAAGAGCCACTGCCACATTCTTCATAAGGGGCAAATTATAATCCCCGAATTTACCTGAGAGCAAAACGAAAACAGGACGGATTCGTTTCCCTCCAGCTTTTAATAGGTGGTTAGAAGCATCCCGGAGAACAGGATGGTGAGCATCTACCGTTTGCTCCAGTTCGGATTCAATAAAAGATAAATCTTTTTTTAAAGAAGCGTATATCGTTTTTAATTTCATGAGATCCACCTTACTGATTTTCACAAAATATCTGTTCTCTTTTATGGTTTGGTTGGCTTAAATCCTCTATGCATCGCTGCAACGCCACCTGAGTATGGCTTTATGTCTACACGGCTAAATCCATTTTGAAAGAAAAGTTGCTTTAATTCATCGCGTCCAGGAAATGTGCTTGCTGATTCCTGTAACCATGAATACTCTTCGTAGCTCTTCGCAAAAACTTTACCAAGCACCGGCATTACGTGTTTAAAGTAACCATAGTAAACCTGCCTGAATACTGGAATCGTAGGTTGACTTGTCTCTAGACAAACCACCTGACCACCCGGTTTTACTACCCGAAACATTTCTTTAATAACTTGATTGTAATCCGGTACATTACGAAGTCCAAAGCCAATTGTCACATAGTCAAAGGAATTATCTTCAAAAGGGAGATTCATCGCATTTCCATGAAGAAGTGTAACATTATCTTTTTTCTTTTCCTTGACTTTCACTTGACCTACTTCAAGCATATTTTCGCTAAAATCAAGTCCAATTGCCGTTCCACTTTTACCGACGGCATCTGCCATAGCCAGTGTCCAGTCTGCAGTACCACAGCAAACGTCTAAAGCTGTTGTTCCCTTCTGAACGTCCATCAGTCGCATTGTATCTTTACGCCATGCTTTATGACGTTGAAAACTAATCACAGAATTCATGACATCATATCGTTTTGATATGGTTTGAAATACGTCGTGAACTCGTTCTTCTTTAGATGAAGCCATTCTTTATCCCTCTTCCGCCATTTTCTTTTCCTGTATGCCCAGTAAACCCCAATTATATTCAAATCGCTTCTGAAACAGATGATGAAGCTCTGAATGGTTATGAAGTAGCTGATCCATCTCTTTCTTCGCATGTGAAATATAAGAGTCCAGTACAATTCTTACTTTAGAAACTTGATTGGTTGTTAGCTTCGCATCTTTAACCGATAGTAGCGTAGCAGCAATCTTATAAAGGACATCGGACCCAGATTGAATGAGCCCCTTCTTACGTTCAACAAGAAGACGGTTCATATAAAAATAGTGAGTTCCAAAATTGCTCCAGTTATTTAAACCATAATGTTCAGCAACTTTCCGAACTAATATAGACTCAATCGTCTTTAAGTTATCAAAGACAGATTCAATTGATGTATAGTCCGTTTGATAAAAAGCCATCTTTGCCTCATTTATTTCCTGAATGGCCTCTGAAAGAGTACGAATCAGACCATTATCTCCCCACTTAGAAAGAATATGATAATACATGCTACTAAAATAGTCACCAGCAAGCACCGTTAGCTGACGATTTTTTCGTTCACTTTCGTTCTCAATATTATCGAGTGAGATTAATTCATGCGTATCAAGTGCAATCTGCACAAGCATGATGGACAGGAGCGTATCCTGCTTTCTTTTATGTTCGAGCTTCGCTTGTTCTAATATGCCATAGAACACATATAGCTTCTCTTCATCAATAACTGGAAAATCAATAAATCGAAGCAAATATGAATGGGATAGGCGAGACTGAAGCATGTCTCGAACTCCTGCTATTTTTTTATGTGTACTTTCTTTCGGATTTGTCATATCCCATACCCCTTACATGTCTTCCAATTAGAAAAGTGAGCCAGCCGCGTCTTTTTGCGAAAGCTTACGTTTTCCATATACTTTATTTTGTCGGTTTTTTCATTGTTAAAGTATAAATTATGTATTCATTCCTAGTATAGCACAATAACCCTCTAGCTAAAACGAACGGCTAAGGTTTTGAAATGAAAGAAAAGCAGGTTATAATGTCCTGCTTTACTCTTCCGTACTTATTTCACCATGCTCTGTTTGAATGACAGCTTTTCCTCTCACCTTAACCGCAGATGTATGCTCCGTGAATTGGGCAATCATAACTTCGCCTTTATCTAGTTTCTCTGAATGATGAAATCTTGTATCAGATCCACGCGTCAACCCAATAACGTTCACACCATTTTCAAGTGCTTTAATTACAAAAAAATCGTTGCTATCACTCTTCATATCGATCACTCCGCTTAAAAGGATTAGCCCTTGATCAAACCAAGTACTTCAGATCGTGCAGCAGCGTCATTTTCAAACACGCCTCTTACTGCTGATGTAACGGTTGATGAACCAGGCTTCTTAACGCCTCTCATAGTCATACACATGTGTTCTGCCTCAACTACGACCATAACACCATGTGGATCTAATGTGTCTACCATCGAATTTGCTATCGTAGATGTAATTCGCTCTTGAAGCTGTGGACGTTTCGTTACAGATTCAACAGCTCTTGCTAGCTTACTAAGTCCTGTTACCTTCCCGCCTTTTGGAATATAGGCAACATGCGCTTTTCCGAAGAAAGGAACAAGATGGTGCTCGCAAGTTGAATAAAAAGGTATATCTTTAACTAAAACAAGCTCCTCGTGGTCTTCTCCAAAAATAGTCTGAAAATGCTCTTTTGGATCCTGATGCAGCCCCTGAAAGATTTCTTCGTACATTCTTGCTACACGTTTTGGAGTATCCAACAATCCTTCACGCTCAGGATCTTCACCGATCGCTTCAAGGATCATTTTCACTGCTTCTTGTATTTTTTCATGATTAACTTCGTACATTGTTCTTACTCCTCCATTCAGGGCCTTTATTACCTATCAAGATTCTAGCACATGGAGAAAAAGTTAGCAAAAAAGAAGAGCCGCAGAATGTGCGACTCTTCTTGGCCCTATGTATTTCTTACTTCACTGCATCCTTAAGGGCTTTACCAGGTTTAAATGCAGGAACCTTACTTGCAGCGATTTCGATTTCTTCGCCAGTTTGAGGGTTACGCCCTTTACGAGCAGAACGCTCACGGACTTCAAAGTTACCAAAACCAATTAGTTGAACTTTGTCACCCTCTTGCAAGGATTGCATAATGTTATCAAAAACTGAGTCAACAGCTTTTGTCGCTTCTTTTTTAGAAAGCTCTGCAGATTCTGCAACAGCATTGATTAGATCTGTCTTGTTCATTCTGTTCACCTCCTCTCAAGAGAGATGGATAAATACATTCATTTACTTAATGACCAATATTTATACGTTGCAATGCACGTTTAGTACGTTTGCAAGCCCTATATTATACGAAGATGCAAAAGAATTCAATACGTTTAGCTCGATTTCAACGATTTTTCAATGTTTTTTACTTATTATCTGCTAAATGAGCGTTTTGTAAACGCTCTAAAGGTGAATTTTATATTGTCTATTAATTCAAGCAATTCAACGCTTTAGATGGACAAATGTTAGATATACTCCAAAGTTGCCAACTTAGCCTAACAACTCACTAAAATAGATAATACCCCTTTTCTCGGTTCTTCTAAACCACTTAACGTAAAAAACCGACTCCAGGTATTGGAGTCGGTTTTGTTATAATATAATCGCAATTAAACCGCCGGATCCTTCGTTAATAATGCGTTCGAGCGTTTCTTTTAATTTATAACGAGCATTTTCAGGCATTAAACCAAGTTTTGCCTGAATCCCCTCTCTCACGATAGAATTCAGGGAACGACCGAAAATATCTGAATTCCATATTGAAAGCGGATCTTCTTCAAAATCTTGCATTAAATAACGAACAAGCTCTTCGCTCTGCTTTTCCGTTCCAATGATAGGTGCGAACTCCGATTCTACGTCTACTTTAATCATATGAATAGATGGGGCAACTGCTTTCAACCTGACACCAAACCTTGACCCTTGACGAATGATTTCAGGCTCATCGAGGCTCATATCTTCAATCGCTGGTGCTGCAATACCATAGCCAGTTTGTTTAACCATCCGAAGAGCGTCTGAGACGTGATCATATTCAGCTTTTGCAAATGCAAACTCCTGCATAAGTTGAAGAAGATGATCCTTTCCTCGAATTTCAACACCAACAACCTCTTTTAGAATTTGATCGTATAGATCTTCCGGAGCATAAAGATCAATTTCCGCTATTCCTTGCCCCATTTCAATTCCTGCTAAACGAGCATCCTGAATAAATTCAAATTCCTCAAACTGACCTACGACACGATCAACATCCCTAAGACGCTTAATGTCTTTCACAGTCTCTCTAACGGATTCTTCATAACTCTGTCGCAACCAATGATCTTGGTGGAGAACCATTACCCAACTTGGTAAGTTCACATTAACTTCTAGAACTGGAAATTCGTAAAGCACTTCTCTCATGACATTGTTAATATCATGCTCCGTCATAGTCTCTACGCTAAGAGAAATAACAGGAATATCATATTTATTACAAAGGTCTCCTCTTAATGCCTCCGTTTGTGGATGGTGTGGGTGTGCAGAATTGACAATCATAATAAATGGCTTACCTACTTCTTTTAATTCCTCCACGACTCTTTCCTCAGATTCCAGATAGTCGTGTCTTGGGATCTCCCCAATCGAACCATCAGTCGTTATCACGACGCCAAGCGTGGAATGTTCTTGAATTACTTTTCTTGTACCAATTTCAGCTGCTTCTTGAAACGGTATCGGCTCTTCATACCATGGTGTATTGATCATTCTTGGCCCATCTTCATCTTCGTATCCCTTAGCACCAGGCACGGCATATCCGACGCAATCGACAAGTCTAACATTAACATCAAGACCATCTTCCACATGAATTTGAACGGCGTGATTTGGTACAAATTTAGGCTCAGTCGTCATAATGGTACGGCCAGCAGAACTTTGGGGTAGTTCATCCAGTGCCCTCGTTCGATCAGAATCGCTTTCCATATTGGGCAGGACGATTAGTTCCATGAACTTTTTAATAAATGTTGATTTCCCTGTTCGAACAGAACCTACGACTCCAAGGTATATATCTCCCCCTGTACGCTCTGCGATATCTTTGAAGATATCTACTCTCTCCACGTGATCGCCTCCTGAATTCCGCCTCATTGGACGAAATGATTCACTCCAGACCGCAGACTTTCTTGAACACTACCATTCTATGATGTTGTCCAATAAATATGACAGTTCACAGTAAAAGGATTTGATGCTTTAAGTAAACTTTTCGTCCTCTATTGAATAAGCCCATAAAAAAGTCCCTCCTCTTTTTAATAGTTGTATTGCTAAAGAGGAGGGAAAATACCTATTTCACTAAAAAAACAGCTTTATCATTTTCAATTGTATACGCAACAGAAGCAACAGGAACATAAAACGAATTGTCTGCTAACAAATCTCGGATATCATCGCCCTTTTCATAGCTATGATCTGGATTACTTTCGATTGCCTTCGTAAGGTCGCTAGAATAATTAATATGTACATCACCTTTTTCATCTAAGAAAAATGGAAGTTGTTCATTTGTAAATGGACTTTTAACAGTCAGCTCTTCATCCATCCCCATTGCATCGTAATCGATGGAATATCGGTCTTTTGCAAGAACATCTTTGAATGGTGGATAGTTCTTTTTCCTTCTATAATCATTAATACGTAGCTGAAGATCTTTTACTTTTTCAATAGTGACTAAATCAATTAATCTTACTGTCGGCTCTTCTTCTACATGAATAAGTACATATTGAAATACCCCACCATTTTCAAATGAATTCCCAGGTGCTTGCTGTAAGAAAGCGGGCACTAATTTCTTGAAGTCAACTGGATACTTCTGATAGATTGGTGTTTCCTGATCTCTTGTTTTGATAGGAAGAATGGACTTATTTTCTTGGAATTGCTCTACTGCTGTTTGAACAGATTGAATTTGGTCTGTATAAGGAATTTGATTCTCGTTTTTTTGACTCTCTGGATACAGGCATCCTGACAATAGAGAAACAAGGCATGTCCATAATACAGCTTTAGTAGCTAAACGTTTCATTACACTCATTCCTTAGTTAGAAATTTACTTATTTAGTTAGTAGGTCCAGTAAACACGACGAGAAGCATGAGCACCCCCGCAACGAACATACACATATATGCAAAAGTTGACACAAGCACTCGGAAAACACCTTTAAGCTTCGTGCGACTTAGCATGATCGCCATAACCGCTATAAACATTAGCCCTAGTGCCGAAAGTGCTACCCACATCTTAATTAACGCTGGTGACATTTTAATCCCCCTAATATGACAAATCTAGTTTGCACTGCCCACCATTATATCAAATCTTTACTCCATTTACCTCTAAAGGTTTCAACAATTCAATGGTTCTACTCAATTACATCTCTTCAAAACATGCCAGCGTACTTTATCTTAAAAGGTAACGCTTCCATAAATAACAAATAAAAAGCTGAAGAAAGGGGCTTTTCTTCAGCTTTGACTATTCTAATTTCTTAAAGAAGTATGCTTCTGCACATTGATGGTTCATTATTAGTATATGGTCTTACATCGAAGGCGGTATCGTTGATTAGCCTAAGTTTCTACTAAATTCTTTATTTTTGACTGAAAATTTTTGCAATAGCAGACAAATCGAACGGCATATTCTTATTTACGATTGCCTTTACGATTCGATCTTCTTTTTCTTTTGTGACATTTACGTTAGCAACGCGTGCAACATTCGCAATTAATTTACGCACTGTTTTCTCATCAGTAAAATCTGCTCCCTGAACGGAATTAGCTAACTTAAAAATGTCTTCCTTTTTCACATTGGTTTTCTTTTCTATGTTATCGAACAGATCGCTCACGCAGTTTCCTCCTTACCATTAACGTTCAACATAGTGTATGCAAGGAGGAATACTTCGTGCTTAGCCTATTTAGAGTTCTTTTGGATTCAATTCAAAACGGTCCGCAAGCAAAGACGTTAGATCTTCTGTCTCATGAGTTCGAAGCCTACCCATCAGTTGATCTACACCATCTTTCGCATCTTTGTTATTAAATAGCACTTCAAATAACACAGAAGTTATAGGCATTTCTACGTTCTGTTTTTGTGCGAGATAATAAGCAGCCTTCGTAGTTCGAACACCTTCTACTACCATCCCCATATTTTCGAGAACTTCATCTAGATTATTTCCTTTTCCAAGAAGATTTCCGGCTCTCCAGTTACGACTATGTACACTTGTACACGTAACTACAAGGTCTCCTATACCTGTCAATCCCATAAAGGTAAGTGGATTTGCCCCCATAGCTGCACCAAGGCGAGCAATTTCAGCTAAACCTCTTGTGATAAGGGCAGCTTTCGCATTATCACCATAGCCGAGTCCATCAGATAAACCGGCCCCTAGAGCAATGATATTCTTTAATGCACCACCAAGCTCAACACCAATGATGTCATGATTAGTATATACTCTAAAATTCGAGTTAATGAAAAGATCCTGAACATACTCAGCTTGAATCATTGATTTAGAAGAGGCCGTTACGGTCGTAGGGTGACGAAGACTCACTTCTTCTGCATGACTCGGCCCAGATAAAACGACAACCGATTTTCTTAAATCCTCTGGGATTTCTTCTTCAATCACCTCTGAAATACGCTTGGATGTTTCTGGTTCAATTCCCTTACTAGCATGAATGAGCGTAACCGGTGTTGATAGGTATGTCTTAAGTTCAGGAAGAACCTCTCTAAGCGCTTTAGTTGGTGTAACAAGTAAGATAGCTTCAGCATCTTTCACGCTCTCTTCAAGGGAACTGGTAGCCCTAATCCCCTCAGGTAATTTTATACCAGGAAGGTACTTCTCATTCGTATGCTTCTCATTCACTTCATTTGCAAGATCTGTTCTTCTTGCCCATAATGTCACATCATGTTGATTATCTGCTAGTACGATTGCAAGAGCTGTCCCCCAGCTCCCTGCACCTACAACTGATATTTTCGCCATTGAACTTCCTCCTTACTGCTCGACCTTTTGACCGAGCTTGCTTTCAGTACCAGAGAACAGTCGCTTTACATTTGTACGATGTCTCCAGACAGAAAGAATCGCTAGAATCGTCCCTAACAAAATATATGAAGCTGGATTCCCTCCAAGTAAGAAAATAAACGCTGGAGTTAATACTACAAAAATCAATGAACCAAGAGAAACAAATCTCGTTACTACAATGGCAATAATAGCGATGATGCCAGCATAAAGTGCTGGAAAAAACGCAATTGTTGCAAATACCCCTATCGTAGTAGCAACGCCTTTCCCTCCACGGAATCCAAAAAAGATTGGCCAGTTATGACCTAAGATAGCACAAATTCCCGCAAGGAAAGGAACGATTGGTTCACTAGTGAACCAATACCCTAACCAGACGGCAAGTATGCCTTTTATTACATCAAGTGCAAGAACAGCAACCGCTGGGCCAGTCCCTAGCACTCGAAGTGTATTTGTCGCTCCTGCATTGCCACTTCCGTGATCCCTAATATCTATTTTCTTCACGATTTTTGCAATTAAATAACTAAAACTAATTGATCCAAGCAAGTAAGCAGCAATGCAAATCAGGATCGCGATCATCTCATTTCCCCCTTTGTATTAGCAAGGTTCCCCCGAATGAAACAAGCTTAATTATTCGCTTTTTCTACGTGCAAGAATTCGTAAAGGAGTCCCCTGGAAACCAAATGTTTCACGAATACGATTCTCTAAAAAGCGTTTGTAAGAGAAATGAAGCAGTTCCGGATCATTAACAAATAATACGATGGTAGGCGGTTTAACAGCCACTTGCGTCGCATAGTTAATTTTCAATCGCTTCCCATTATCTGTTGGTGTTGGATTCATTGCAACGGAATCCATAATTAATTCATTCAATACATTCGTTTTCACACGAAGGGCATGGTTATCAGCTACAGTATTAACAACTGGTAACAATGTATGAAGACGTTGCTTTGTTTTGGCAGATAAGAACACAATCGGTGCATAGCTAAGGAATAAGAAATGATCACGAATTTTTTGTTCGAATTCTCTCATCGTCTTATCGTCTTTCTCAACTGCGTCCCATTTGTTTACGACAATAACAATGGCTTTACCTGCTTCATGAGCATACCCCGCCACTTTTTTGTCTTGCTCGATAATGCCTTCTTCTCCATCAATCACAACTAAAACAACGTCAGATCGTTCAATCCCACGCATTGCACGAAGAACGCTGTACTTCTCAGTCGTTTCATAAATCTTTCCACGCTTTCTCATGCCAGCAGTATCAATAATGACGTAATCTTGTTCATCACGAGTAAACATGGAGTCAATAGCATCGCGAGTTGTACCAGCAATATCACTTACAATCACTCGCTCTTCTCCTAAAATCGTATTAACAAGCGATGATTTTCCAACATTCGGACGACCAATTAATGAGAATTTAATCGTTCCTTCGTCATATTCTTCTTCTGCTACTTCAGGGAATGATTTAAAGACTTCATCTAAAAGATCACCTAACCCAAGACCATGTGAACCTGAAATACCAAATGGAGTTCCAAATCCTAAAGCATAGAAATCATAAATCAACGTTTGCTGTTCAGGATTATCTACTTTATTTACAGCTAATACAACAGGTTTATTGGAACGATAAAGAATTTTAGCAACCTCTTCATCCGCATTCGAAATGCCATCTCTTCCGTTAACCATGAAAATAATAACGTCCGCTTCGTCTATTGCAATTTCTGCCTGATAACGAATTTGAGAAAGAAATGGTTCGTCACCTATTTCAATACCACCTGTATCTATGATATTAAATTCACGATTCAGCCATTCACCTTTGCTATAAATACGATCTCTTGTTACTCCTGGAGTATCTTCTACAATCGATACTCTTTCTCCTACTATACGATTAAAAATGGTCGATTTCCCAACATTCGGTCGACCTACTATTGCGACAACTGGTTTTGTCATTTTATGCACGCCCTTTCTAAAAGACTATCTAAGCTTGAAACCAGAAAGTCGTGGACAAACTTTCCAGGAGTTCATTGTAAAAAACCCTCCTCTATAAGAAGGGCATAGTCTTCGATAGCTTTTATATCTTATCAAAAAAGCAACCAATGAACAACAGACGATCAAATGAAACTTGGTAACTTCTCTTTGAAAACTTGCTAATGCTTCACAATAATATAAACACCATTGCTCAATTTATGAGCAATTCCATCTAGTATAGCTTCAAGATCAGCGGCTACGCCGTCCATTTCATCTTGAGATTCACATACAAACACATTCGCTCCTACAGGGGCCTGAGATAATGATAGTGTAACAGTTGCAAGTATCGCTTTCTCAATAATCATGATGAGTCACTTCCTTTTTTCTTCGTTTCCGTAGGCATCCTTATCGCATTTTCAAGAGTTGGTACTTGAGAAATGACTTTCATGGCAAGATCCACGCTTTTATTTTGAGGTAGAATAAAAACTCCAATTCGACCATCGTCTAAATCGCGTTTAATTAATGGAACTAATGCAGGCGTTCCTGAATCCCGGTATACACCAAGAGATATAGCAAGGTCATGAAGGATCGCTTGTCTTTGTCCGAGATTACCAATCGTCATTCGCGCATCAAAATTCTTTGGAGAAATCGTAAATCCAAGTCCATGTTCTAAAATTTCTTTTTGTCTCGCTGGTATGCCAATATTCATAATGTAGATGTTATCAACGTATAGCCCTGCACCTTCAAATTTAACTTCTTTTTGTTCAATATTCGCAATTTTCCCGAGTTTACTTCCAGTCATGTATTTTTTGGCTACTAGAAAAGCAAGAAATGCAGCAACTAATCCAGCCCACACATTTATTGCAAGATAAGCAAATGACGTGACAAATGAAATGAAAATCACTAAATAATTTCTCCCTTCAAAGGTTACAGCTATCCCTTCTATATAGGACGCTCCACGAGGGACAAGCTCTAGTGAATCCATTTCAGTTAAAGTTTTTCTTTCCATATTGCGCACTTCCCGAAATTGCGATGCAGCTAGGGTTAGGAAGGTCACCGCTGTAAATTCTTGCTCCATAATTGATGGAACGACGAGCGCCCCGAGTGAAGCTGCAATAAAACCAAGCGCGAGATGTATAATCATTCCATGTGGATAAGTAGGGTATTGCCTATAATCTGTTCGAAACATATAAATTCTCGCAAGCGTACCGGCTGTCACACCAAATAGAATTGGTATTGTATACTCATTCATGAATATCCCCGTCTTTCTTGATGTTTTTTGACAGTTTTTTCTAAATGAACTGTTAATTTCACGAAGGAGGACCAGACCCATGTCGCCATAATCGATATGGCCATTACATCGAAGGAAGCTAACTCGCCAGCAGTTCGCTCAAACCCCATTCCTCGAAAAATCATTGTTAATATAACCTCACCATGAACGATACTAAGAATTAATAATGAACATCTCTCTGCAAAGCCATTCAGTGTTAGATGAATAATAATAAAAAGAATTGCGGCAACCGACCACTTCGTATACAAGTAAGTAAAAACAGGATCATATATAGCAAACAGCTGAATCGAAGTATAAGCTGCTGTTAACATAATGAGTAATATCATGGCGTAAACCGTTTTTACACCGTTCTTTATCCAGAGGAGATATCCACAAATATAAGCAAGCACTAGTACAACAGCTACAGAAAAACCCATCAGGTTGACGGTTTTATTCACGACACATATTGCCACTAACATTAAGAACGCTGACCCAGTCCTTTCTAAAGATGGCTTTTGAAAAAAGACTGTGATGACAACTCCCATCCATACAAACCAAATAAAAATCGCCCCATCCACTCCGTTACCTCCTCTCATTATGAACAGTATGGGACGTTTTCATGAGAGATAGACTTAAAAATTGTAAATGAATAACTTTCGAAGATTTTTTTCATGATAAGAAAAGGTTCAGTTGAAGGGAGGCTAAATGATGGGAAAAGATCGACAAGATAGAAAACTTAAGAAATCGAAACGAGTTGAGTCTGATCGTGATCAGTCGCTTTCACATGATGGAGCAGCAATGCTTGAAGGACCAGATCAAGCTCGAAAACGAAATGGACAGAATTAATATGTTTCCTTCTAGCTAGAAAATCAAAAAAAATCCTCTCTGCATGAGTGCAGAGAGGATTTCATTTACTTATTTGTACTTTTTAAGCTGATCACCGATCATATCTCCAAGAGAGAATGGCGAGTTGCCGTCACTTTCTTTCTGATATTCTTCAACTTCATTTGATACTTGTTCAGTTTCGAGGACTTTGATGCTTAATGATATTCTCTTTTCATCAAGATTAACATCCAAAATCTTCACTCGAACTGTTTCTCCCTCTGAAAGAACTTCTTGAGGAGTTCCTATATGCTTGTTCGAGATTTCTGAAATATGAACAAGCCCTTCTACACCCGGAGCCACTTCTACGAATGCACCGAAGCTAACTAAACGCTTCACTGTGCCTTCGATTTCATCTCCAGTACTAAGTTTTCCTTTTACTTCTTCCCACGGTCCCGGGAGTGTTTCTTTAATGGATAGTGAAATACGTTCGTTGTCACGATCAACAGAAAGAATTTTAACATTCACTTGTTGACCTTCTGTTACAACTTCAGATGGGGTTTCAACACGATGATGAGCCATCTGAGAAATATGAACGAGGCCATCCACTCCACCGATATCTACAAAAGCACCGAAATCGGTTAAACGTTGAACTGTCCCTTCGACAACTTGTCCTGCTTGAAGAGATGCTAGCGTTTCTTGTTTCTTATGATCCGCCTCTTGCTCAAGAACAGCACGATGTGACAGGATCACTTTTGCTTTCTCTGGATCAAATTCCACAATCTTAACGCTCAGGTTTTTGCCTTTGTAATCTGAGAAATCTTCAACATAATGTCTTTCTACAAGAGAAGCCGGGATAAATCCGCGAACACCAAGGTCAACCACAAGGCCGCCCTTAACTACGTCTGCAATTTCAACATCAAATGCAACGGAGTTTTCATACTTCTCCTGTAGAGCATCCCAGGCTTGATCAGCTTCGACTGCCTTCTTAGAAAGCACTAGCTCATCTTCAGAAACTTTGATTACTTTAACTTCTATTTCATCACCTTCTGAGAGCACGTCGCTAACCTTTTCGACGTGAAGGCTTGACAGTTCGCTGATTGGCAGCACTCCATCAACTTTAAAACCTACATCTACTGATGCATGTTTTTCTTCAACCTTGGAGATCTTACCTGTCACCACTTCTCCAATTTCGAATGATTTGAACTCAGTCATTTCCTGATTCATCTCTTCACCCATTGACAAACTCCTCCTTCAATCCAAAAGAAATAAAACTTTTCGATATGATTTATAAAAGTCTTCCACTTATAGCGAAAGAAATTTATTGAAAAGTTAAGCACCCTTTCCTCTAACTTTCACTAAAAATGACGGATTTGTCAAGTATCCTGACACATTTATTTAAATTTTTTAACAATATCGAATTATTTATGATGAATTTCAATAAGATCTTGAATTTCTTTCATGATAGCCTGAGTGGCTTTTTTAGCTGCTCCCTGTTCTTCACGAAGCGGCGATAAGTCAACTGGTTTTCCGTACACGATTTTCAAGCGGCCAAAAGGCTTATAAGATCCTTTAATTGCGCACGGTACGACCATCACTTCTGGACGTAAAGCAAAAAAACCTGCTCCAGAGAGCCCCTCGCCTAGTTTGCCATCTTTGCTTCTCGTACCTTCTGGAAACAAACCGACAACGCCGCCATCTTTCAAAAATTTCATTCCACTTCTAAGAGCTTGTTTATCACTCATTCCTCGTTTTACCGGAAAAGCCCCAACCTTATGAATCAATTTACCTAGTATCGGAATGGTAAACAATTCTGATTTAGCCATAAAATGAACATCTCTAGGAAACATGGCTCCTACTAGCGGCGGATCAAGGTTATTGATATGATTTGAGCAAAGAAGAATCCCTTTGTCTTTCGGTATATTCTCACGACCAACAACTGTTACACGATTGAATACCTTGAAATAAAAATGAAATAAGCCTTTTCCTACTCCGTATAAGCTCACTTGATCATGCCCTTTCTTTTGCTAATTGTAAAATTTGGTCCACTACTTCAGAAATTGTCATCTTCGTAGTATCAATTTCTATGGCATCGTCCGCTTTTACAAGAGGGGCTACTTCTCGCTCAGTGTCACGCTTATCTCTTAAAGCAATCTCATCCTTGATACGGTCATAATCCGCTTCAATCCCGTTTCCAATAAGTTCATTATATCGTCGCGTGGCTCTTTCTTCTACAGAAGCACTTAAAAATACTTTAAGTTCTGACTCAGGAAGAACGTGTGTACCGATATCACGTCCATCCATTACAACGCCTCCACGATCAGCTAACATCTTTTGTCTCTTTACCATTTCTAATCGCACTTCACTTTGTCTTGCTACAAAGGAAACATTGTTCGTGACAGCATAAGAACGTATATCTGTTGTTACGTCCATGTTATCAACCAAGACAAGCTGTTCACTTTCACCAACTTGTAGGTCGATCACAGTATCATCTAGAAGTGCTTTAAGAAGCGGACCATTCTCTAAATCAATGTCCTTCTCAATAGCTTTATACGTTAATGCACGATACATTGCACCTGTATCAATATAAAGGAAAGATAGGTTATCTGCTACTTTTCTTGCAACTGTACTCTTACCAGCTCCTGCTGGACCGTCAATTGCTATATTTATTCGCTTGTTCATATTATTATTGCCTCCAAATTCCATTCATCCATCCGAATTAGATCATATAAATGACAATTTAACGTACAAAAAAAGCAGGAGAACCTGCTTTCCTCAGTACGACCAAAATGTCATATTTATCATAACACAAGACATTTTATCGGTCTATTCACTATTGGCGTCTAATCAGGGGAGGCATATCCTTTAGCACACCTTCATAATAAATCGCTTTACTTAGATAGATACGAAATTCTTCTTGAGTTAGAAGAACTTGAGAAATAATAAGAAAAACAAATTGAATGACGATGAGTTTTATTAATAATTGTTCCATTCTCGCCATACATTCGCTCCTCTCATAGGGTATCGTAATTCATTTCGGTACCGTCCATTTTTTCTACTCTTTCTTCTCTTTCGTTAGATGCGTTAATAAAAATGCGATACGTTTCATTATCAATCGTACCCATAAACTCATAGCATAATACTTCTTCTCCAAGATCGTTTCGAATGACACCTAACCCTTCTTCCATTATTTGGACATTCGGATTCACTTGTTCTAACGCTTGATCCCTGGAAATAGTTGGGGAGCCCAAAGTTCTTTCATGGTGGTTTGTTAAATACTCTAAAGATTCATAGCCGGAAATATCACCATTATCAAGCGCAACTTTAATGTGAACAGCATCTGGATAAATTAAAACATCTTTCTGATTGTATACAAAAGTAAATACACCTACTCGATCATATTGACTACTTTCTGAAATGCTCATATTTGTTATATCATGCTCTTTTAGAAATGCTCTCGCTCGATCAGCGGCTTCATTTAGACTAAGCTTCTGATCTCCTATTTTCCTATCCATCAAAATCCAGATTGGTTTTGCCCCTTTTTTTGTAACATCTAGATTGATACTAGATTTCGTATCTGGCTCTTCAATTGATAAACTATAGGCTTTGTATTTTGACTTCTCCCCAGTAGTCGTTATATCAATGCTTGCTTTAGGATCAAGATCCAGAAAGTCAATTACATGTTCCTTTGCTTCTTTTTCAGTTAGTTTTTTCCCGACTATATTTTTGTCCAGGTTTTCTTTCTTTTCATTTAATTGAGTAATCTCAGGTCCCCAGTTTACTTCACTATACCCTTCCACTTGTTTATCAACTGTTTTAAATCCATCAATAATCGTGTTATCTTCAGCCTGTGTTTCTGAAGCTAGAGCAAGCTCCACATCCATCCAACGTAAGTTATGATCAATGACCATCGCCTGCACTTTTCTCAGTTCATTTTTAATATCTGTGGAATGACTATGCAATTCCTTCAATGTTTTATATTCTTCATCTGACAGAGGGTTTTCATCAAGATCACGTACAGCTACACGATAACTAAATGAGCCTATGTTTGTTAAAAATTCTTCCGTTTTATTAAAAGGCATTAGCGTTAGCGGCAGTTGTCCAACATCATTTTGAGCTTCAGACGTTAAACGCCATACCTCTGCAAGGGCAGGAGATAGACTGCCACGGGAGTTCATCGCCAATGTCGACCCTATCTTCTCTTCTAGTGCTTCCATATGAAAGTTTAAGTCATGGAAAGCACGCTGATACGTGTTTTCCGCATTAATTAACACGGCATTTTTTTCTTGATGTTCCTTGTACCCCCAGTAGCTAGTTCCAGCAACGCCTACTGCGAGCGCACCAATTAAAATCGAACGAATCATATTAACCACCTCCACTATTCACAGAATATATGCTTACCAATTTGTTTGATTTGCGGCCTTGTCCAAATCCATCCAGAAGTTGCCGTGTTTGGATTGAAATAATACAATGCTTCCCCAGTTGGGTCCCATCCATTTATTGCATCAATCACAGCTTCTTTCGCTCTTTCATTTGGAGTAAGCCATATTTGTCCATCTGAGACAGCCGTAAAAGCTCTCGGTTCAAAAATCACTCCTGAAACTGTGTTTGGAAATGAAGCACTTTGAACACGGTTTAGTATGACCGCGGCAACCGCAACCTGACCTTCGTAAGGTTCCCCCCTTGATTCACCATAAACTGCGTTTGCAAGTAACTTAATGTCGTTTTGGGAATAACCGGACGGCACGTTTTTCGCCTGAGTAGTTGAGTCTTTTGGCTTATTCGTTTCATTATTTTGATTTGATTGTGAAACATTAGGACTTTGGCCACTATTCGCCTGTTGCTGAATGGAAGGATCATACTTTGTAGACTTGTTTAACTTCGCTTTCATTTCAGGACCAACTAGTCCATCAACATCCATTCCAAATTCATACTGAAAGTTTCTAACCGCCCAATAAGTCCCCCATCCAAATACGCCGTCAATTGAGCCTGTATAGAACCCTATATGCTTTAAGCGTGCTTGAAGTTCAATGACATCGCTGCCTGTTGCGCCCTTCTGGATGATTTGGTTAGAAAATGCATCTGCTCGATTCTCCATATCAAATACCATGACAAGCGGTGCACAGACTAGACCAATTATTAGAGGGATTTTTAGAATAAGAACTGTCTTTCTCATGATGTGGACCTCCCTGATCATTCTGTTTTCATAAGTGTAGTTTTTGTATCAGAAGGTATTTTATACAAAACAAAAAAGATGCCTCTTCGGCATCTTTCAAACTGTTATCATATTGGCATGTTTTCTTTCGTTTCCATTAATTCTGCTTGATTAAGGTTTGCAGCTTTGATTTTCCTTACACCTATAAACCATAGAACAAGCATAAATGGAATCATTAAATAGATGGTATTGCTGTTCACCTGAAGAACTAAATAATTATATGTTCCGTGAAACATAAATGGAACGAAAAGAGATAGAGAAATCCACTTTCCAATCTTATTTTGCAATGAGAATTTTCCCCTTCCAAGATAAGAACCCATAATTAAGCCAAATAAAGCGTGGCTTGAAACAGGAAGAAGCGCTCTCCACCATGCTTCTTGAATGCCATATGCAAAAAGATAAAAGACATTTTCAACAGATGCAAACCCTAGTGAGATAGCAACACCATAAACAATCCCATCATAAAACTCATGAAACTCTATATGGATGTATACAGTAAAATAGAAAATAAACCATTTTAGAAATTCTTCAAGCAGTCCAGACATCAAGTAAGCTTGACTGAATGGTGATTGCAAGAAGTTTTCGATCTCAAAACCATGCTGAATCACCATTACTGGAAATACTAACATAGCGCCAAACACAAAACTTCGTACAACCGGGCCTATTGGCTCAGATTCATACTGATGTTGTTTCAAATAAAAAAAACAAAGAAGCGCAATGCCTGGTGCTATTCCAGCAGTTATTGCTGCTAACATAGGCTTTCCCCATTTCTATCCTGAACCTCATTTTTAAGCAGGCTCAGTCATACCTATACTTTTATAATCGTATCATGTTACTTTATTTAAGGAAACAATTATTAGGAAAACGATGAGGTGACGCAATGAGCAAGCTATTGATCATTCATACCGGAGGAACTATCGCTATGGAGGAAAATAAGAACTCTGGTGCTGTTAGCCCAGGTAAAGAAAATCCTCTAAATGCAACACTGAGCGAATTACTAATCGGAAATGACGTTATTGTTGATGATTACATTAACATTCCCTCCCCGCATATGACACCTGAGGTCATGTTTACTATTGCGGAAAGGATTGAAACGAGAATCAAAGAAGAACACATCAGCGGAGTGGTTATAACGCATGGAACCGACACACTAGAAGAAACAGCTTACCTTCTAGATCTTGTTCTCCAAACAGATCTGCCTGTCGTCGTAACAGGTGCGATGCGCTCAAGCAATGAGCTTGGCTCTGATGGGCCATATAATCTTCTCTCATCCATAAAAGTAGCTTCTTGCCATGAAGCTAAAGGAAAAGGCGTGCTTGTTGTGTTGAACGATGAAATACATACAGCAAAAAATGTGACAAAAACGCATACGAGTAACGTTTCCACTTTTCAAAGTCCTCAATATGGCCCTATCGGGATCGTTACAAAACAACGTGTCTTCTTTCATCATACTTTAACGATGAGAGACCGCTATCATATTTCTGGACTAACGAAAAATGTCATGCTTCTAAAGGCTTATGCAGGAATGGATTCACAGCTACTATTTGCTGCTGGAGATATTGGCATTAATGGCATCGTAATAGAGGCGCTTGGACAGGGGAATTTACCACCGGATATGATGGAGGGAATCAAACATCTAAGAGAGAAAGGAATCGCCATCGTCATGGTTTCTAGGTGTTTTAATGGCATTGTACAAGATGTTTATGGTTATAAAGGCGGTGGCAAGCATTTAAAAGAACATGGAGTAATTTTCTCTAACGGATTAAATGGACAAAAAGCGCGTTTGAAATTACTCGTTGCACTCGAAGCAACAGAAGACCCAAAGGAATTACACAATTTCTTTTTACGATGATGAAACAGAGACCTTCCCTGATTTGTAAAAGCACAAAAACCTACCTTAATTGGTAGGTTTTTGTGCTTTCCCTATGATTGACTGAGCTATTAATGCACCGTGTAGCCTGCCATTCTCAATAAAAATCTCATTGGCGTTATTTCCAGCGGCAATCACACCAGCAATATAACAATTCTCTACATTCGTCTCCATCGAATCTTTATCGAAAGCAGGTCGCCCGCTTTGTTGATCAATTTCTATACCGATTTTTGTCAAAAATGAATGATCAGGATGATAACCGGTCATGGCGAATACAAAATCATTCGGTATGCTCTTCTGTTCACCCTTCACTTCATATACGACTTCTTTTTCTTTCACTTCCAATAATGAAGCATTAAACTCCATTGTCACTTTCTTATTTCTAACGAGAGCTTCAAATTCCGGTAAAATCCATGGTTTTACACTTTTTGAATATTCCGCTCCTCTATAAAGAATCGTAACTCTTGCCCCAGCTTTTTCAAGCTCTAATGCTGCGTCAACTGCTGAGTTTTTACCGCCTATCACAACAATATCCTGGTCAAAATAAGGGTGCGGCTCTTTAAAGTAGTGCAAAACCTTATCGAGGTTTTCTCCTTTAACACCCATAAAGTTAGGACTATCATAATATCCTGTTGCAATGATTAAATGCTGTGCGCGGTATGTTATTTTTTTGGATTCGTGCACTTTTTCCGTTTCAATAATAAATGCACCATTCTCCTTAGTTATCAAATTTGCTTTTTCAAAGGAATGAATACGAAGATCTTTTCTTTTAGCAACGTCCCGATAGTAAGCAAGGGCCTGATTTCGTTTTGGCTTCCGCTCTTCAATTATGAAAGGTACTTCACCAATTTCAAGCTTTTCACTTGAACTAAAAAATGTTTGATGCGTTGGATAATGATAAATAGCATTCACGATATTGCCTTTTTCGATAATTAGAGGATCGTATCCCTCATTCATTAATTCAATTGCCGCAGACATTCCACAAGGACCTGCGCCAATGATAACCACTTGTTCTTCTCTCATCTCACTCACTCCCGAACCTATCCATAAGAAATGGAACATTTCTTTTTATTCTACTCTTTGCAATAGAAAAATTCCCTACCTGAATGATAGGGAATTTTCATCGGATTGGCAACTATTTATATCCATCCTCTAAATCTAGAGGCTTCAGCCATTTTACGCACGCCAACCATATATGCTGATAGTCTCATATCAACGCGACGCGTTTCAGAAGTTCGGTAAATTGAATTAAAAGCGTTTACCATTACTTTTTCAAGCTTCGCTTCTACCTCTTCTTCTGTCCAGTAGTAACCTTGGTTGTTTTGTACCCACTCAAAATAAGATACCGTTACACCACCAGAACTTGCAAGAACATCTGGCACGAGTAAAATACCACGATCCGTTAAAATTTTTGTAGCTTCAATCGTTGTAGGACCGTTAGCCGCTTCCACAACAATACTTGCTTTAATTTGATGTGCGTTGTCTTCTGTAATTTGATTCTCAATAGCAGCTGGAACAAGAATATCACAATCAAGTTCAAGAAGCTCCTTGTTGCTAATTGTTTCTTTAAAGAGCTTTGTAACTGTTCCAAAACTATCACGTCGGTCTAATAAGTAGTCAATGTCAAGACCTTCAGGATCATGAAGAGCTCCATATGCATCTGATATTCCTACAATCTTAGCACCCGCATCATGCATGAATTTTGCTAGAAAACTACCCGCATTTCCAAAACCTTGAATAACGACACGTGCACCTTCTATTTTGATATCCTTTTTCTTAGCAGCTTCGCGAATACAAATGGTAACGCCCTTCGCGGTAGCGGATTCACGACCATGAGAACCACCTAATACGAGAGGTTTACCAGTAATAAATCCAGGAGAATCAAATTCTCTAATTCGACTATACTCATCCATCATCCAGGCCATAATTTGAGAGTTCGTGAATACATCTGGTGCCGGTATATCTTTTGTTGGACCTACAATTTGACTAATTGCTCTTACATACCCTCGACTCAATCGTTCTAGTTCTCTAAAAGACATCTCACGCGGATCACAAATAATTCCACCTTTACCTCCTCCATAAGGAAGGTCTACAATCCCTGCTTTAAGGCTCATCCATACAGATAGTGCTTTAACTTCTGTTTCTGTCACGTCTGGATGGAAGCGAACGCCACCTTTAGTGGGTCCTACAGAATCATTGTGCTGCGCACGATACCCAGTGAATATTTTTATAGAGCCATCATCCATTCGAATTGGAATCCGAACTGTCATTAATCTCATTGGTTCCTTTAATAGCTCATAAACTTCGCTCGGATAGCCTAATTTGTCCAGCGCTTCGTGAATGACTGATTGCGTCGACTCTAATACGTTCCGTTTCTTCTTATTTCCTTGTCCATTATCTGTTTCGTTTTTGTCGACCATTGCTTTACCTCCCATTACTGTGCACTTACTCTGCTGTTTTTGTACTTTTTAGGCTAAATGAAGCATAGCCTATTCGATTTTAATTGTTAAAGTTCATATGTTGTTTATAGAATGTTCCATTGCTCTGCTTTCAAAACATAGTATACACGTTTAGGTAAGCTATGAGAAGGCATTCATGCTACATTTATGCAAATTGTTCCATAGTAATGAAAACGCTTACTAAGTAGAGGCGTAGTCATATCAATTAAAAAGAAGACCTCACAATTTGTGAGGTCTCTCCTTTTACTATTTTTTTAATCCTAAATGAATAAGGTTTTCAATCATCTGTTCATAGGAATATCCAATCTCTTTAGCCGCGTCAGGAAACAAGCTTGTCGGTGTCATACCTGGCAATGTATTTACTTCGAGGAAAACAGGATTCGATCCATCATTCGGTACAATATAGTCTACTCGTGAATACGTCTCACAACCAAGGAGTTCATGTGCCACTATCGACTGCTCTTGGATAAGTGTCGTATAATCAGACGATATACGTGCAGGGACAATATGCTCGCTTCCACCTTCAGAATACTTCGATTCATAATCATAGTATTCATTTTTCGGTACAATCTCTACGACAGGGAGTGGCTTAACATCACCTTTAGCTCCCATTACGGCAACCGTCACTTCTGTGCCAGAAATAAATTCCTCAAGGATTACAGTATCATCAAATCGAAATGCCTCTTCAATCCCCTGCTGAAGCTCTGCTTCGTTCTTAGCAATTGTTAAGCCTATGGTTGAGCCCTCACTGTTTGGTTTTACAACAACTGGATATCCAAAAGGTAATTCCAAAGAACGGTGGTCATCCGATTTATGAAGAACGAGATCTTGAGCAAGGCGAATGCCTGAATCTCTTAGTACTTTCTTACTTTTTGCTTTGTCCATCGCAACGGCAGATCCAAGTACTCCGGATCCTACATAAGGAATTTGTAACATATCGAGTAAACCTTGAATTCTACCATCTTCCCCATACTTACCATGAAGACCAATAAAAACAATGTCTACATCAAGTTCCATTACTTCAGCTAAGCGATCTGGATGGAAGTCAATTCCAACTACTTCATGACCGTTATTTTTTAGAGCTCTCATAATTCCTTTTCCGCTAGATAAAGAAACTTCTCTTTCTGCAGAGGTTCCTCCATAAAGTACTCCAACTTTCATTCTTTATACCTCCTGGGCTACATTTATGTATGTCATTATATTCGATAGTTAATCGAGTGGAACTAATCAAAACTTCTCTCATCATACCATGTTTTTCGAACACTATGTTATCCCTAATGACCATCGATAAATAATATTATTGGAAAAAAGTCTTTTACTTTTTGTATACTGGCAGTAATCTTATTTATGAAAGGAAATACCCTTATGTCTCAAACATTTATGTTTGTCTTCGCTCACCCTGATGATGAGAGCTTTACTTGCGGAGGAACATTATTAGAGTTAGCGAACAAAAAAGATATTAAAACCGTTTTATATAGTGCCACACCTGGCGACGCTGGTAAATGCGGCGAACCAGCTATTTGTCGCCCCGAAGAACTCGCATCCGTTCGACGGAAAGAACTTGAAAAAGCTTCTAAGCTACTTGGCATCGATGAATTATATATCGGTGAATATCAGGACGGGAAGTTAAATTCTTTGCCTCCAAATGTGCTTAAAAATGATGTAATCAACCGAATCAAAGAAGTTAAACCTGAAGTTGTCATCACTTTTCCACCTCATGGATTATCAGGGCATCCTGACCATAAAGCGATTCAAGCTGCAACGCTCCAGGCAGTGCACGAAACAAACATTGTGAAGGAATTATACTACACTACCTTCCCACAGTCATTAGCTGATGAAACAGGCCATCCTGCTTTTTCTGACCCTGATGATTCGATTACATTGATGAAATCATTCTCAAGTAACCATATAAATACCGTAAGAAAAGCTCTTCTTGCGCATCGAACGCAACACCTGTCCGTTGAAAGAGCTTTTCCAACCATATATAATCAAGAAGGTTTCATGAAATATAACAATAAAGAATATTTCATTAAAGCGTGGGAAAACGCCGAACCTTCATCTAAATCCCTCCTCACCTAAAAAAACCTCCCATGGGAGGTTTTTTCGTGTTCAAGAAAGCAATAACTGAATCATTTCGAATGTTAAGAAACAAATTGGAATGATTCAGATAACCACCAGAACCTTATTTGAAATAATGATTTAACTGCTCGATTGCAGTTGTCTTCATAATCTGTTTGCCGTATTCCATCACCCGGTAGCTTGTAATTGTGGAAGGATTCCCAAATTCAGCCAGTAAAGCAACTAAAGAATCTAATTCATACTCTGCAAATTCCTCTTCATCAAACTTAAGATAAAAATGGTTTTGATAGGAATAAAGTGTTCCTCCTTGTATACCCACATTGATCAATCTTTTCGAAAGACCAATCACATCTTCAAAAGAACGAAACTCATAGAAAACTTCATCGCTTTCATCAAGGGTCACTTGCATTTCAATATACTCATCGTTGTAGTCCTCTTCAAATTCACTATCACCGGAACCTTTTGTGACAATGACTACCATTCCCTGAGCAGGAAGTGAAAATACTTCTACAGCGATAGGACCATCTACTTTAAATCCAAGTTCATCATCAGCTTCCATGATCATCTCACGAAAAAGCCTATGAACTTTCGGTACGTCCTGCCAGAGCTCTTCTTTCGTAATTCCACGCTCATTTAAATCGTCATAAGTTAGAAATATTTTTATTTTATCATATGCTAAACGTTCAAGACGCATCTAATTCCCCCCTACCGTCTGTCACCCGCAAATCCTTTATTCATACTATATGTGATAATACAAAGATGGTTCTTGGTTGACGATATTCTTCTAGTTTACACTGTCAAAGGAAGCTTAGACAAGTCAAGTCCACTTTCAACTAAGTAGTAAGCTTTTGAATTTTATCTTTAATCCAGGCATCCCATTCTTCTTTATTATTTCCAACTAAAAACGGTTCGTAAGCCTGTCTCTTTTCATCACGTAAATGTGCAATAGCTGAACCACCTACTCCAATGGTTAATTCAGAGAAACGTTGGTCCAATCGATCAATCAAACCTAGACACCTTGGTAAATTCGTCATCAACGTGCATGATAGAAACAGAATTTTGGGGTCGGTATCTTCTACGACGATTTCAATATCCTCTTCTGGTATGCTCGATCCGAGATAAATAACTTCGAACCCTTTCCGCCTAAGATACAGAGTAAAAATTAACAATCCAAGTTCATGGTATTCACCAGTTGAGCAAACAGCCATTACTTTTGGAAGGTACCCATCGACAGGAAGCGTATGGAAAATCATACCGATTCTAGAACGAAGAAAAGCGGTAGTAAAATGCTCATGAGCTATGGTTATTTTGTCATTTTCCCATAGGTCTCCAACCCTCACTAGTAGTTTAGCCAATATATCATGAACAACTTTATCTATACTGAAGACAGAGAAAGCCTGGTTCAACAAATCTTGCGCTTTATTCTCATCAAAAGCTAAAAGGGCTTCAAGGATTTCATCAGCTAAGATTTGAGCCCTATCCTGCACCATATCAGTGCCCATACTATCCGTATCTGATGAATCATTTCCATTCTCAAGCAATTCTACAGCCTGACTAATTGTAAAGCCTTGCGTTGTTTTTTGGACCAGCCATTTTAATATAGACATATGCTCTTCCGAATAAAGACGATGACCAGCTTCATTTCTTATTGGAGAAATAATATTATAACGCCTCTCCCATGCCCTCAAGGTCCCGGGTTGAATACCTAATTTTTTCGAGACCGCTTTAATATTATACTTACCTGCAGACATAGTCATCTTCCCCTCTAATACAGCCATTATCACACCTAGTATAAAGGGTGAATGATGTTTGTGTAAACTTTGTATAAGCGTTGCTTTGTTTTTTTGTATTTATTTCCTTTTTAATATAAAAATATGTGACTCAGCTGGTGCCATTAATCTTAACGGTAAAGTTGTTGTGCCATATCCATTGCTGATTACTACGGTTGTCCCATTAATATTCTTAATTCCACCTTTTTCTCTTATCCCCCATCCAAACAGTCGAATCTGACCTCCATGAGTATGTCCGGATAAAATCAATTGAACCCCACTATCTTCTGGCCAATCTTGTTTAATGTCCGGATTATGACTAACCAGGATCTTAATATCTTCTGACGCTTCATTAAGCGCATCCTGAAGTGAAGCGTTTTCTGTTGAAAGGTCATCAATTCCTAATAAGCTTATTCCATCATTATTTTTCATTACCGTTTCTGCCTGGTTTTTTAAGATATGGATTCCGTTATCAACTAGAATTTTTTGTAGTTTTGCAGGATTTTCTTCATAATCGTTATTCCCCCAAACGAAATAACAAGGGGCGAGAGCGCTAAGATTCCTCATGTTTTGAGCAACCTTATCAAAAGATACCCCTTTTTCCATTACGTCTCCACCTATTACTACAATATCAACCTGATCTCTCACCTTTTCTAAAATTTTCTCAGAAACCAATCGATTGTGTAAATCTGAGATAAAAAAAATCCGAAATGATTCAAAGCTTTTTGGTAGTTGTTTAATGTAAAGTTCCTTCGTGTGGACACGATTTAGATGAGCTTCACCCCACATATAAATTAGTAACAGTACACCTGCCAAAAAGATCCCAATGATATAGTTCATGTTTCATTGCTCCTCTGAAAGCGTTTCACTTCTCTTGCAGCTCTTATATTAGCCGACAAACCACCATATATAAATGCCATCACGAGAGATGCTAGAGATAACCACTTATTATTTTGAAACAATACCCAGTATACGCCAATTAACAAACTACCTTCAATACAGAACGTTATAAGGTGAGCTTTGTTTTTAATTCCGAATGCAAGAAAACTCTCTACATGCTCCCTGATTACTCTTGCCACGACTAAAAATCCAAATAAAAAACAAATCGCCCCAAAACCATAGCGCGCACTGTTTAACATTAAATCTGTAAAGGTCATACTTTTTAAATTCAAGTTACTTTCAGCTAAATACAGCAAACAAAATATTGTCATAACCCTTATCAAGAGAAGCGGCATAGTAAAACCCCCCACTCTAACGTATGTAAGAGTAGGAGGCTTTATGGGTACTAATATCTCATACTTCTTTAATATCGAGTACTTTAAATCCATTCTGTTCAAGTTTTGCTATAAATTGATCGATATTTTCTTTTTTCTCGATCTTCATTACAATCCTTCGTACATTTTGGTTTGACTCGTCAAAAGTAGAGAGGGAAATAATATTTTCATGAAAACTCTTTGCTATTTTAGCTAGTCTTGCAATTCTTCCTTCTGTTTCAGAAGATGCAAAAGCAATTCGAATGCCCGGCTTTCTCATACCAAAAGCACTTTGGAATTGATCAAGTATATCTGATCTAGTAATGATTCCAATGAAATCTTCCTTTTGATCAACCACGGCTACAAGTGGTGCATTTTTAGCTAAAAGGAGCGTATTCTCAAACACTTCCTCCTGATTAACCGTAACATTTTTTTGGAAAGCAATATCCCCTGCATTGGTTTCCCTAAGAAACATTTCTTTATCGGTTGCATCACTTTTGAAAAACGCTTTGTAAATGCGATTAAAAGTAACAATACCAACATATTTCGTTCCCTGGATAACGGGGACACCATCAATTTCACGATCCTTCAATAATTTTAGGGTTTCATCCAACTTTGTGTCATGATTCACATAAACAGTTTCTCTAATTGGTTTCATTGCACTACGTACATACACTACTATCACCTCTTTGTAAGATCATTACTCTTAATTAATACCACATTTCAAAGATAATATCCTTCTAAATGAGAAATTCATGTGATATTGAGGCGATTTCTTCCGTAAATTGGGCTTTTTAATTGCTTGAAGATTCAGTCTTTTTGAGGTAAGATTAAAGCATAACCAGACCAATTGGGACGGAAACAATAAAACGGAGATGATGGATCTATGATAAACAAACTTAAAACCAAATCATTGTTACGTAATGAAGATTTGGATTTCAACCGTCGTTTAGGTATGCCCGTAGAAGTTTTCTGCCCAAAACTTAAAGATACTGTTGCCTTCGGAAAAATTGAAATGTTTGCAGAAGATGCGCTTTCCATTAACGGAAGTCATTTCCAAATCGAACAATATTTATTTTTCGGTTGTCCTGAACAAAGATAAAGTTCACTTGTAATAAAGGTTAATTCCATGTTGATCTTTCAAATATTTAAAAACAGCATGACGATTTTGCCACTGCAATTGTCCTTCAAAAAGTTCATCACTTCGATCTAATATCTCCAATCTTAAAGATTCAAATTCTTCCTCGGCCTTTTTGCATTTTTTTGCAATCTTTCTTAATTGAAAATATGCTACTATACTCAAACTAATCATCAACATAAAAAATGGCATCAATGACGGGGAGAACCCATTTACAAATAAAGATGAGTTTTTTTCTAGCTCGTACCAAAATAGTCCGCCTATACCTAAAAGTAAACATGAAAGAACATACCCATAAAATTGAGATTTTCCATTAAACTGTATTTCAGCATTTTTTCTTTCCACTAACTCTTCTAACAAGACGTTTGTCATTTTAGATTGTGGCTGTGGAAGATTCCATTGTTTGAACGCATCCACTCTAGTCCCCCCTTTTATAGAAACTAGTTTATGCAACATATGCGCCAGATAATACAGGGGGGGCATTGAATAAGAGAAACATATTAAGAAAAATAAGAATATAAAAGAAATATGGCAACCATGCTTATAAATAGCAGCGCGAGCACTCGGATTAGCGCAAGAGATGGAAGTTCATTCTCTTCACTACCTTTGCTTCGTGCCTGCTTTTTTTGTTTTTCCTTATTCCGATGGAATTCCTTCCTAGAGGGTAGCGGACGATCGTTTTTCATAAGACTCACCTTTCATGATGTAGTTACTCACAGACGTGTCTTCCTTTTTATCAAACAACCCATAATAAAATCAATAAAAAAATGAGCTGACATCGTGACAAGAACATTACCTGTCACCTCATATAAAATACCTAGCAAAAAACTGATTCCTACAACAGATGTGAATAATACTGGCTTAGAAAGATACCTAACATGTATCATTGCAAATAATAAACTTGAAAGTATTAGTCCGAAGTGTGTTTGAATGACTCCTCGAAACATCAGTTCCTCACTGAAAGATATAAGAAATGACAAAAAGAAGATATGTTGCACAGAAAGCTTGGAAAATATCCGTTCGTTAATCCCTCCATCATCTAATTTCTCATCCGGAAGAGATTTCATCAAAAGAAGATCAGCTAGAACAACGAGTAAGCCTGCACCACCTCCTAGGAAGAGTATATCACTCCAATTGAATTCCACAATTTTAGGAAGAAACCATATCTCCCCAAATAGAAAAGCCCCCAATACAAAGGCTAGAATAAGCATGATCGCCTGTGTTAAGTAAACATTTAATACTAGCTCACGATCAGTTAATTGTTTTACTATTTCAGCCTGTCGGTTTCTCACTGGTATCCTCCCCGCACACTGTCAGCATCCGTTTCAGTTCAGCATCCCAGTCAAATTCTTCTTGTGGTGAGGAATCACTTTGATCATAACTAGCTGTATAATCTTCAAGGTTTAAACCACAATAATCACAACACGGGTCAATGATATGATTCGTTTCACCGAACCTAACTAATAAACCTTTTCTTCGACACTGCTCTTCTTCTAACCAGCTTTTGAATCCAAACCACTTAGCAAGTTTTTCTTTGCGCCGGATTTCTGTTTCATCTATTATTTTCATTAAAGTAGAATCGACATCAAAAGAGCGAATAACTTTATCCTCTATCACTCCTTCAACTTCTAGGCGGTGGAACAAATAACGCCACGCCGTCTCATTCAACCCAAACTTCGCGCCTTCACTTTCTATTTGATTACTTGAATATGTTTCACCTGATCGGCTAGATAAGTCTCTCATAACTTCTTTAATTTGCACCTCTTTAGGCAGTTCTCCGTCAATAAATGAAAGGGGTAGAAATTCATCTTCTTCTGTATACAAGTGAATAGCTATCGCTTGATTTTGATCCCTTCCCGCTCGACCAATTTCTTGCAAATAGCTTTCGATTGTAGCTGGGGGATGAAAGTGAATCACAAATCGAATGTTGCTCTTGTTAATACCCATTCCAAAAGCATTTGTCGAGCAAACAATGGATAGCTCATCATTTAGAAACTGCTGCTGTATCAATAACCGATCTTCCTGCTCCATTCCTGCGTGATAAGATGCTACGGTTTTCATGTCATCATTTAATTCTTTTGCAATTCTATCTGCCCAGTTCCTGCTTGAGAAATAGATGATTCCAGGTCCTTCTAACTCATTAGCATACCGCTTTAACGCTTGGATTTTCGTTTCAAGTGAAGGCAATTTATCTAGCTTAATAGCAATGTTAGGTCGATCGACGCTGTGTATATGAATAGCGGGTATCTTCATGTGCAATTGATCCATAACATCATTCCGCACTTCATCTGTAGCTGTAGCTGTTAACGCAAGAACCGGAGGTTTACCAAGCTTGTCTCTAATCACACCAAGTTTTAAGTAGTCTGTTCGAAAATCATGCCCCCATTGAGAAATACAATGTGCTTCATCCACGACCATTAACCCTAAATCCAATTGAGTTAAAGCATCTTGCACAAACTTATTTTGAAGAATTTCTGGCGATACGTAAATAAATGTATAACGTGATAAGTTTTTAAGAATCGAGATTCGTTTCTCAAAGGGAAGAAAACCATTTAACGCAACGACTCGCTTTTCTCCTTGTGCTTTTAATTGCTGTACTTGATCTTCCATTAACGATACGAGAGGCGAAACAATAAGAATATGTGCCAGGCCTGCATATGCTGGAAGTTGATAACAAAGCGATTTACCTGCACCTGTAGGAAGCATCGCAAAAACATCTTTTCCTTCTAGCACATCCAAGATGATTTCCTGCTGTCCTTGACGAAATTCGCGGTATCCAAAATGCTTGTATAACAAGTCTGTTAAAGCCATTAAATCCCTTCCTTACAAAGTGTTAATCGGATTTCAAAGTATGAATAATTATCATCTAAATACTGTTTGATTGTTTTTAACCGCTGACTGTTTATTTTCTCGCTGGCTAATCGGATTTCCCTCTGTGCATCTTGAGATACAAAAGGATCAATTGAGAAACCAGGTACATTTATTGCAATTTCTACGAGGTGATCCTCGATCGTGCTTCTCTTTAATCGACGCCTTTGAGCTATTTGTTCTAGCGACACTCCCGATTGAAGAATGGTATACGTCTGCCTAGTTGAAGACGTCAACGGCCACTCGCCCTCATACCCTTTTGCCACTGTTCCCAATATAGGGAATTGAAGAGGATTCTTTTGAATATACGTAAGAAAAGCATGAATTACATTCTGAAATTGTACTGTAGCTTCTTCCACACTAATCTTGTTCGATTTACTAATTTGAACAAAAGTAAGTCCTGTCCTTCCTTTACCACTTAGCCGTTTGACAAATAATGCCGCCTGATGTGCTGGGAGGTGGAGTAAAATAGCTGATATTTCTTTGTACAAATCATTTGCTAAAATGGCTCGCTGTTCTTTCACGCTTGGAAAGTGTAGCCTGACCCAATTTTGAATATTATCTTCTTTGCTTATAGGATAAAAATTCATGTTTCCATGGATTGAATAAGATAGCGTTTGAACGTATAAACTAAGCCGCTGCCAGAATAAATCACTAATAGAATGATACTTCCATCCTTCTAAGTATGTGGGAATAGGATTATCCACTAGGAAAGCGCTCAATTTTTCTTGGCCTTCTAATGTGACCTTGAAACCATCATGTTGGTTAGGCTCAATCAATTTAACTTTTTGAAGCCTAACGGAATGATCTACGAGTTGAGATCGTTTGATTTGCTTCAAAACACCAAAAAAATTTGAAACGTTAAATAGTTTTGCATCCTGAATCGTTTGTGAAGATTTTTTCCCAGTAAGGAGATGGAGAACGGCTGAAAGTGAACGCTCTCCCCTAAAACGGTCAAAAATATATAATAGCACACCGTCTAAATATTGCATGTATCAATCACCCAATTCCTTCTTCTTTATATTGTATCAAATTTTTTCATCTGTTTACTTATTTTAAAACCGGGTAACATTCAATTAGGCGGTAATAAAAGGATTAAACTATTGAAAAGTCAAGTCGCGACCTTTACAATAAGGTTATTAAATACTTTCATTTACGCATAAATTGACGATGAAAGGCATATAGAAGTATTGAATAGGAGGTTAAATCATGGCTAAGTATACTATTGTAGATAAAGACACATGTATTGCTTGTGGTGCCTGCGGCGCTGCTGCACCTGATATTTATGATTACGACGACGAAGGTATCGCATTTGTAACCCTCGATGACAACGAAGGTATCGTTGAAATTCCAGATGTACTTCATGAAGATATGATGGATGCATTTGAAGGCTGTCCTACTGATTCTATTAAGATTGCTGATGAGTCATTTGACGGAGACGCTACAAAATTCGAATAATAAAGAATGGAATCCCTGGTTTTAATACCGGGGGTTTTTTATTTTCGCATCTTTTTCTCTAAAAATGTTCCTAATGAAATTGACACTTTAGTGCTTTCATGATAAAAAGTAAGTTATTAAGTTTTCTAAAAAATGAGAAGAGAGAGACAAAGGGAGTGGAGAAGTTGGCTTACGTTTTAGTAACTGATGGTATTAAGGAAGATGGCTTACAGCCGCTTTTGAATGAAAGCACGATAACATGTGACATTGGATCATTAAATGACTTCAATGATCGTCTAGATCGCTATGAAGCCTTGCTTGTAAGAAGCGCGACAAAAGTAACAGCAGAAGTGCTCGATCAAATGCCTTCGCTTAAGATTGTTGCAAGAGCAGGGGTCGGTGTTGATAACATCGATATTGATGCCGCAACGAAACGAGGCGTCATTGTAGTTAATGCACCTGACGGCAACACTATCTCAACAACAGAACATACTTTTGCAATGATGGCTTCACTCGTTCGAAATATTCCTCAGGGAACGTCGTCATTGAAAAAAGGACAATGGATGAGAAAACAGTATGTCGGAACAGAGTTAAGTGGAAAAACCCTTGGCATTGTAGGAATGGGACGTATCGGTACAGAACTTTCTAGACGCTCTAGAGCGTTTGGTATGGATGTCGTCGTATTTGATCCATTCCTAACAAATGATCGAGCGGAAAAACTCGATGTGGAGTCCGTTGATTTGGATCAGCTGCTTCAAACGGCAGATATTATCACTGTTCATACTCCTTTAACTGATAAAACACGTGGACTCTTAAATAAAGAAACGCTAGCAAAAACTAAAAAAGGTGTTTTCTTAATTAACTGTGCTCGTGGAGGAATTATTGATGAAGAATCACTCATTCCTTACCTCGAATCAGGTCACATTGGTGGCGTAGCACTTGATGTGTTTGTGGCAGAACCACCAGAAGCTGACCACCCTCTCTTAAGCTTTGATCAAGTTATTGCAACTCCACACCTTGGGGCTTCTACAAAAGAAGCACAACTCAATGTTGCTGCTCAGGTAGCAGACGAAGTACTACACTTCCTGAAAGAGAAACCAATTCGAAATGCGATCAACCTCCCTGGTTTTTCAAAAGAAGAATACGAAAAAATCAAACCATATTACGAACTAACTCGTAAGATGGGAAGTATACTCTCACAATGTATGAAATCAGCAGTGAATCTCGTAGAAGTCACTTATGCCGGAAAGCTAACTGAATTAGATACAGCAATCTTGACAAGGAATTTAATGGCGTCCTTCCTTAAATCAAGACTGGACACTACCGTTAATGAAGTAAACGCCCCTTCTATCGCTAGAGAAAGAGGGATTACTTATGGTGAGAAACATAGTTCTGAAACACAGGGATACTCAAATCTTATTTCTGTAACTGTAAAAGGGGATAAAGAGGCCTTCTCACTTCAAGGAACATATATTAAAGAATATGGAGATCGCATTACTCAGTTAAATGGATTTGATATTGATTTTCATCCTCAAGGTCACCTGCTTTATATTCAGCACAATGACCGTCCTGGTGTCATTGGAAACGTAGGAAAGGTTCTAGGGGAACATAAGATTAACATCGCCACCATGCAAGTTGGAAGAAAGACAGCAGGTGGGGAAGCGATTATGATGTTATCTTTTGATAATGCATTACCAAAAAATATTGAAGAAACTCTCGAAGAAGTGCAAGATATCGTGAAAGTAGAACAAATCGGCGGCGTTTAATTCATCTAAAAAGGAACGGGAGCAATTAGCTCCCGTTCTTTTTTTGTTGCATTTATATTCCGCTGATTTGTGCGCTCATTTGAGCAACAACTTATCTTCAATCACCTATATTTATAACGATATTGACTTGCGCTCTCCTTTTTCGAACGTCATTAATTTAGAATACCCAACTGATTTAGCAAGCTCAACCGCCTTATCATAGTCTGCACCAACGTCTCCCGGAACGTGCGCATCTGATGAGAGGACAATTGGAATATCTTTTTCATAACACATTTTAAGAAGTTCAGGATCAGGATACAATTCACCTACTGGCTTACGCAATCCCGCTGTACTAATTTCGACGCATGTTTTGGAATGAGATAAAGCATTTGTCGCTCGGTCATATTGTTCAAGTAGAAAATCACGGCTTTCTGGTTTGTATTTAAATATCTTTACAAGATCGAGATGACCTACGATATCAAACAAATTTGATTCTGCCAGTGTGACAACTTGATCAAAATATTTGCGGTAAACCGTATTAATATCACGTTCATCCCAAAGATGACGATATTCTGCTAGATCAATCCCAAAGTCTTCAACCCAATGAATGGATCCGATGACATAATCAAATCGATAGCTAGAAATAAAATCTTTCATTTCTTGATGTTTACCTGGGGTATAATCCATTTCAATGGACATCTTAACGTCCATCCCCTGTTTTTCCGCTTCCTGAAAAAGACTAACGTAGTCATCCATGTTGTACCATCTTCTTTCGTTAACCCACGGATTGCTTAAAATATTTTCTGTTTCATAAAAATGATAAGCATGTTCGGAAATCCCAAAATGGCTTACATTTTTGCGCTTTGCTTCTTCAACAAACTGAGATAAATAATCAAGGGTTAATGTACCTTTTTCTAAGTGATTGTGATAGTCAGTATACACAGCTTCAGCTCCTTTTATCGAACTAGTTTGACTCTTCCACTTGTTATTGTAACGCAATAACGGGAAACAAGGATACCTATTCCTTACTCTTTTTCTTCGGTATAAAATGTCACCAATCAAACAAAGAGCTTCCGATTAATTCGGAAACTCTCTTGAGTATGTCGACGGAGTGCCTGTCACTCTTTCACTTTATCAGGTATATAGAAAGAGAACGTTGTTCCTTCTCCGCTCTTGCTGTGGACGGAAATGTGGCCGTGATGAGATTCCACAATGTTACGAGCAATGGCAAGCCCTAGACCCGTTCCTGACCTTCCTCTTGTACGAGCTTTGTCGGCTTTGTAGAAACGCTCAAACACGAATGGAAGATCATCTTCAGGAATGCCAGAACCAGTATCTTTCACGTCGAACTGAACGCCTTTCTCAAGGGAAGTAATTAATAATCTTACTTCCCCTCCTCCTGGTGTATGTCTCACAGCGTTGTCTATTAAATTCGTTAATACCTGTTCAATTCTATCAGGATCAATCATTAACATTCTTTCATCATTTGAGACATGGAAATTTAATTCCACTTGTCGATCTCGAGCAAGTCCGGAAAATTTTCTTACTATTCTTTGTCCAAAATCTTGCAAATGAATATTGCTATAATGCAATTCGTTGTGACCGGCTTCCATTCTAGCTAAATCGAGCAGTTCATTCACTAGCCTTCCCATCCGCAAGGATTCATCGTAAATGATTTGAGCGACCTCTTTCTTTTCCTCGTCACTACTTGCGATATCATCTACGATCGCTTCACTATATCCTTGGAGCATCGCAATTGGGGTTCTAAGCTCATGAGACACATTCGCGATAAAATCCTTCCTTAGCTTATCCAAACGACGTTCTTCTGTCATATCCCTAAAGACAGCCACCGCTCCCCGAATAGCAGATTGGTTATAAAGTGGCGTCATAACAACAACCCAGCTCCGCCCCTGTAGTTCAACTTCTGTTAACTGTTCCCGCTCAAGTGTTACAACAAGACTAAACAATTCATTGATATCCTCAGGCACTTCATTACCAGGCTTTTCTTCCATTCCCTGCTCGTAATACCAGGCTTTCAAAAACCGTTCAGCAGGAGGATTCGTGCTTAATATGGCTCCAGTTTTATCAAAGGTAATAACGCCATCCGCCATACTGCTTAAAATACTAGAAAGCTGTTCCTTCTCTTGATTCAACGCTGTAACATAGTTATTGAGTTGGCGCCCCATACGGTTAAACGCAACAGAAAGTTCGCCAATTTCATCATGGGTCACCATCGGAACTTTCGTATCGAACTTCCCTTTTGCAACCTCTGTAGCTGCTTCTCTCATTTTTAGAAGTGGAGCGGTAATACGAGTAGATAAGAAGAAGGCAAAGATTGTCGTTAAAACAATGGCAATCCCGGCAGCTATGTAAATTAAATTTCGAGCCTGGCTCGTTGTCTTTGCTATAACGTCAAGGGATTGGTATAGAAATACCTCTCCGTTATCTTCTCCATCAAGTTCCATGGGGACACCGACGATCAGAAGTTCATTATGTGATGCGGCCGCTTCATCTGTAACGAAATCTCCCTTTTTAACAACCGTTTCCCGATCAGTAAATACCCCTTTTAAGATGGGATCTTTTTTAAACACATCCAATGACAGCTCTGGTAATCCATGGGCATTGGGCGAATACCTACTATCCCCCTGGCTGTCATTTTCAACGATCATAACCCTAGTAGGATAAAAGTCTGTGATTTCCCAGGCTGTGTCAAGCGCCTGCTCTCGATCATCATATCGTTCAATAACAGAAGCCACTTTATTAGCGAGTCGCTCCATTTGCTCTGCTTCTTTTTCAACATGAAAGTCTTCAAAAAATTGAAGTAAAAGAATTGTTAAGATGGATAGCACAAATGCTACAAGTAAGATGATTGTAAGCCATAGCTTACCAACAACGCTTCTCCAAATCATTATTCTTTAACTGCCTCGAATTTATATCCCACTCCCCATACTGTTGAAATCATTGCAGCAGCATTTGGTGATACTTTATTTAGCTTCTCTCTTAGTCTCTTCACGTGCGTATCAACTGTTCGGAGATCTCCAAAGAATTCATAATTCCAGACATCTTTTAACAGCTCTTCTCTCGAAAATACTTTATCAGGAGCTTTTGCAAGATAATACAATAGCTCATATTCTTTCGGTGTTAAATTAATAATTTGTTCCTCCGCTAACACCCTATGAGCGTCATGATCGATTGTTAAATACGGAAATACAATTACGTTTTTAGTTGTGGTTTCGGTTTGTAAAAATTTCGTCGTCGATGATCTTCTTAACAGTGCTTTAACGCGAAGAACGACTTCTCTTGGACTAAATGGTTTTGTAATATAGTCATCAGCCCCTACTTCAAACCCCTGTACGCGATTAGCCTCTTCCCCTTTTGCTGTAAGCATGATCACAGGAGTGGCTTTTTGTTCACGCATTTGCTGACAAACTTCTGTACCATCCATTCCCGGAAGCATTAAATCAAGTAAAATAAGATCGAAATCATCCTCAATTGCCATTTCCAGCGCTTGTTCTCCATTTTCAGCTTCTTCTATTTCATAATTCTCTCTCTCAAGATACATGCGCAATAGCTTTCTAATACGCTCTTCATCATCTACTACTAATATTCGTGCATCTTTTTCCAAGAAGATTCCCTCCTACATGAGCTCATGTGTTCTATTCTACCATGCCTATAGCAATCCAGACCAGTGATGAGAAACCGCATTCACCTCTCACCTTATAAGAAAACCTTCACAAATCGTGAAGGTTTTCGAAGTTATGCATAAGAATGAAGTCCAGAAATAACAAGGTTGACGACAACAAGGTTGAGCATAATGATGACAAAACCTACTACAGCAAGCCAGGCTGATTTCTCACCTTGCCATCCTCTTGAAAGGCGAAGGTGAAGATATGCAGCATAAAAAAGGAATGTAACAAGAGCCCAAACCTCTTTTGGATCCCAGCCCCAGAAGCGTGTCCAAGCGGCCTGCGCCCAGATCATGGCGAAAATAAGTGCTCCTAATGTAAACACTGGGAAACCAATCGCTACTGCACGGTACTGTATTTCATCTACCAATTCTTCATTCACATTTTTAAGTGCTGGTTGAATGGCAGCTCCAATTCGTTTCCTTAAAATTAATCGGACCAAACCATACAAGATCAGACCACCAAATATCGACCAGATTAACGTATTTAACTTATGTGCAGCTTTTTCCCCTTTCATCCATCCGGGTGCTTCAAAAAGAGGTCCAAATTCGTTTCCACTAACATATTGGCCGTCTGTCGGCCCTGCTATGGCTGGCAATGTATAATCCACTGTTATCTGCTGCTCATTTTGATCAACAAATTGATAAGTGGAAGAATACCCAGCAGCTTCAAATCCAAGTGATAGGACAACAAATGCAATCGTGCTAATGAGAGAGTACATGACAAACTCAAGCCAGAAAGTTGATTTGCTCGCTTTAGATTGATTGACTGTTTTAACTAAATAAACAAGTCCTGCTGCAAAACTAATGGATAGAATCCCCTCACCAAGAGCAGCTGTTGTAACATGAATTTTGAGCCAGTTACTTTGTAAAGCTGGAATAAGTGGCTGAATATCTGATGGGAATACACTTGCATAAGCAATCACAATAATTGCAACAGGCATTGCAAATACCCCGATAACATTGCTCTTATAGATCAGATAAATAATTAAGAAAGCGAACACCATCGCCATCCCAAAGAATGTTGTAAATTCAAACAAGTTACTAACTGGTGCATGCCCTGCAGCAATCCATCTTGTAACAAAATAGCTCAGCTGAAAAAGAAAACCCACTGTGGAAAGAGCAAACCCCCACATTCCCCATTTTTTTGAATGGGTCATTTCATCCGACTTTCTCCACTTCTTACCAAACAAAGAAATAGCGAATACAATACTTGCTGCAAAATAGATAAAGAAAGCAACATAAAGCAAGTTACTGCTTAATTGAGCCATCTTATCTTGCCTCCTTTCGTGCTAAACATCTATTTCTTTTCTTCCGACTGATCAAGTGGCATATTCAGACCAGTCTCTTTTGTAATGCTTTCTAGCTCTCGTTTCAAACCATACCAGTTTTTATTCGTATGACAGGATAACCACATTTCGTCATCCCCTTTTCGAATCCAAATTCTTCGATGGTTCCAATACATCCCTTGAATAACACCAATCATGAAGATTGCGCCGCCGATCGCTAAAATCCATAATGTATTGTCTTTCCTTACGACTAAACCGGAAACATTTTTTGTATCTACATTTTGAAACGACATTTTGTAATCATTTTCTCCAAGAGGCTCTAAGTTCTGCTTAATCGCAACAAAAGCTACTTCTCCGTCAGGATGTTCTGGAGAAATCATATTAAGTATAAATGCAGGATTATTCGGAACTTTAGATTTAGTTGTTGGCTCACCCTTATCATTAAATTCAAAATCCGGGAAGTAGTCCATTACTTCAACGCTGTAGCCGTTTTCAAGGTTGTATTCTTTCTCAGGATTATAAAGATCAATAGTAAGGTCACCTATAGACTCTCCGGACTCTTTATTGTCCATAGTGAATGACATCTTCTGAAGTTCATTCAATTTATAATCTACCTGGTAAATGGCATACCCTTCAAACTTAAGTGGTTTATTAACTTGAATCGGATGTTCTTTCACTTTCTCAAGTTCTGGATCCGTCCCTGCTACTCTTTCACCAACCTGCTTGTATAAAATAGCATCCGTTTGATAGTTCTTTGCCACGACTGCTTGTCCAGACTCTTCAATCGCATCTTTAAATTTCTCATCTTCATTATCATAAGTTTCTAGAATGAAACCATCACTTTTTAAATAATAGGCTTCTTCCGTCCCTTTGATCTTCTCTGTTTCACCTTCTCTTAACCAGAGCACCTCATCGACATACATTCCAGGGAAAAAGCGGAGCATTCCGCCGATGAGGAATAGAATGAGTCCAATATGATTTACGTAAGGTCCCCATCTGGAGAAGCGATTTTTCTCAGCAAATAAATGACCATTTTCTTCTTTAACATTATACCTTTTGTTTTCTAATGCTCGTTTAATGCCATTTAAGTCAGGCGAATCATCGCTGATTTCCGTCTTACCAAAATACTTCTGGCGCTTCATGAAACTTTCATGGCGAATGACTCGCTGCTTCTTTAATGAGCGATACAGCGGGACAAACCGATCGAGACTGGCTACAATGAGCGAAAGTCCCAATGCTGCAATTAATAACATATACCACCATGAGCCGTATAAGTTATGAAAACCCAGGTCATAATACAATTGACCAAGTACGCCGTATTGTTCCTTGTAATAAACTGTCGGGTCTGACAGCGGTGGTATGTACATTTCTTGAGGGAAAATAGTGCCTATCGCTGAAGCTACTAACAACAAGACGATAATCCAGATTCCGACCTTTACAGATGAGAAGAAATTCCAGATCTTATCGATGATCGTCGTTTTGTACGTTTGTGACCTTCGCGCACTTCCCTCGTATCTCATATTAAGCAGTTTCTTAGATTCTAAATCACCTTGAAGCGGTTTACCACATACTTCGCATATCTCAGTTCCATAAGGGTTCACATGTCCGCATTCACAGGTGATGTTATTGTTGCTCATTGGAACACCCCATTACGGTTGGATTTGCTGCATATAGCTATCAATTACTTCCTCTGAAAGGCTGGCTTCCGTTTTTTGAACGACCTTGCCATTCTTGTCAATTAAAAAGGTTACTGGAATTGGCCCAACTCCATAGTGATTAGTTACATCATTGCTCTTATCGAGCAACACCGGAAAACTAAGATTATACCGATCAGCAAAGCTTTCGGCAGTCAATTTAGGTTCCGAAACATTTACTGCAAGTATTTCGACGCCTTTTTCTTTGTATTCTTTATACTTCTTGTCCATCGCTGGCATCTCATCTTTACAAGGCTCGCAATAGGTTGCCCAAAAATTCAGAAAGACGCCTTTCCCTCTGTAGTCCTCAAGCTCTACTTCATTTCCGTCTAAATCCGTTAAAATAAAGTTTGGCGCTTGATCTCCGGCCTGTACGATTCCGCTTTCATTTGCAAAAAAGTTTGTATAGAACGTATAGCCGACTGCTATAAAGACGATAGTCAATATAACAGTCCGCACGATCAGCCGGTTTTTCTTTTTCATTCAACCAACTCCAATCAAACAAAGCAATACTACTCTCACTATAACGTGTCGATAAGGGGTCACCTTATCGTTTTTTTGAATTTTGTGTGACAGCTTGGTTACGAAGCTGCTTCACTTCGTAAGGTTTTAGCTCACGATAATCTCCAGGATTCATTCCAGTCAGCTCAAGAAAACCATATCGTTCTCTCTTTAACTTTTGCACAGGGTAACCTAATGTTTCGAACATACGGCGTACCTGGCGATTCTTACCTTCATGAATGGTCAATTCTACAATTGATTTTCCTTTTTGTTTGTCAACGGATAGAATTCTAGCTCTTGCTTTCGAAGTCTTTCCGTCTTCTAGCTGCACACCTCGCTCAAGCTTTTGAATGGTCTCTTTATTCATTAAGCCTTTCACTTTAGCGACGTACACTTTGTCTACATGATAACTTGGGTGCATCAGCTTATTCGCAAAATCACCATCATTCGTTAAGAGCAAAACACCTGACGTATCATAATCAAGTCGTCCAACAGGAAAAACCCGTTCTTCGATTTCATGGAAATAATCGGTGACGGCCTTTCTTCCTTTATCATCTTCTACTGTTGAAATGACGCCTGTTGGTTTATAAAACAAAAAATAAACCGGCTCTTCACGTTCTACCGGAATCCCGTTCACTTCAATTTTACAGCGCTCAGACACCTTTGTACCGAGTTCAGTTACGACTTTGCCGTTAACTTTCACTCTACCTTCTTCAATCAATGTTTCTGCTTTTCGTCTGGACGTTACTCCAGCTTGAGCAATTACTTTTTGCAAACGTTCCATCAAATTCACCTCACTAAAACATCATACTCTTGTCACAGTCAAACCTCAAGCACAGATTCATTCTATCATTTATTATGCTCAAACAGGAATGTTCCAAACATTCCGTTACAATTAAAAAAGCCATCGAATAAGATGGCTTCTTCTATCCAAATACAAGAGTGACAAATATAATCGCTGCTGCCATCCCGACTAAATCTGCTAACAATCCAACTTTAAGAGCATTTCCCATTCGTTTGATACCAATGGCTCCAAAGTAAACCGTAATAACATAAAGCGTCGTATCTGTACTTCCTTGCATGGTAGAGGCTAGCCTCCCAATAAAGGAATCTGGCCCATATGTGCTAATAATATCCGTTGTCATTGCAAGCGCACCGGTACCAGAAATCGGGCGAATGAGAGCCAAAGGAACGATTTCTGTAGGTACCCCAACCGCTTCTAGTGGTACTCTTAATAATCCACTAAGAAAGGCCATTGCACCAGATGCTCGAAAAACAGAAATGGCTACCATCATGCCTACCAAATAAGGAACGATCGAAACTGCAATAGAAAGTCCTTCTTTACCACCTTCTACAAAGGTTTCATAAGTTGGTACTCTTTTCCACGTTCCGTACGCAAGAATAAATCCGATTAATAAAGGGATAATCCAGATCGATGCATTCACAGAGATCCTCCCCCTTTGCTTCTTCTATAGAAAAAGCGATCAATGAGGATCGCTCCAATTGTTGAACATGCTGTAGCAGCAATTGTTGTACCAACGATCTCCGTTGGTGAAACTGATCCATATTTCATCCGAATAGCTATAACACTAGTTGGGATGAGAGTTAAACTTGATGTATTGAGCGCTAGGAGGGTAATCATTGACCTTGTTGCATTATCTTTCATATCATTGAGCTTTTTTAACTCTTCCATTGCCTTTATCCCCATTGGCGTAGCTGCATTTCCAAGGCCGAACATATTCGCCATCATGTTCGAGAGAATATATCCCATTGCAGGATGATCAGGGGGAACTTCCGGAAACAGCTTCCGAGCTATCGGTTTAAATCCCCTTCCCAAAAGGTCTAACAGTCCTGCTTTCTGAGCAATCTTCATCAATCCCAGCCAGAAAATAAGAACGCTTAACAACCCTATACAAACAGCTACCGCTTCTTCAGCCCCAGTAAATATTGCTTTATTGACTTCTTCCATCGTTCCATTAATTAGAGCAAATAGAATACCAATGAGAAATAAGCCAGCCCAGATGAGATTAACCATTCGGCTCACGCCCGATATCTAATGAAAATAACCCTTTAAAAAATCCCCATAATCCTTTTTCCTTTTTTTCAACGGAGTCAAAAGTAATTGGTGCTTTCACAATTGTCTTGTTATTTAATTTTACAATATACATCCCAACAGGATCATCTGTTGACCCCATTTCATCCCATTTACTTTCATCTGGAGGTTCTACAAGTTGGATTGTGGAGTCAATTTGATCTCTTTCTTCTGAGGTTAAAGGATAGGAAAGATCTCGATTCAATCTCACATTGCCTTTGTAAGGCTCATCCTTCACATCTTTAATTATCCCTTTAGGCTCTAGTAGAGTCAGCTCATAGTTACTATAACCCCAATTAAACATCGAAATATGATCATTCCAATCATCAGGCGCATTTAAAGTAACAGCAATAAGAGTCATACCATCACGTTCAGCAGTAGAAACGAGTGTACGCTTAGCTCGCTTTGTGTATCCCGTTTTCCCACCAGTGGAATCAGAGTATAAACTAGTTAACAGCTTATTTTTATTACGCCATACATAATCCCAATCCTCTGTCGCATTGGGTGCCTTATGTACTTTAGTACTTGAAATAATACGGTAAGTGTCATTATCCATGGCATACTGTGTTAGAATAGCCATGTCATAAGCTGTCGATAGATGATTCTCATGATCATCAAGTCCATGAGGATTCATAAATACTGTGTGAGACATTCCAATTTCTTCTGCTTTCTGATTCATCAATGTAACAAAGCCTTCTAAACTGCCTCCAACTTCTTCAGCAATTGCCACAGCAGCATCATTACCAGAACGAAGCATTAAACCGTATACCAAATTTTCAAGTGTTATTTTCTCTCCTTCTTTTAAATAGAGAGAGGAACCTTCTGTCCCAGCAGCGTTTCCACTAATTTTTACTGTTTCATTCATTTTACCTGACTCAATCGCAATAATTGCAGTCATAATTTTTGTGATACTCGCTATTCGTCTTTGTGTATAGGCATCTTTTTCGTAAAGAACTCTTCCTGTTTCTTGTTCAATTAGTATGGCACTTCTTGCTGAGACGCCTATTCCCTCTGCTACTACACCTCTTGGGATCATGAGAAACAGAAGAGCAGCAATTAAGATAAAGACGCCAATTTTTGTCTTAAGCGATTTCATCATGACATCCACGTCCCTTAAGCTCTATATTTGTACAAGTCTATGAGCAAGAGACGCAGTATATGTCTTTCATTCCTTTCCGGCATTCGGAAACATCACGGGATAATTGGTCGACTCTTTTAAAGCTTTCTCTTCAGCGGGAATACGAACTTTCAGAAGTATTACTGCATTTAGAACGGTAAAAACAATCGCAGTGAAGTAGGAGGAGAAAATAAGTGGCAAAGAGAGAATTTCTAGTGCGACAATTACGTAGTTTGGGTGTTTCAAAAATCGGTAAGGACCTCTTTTTACAACTTCTGCACCTTGTAGAACGATTATTTTTGTATTCCAAAAGCGGCCAAGACTTCTAATTGTCCAGACTCGAAGGCATTGAGCCGAAAGAAACACAAACAGCATAACAGACCAGACGAAGGAGAGAGTGAAACCTCGTAAAATCGCTTCAATCGCTACTGCGAAAAGAAAAAAAACGTGTAGAAGCACAATGTATTTATAATGATTTTTTCCAACTTCTCTGGCTCCCTGCTCTTTCATCCACTTTTCATTTTTTTTAGCTATATATAGTTCAAATAACCTTTGAAACACAAGTAGGAAGAAAACCCCAGTAAATATTAGCTCCATTTTTTATGCTCCTTTTTTCCATTCTAGCAGCAGCAGTTCTGAACAAAAACCAGGTCCGAGAGCTGCCATTAATCCAAGATTTCCATGTTTACACCCATTTCTCAAAAACTGGTCTAGTACGTAAATAACGGTAACTGAACTCATATTTCCATATTCTTTTAATACATTTCTCGATACCGCAGTCATCGACTTATCGAATCCGAGAGCTTCTTCATATGCTGTTAACACTTTTGTGCCTCCAGGATGGGCAATAAAATAATCTATTTCTTGCGTGGTTTTCTCGTGAATAGTGAGGAATTCCAGAACATTAGGTTCAAGCCAACTTGATACAATCGCGGGAATAGACTTAGAGAACACTACGTGCAAGCCTTCGTTGCTAACTTCCCATCCCATCACATCTTCTGAATCTCTCATTAATGTGGAGCATGTGGCGACGATGCCTGGAATGCTCGGCAAGGTTGAACGGCTAAGAAGAGATGAACTCTCACCTGTCAAAAGTACAGCTGATATTCCATCAGCAAAAAGTGCTGTTCCAATAAGGTTGCTTTTGGAAAAGTCACCATGCTGAAAAGTAAGACTACATAGCTCAACATTCACTACTAGAACAGCTTGATCAGGATGGGCAAGACAATAATCATTCGCTCTTGCTATACCTGCAGCACCACCTGCACACCCAAGTCCCCAGATGGGGATCCGTTTTGTATGGGGAGAGAATGGTAGGACATTCATGATTCTAGCCTCTATACTCGGTGTAGAAATACCTGTTGTTGACACAAAAAATATTGCATCGATATCTCTACAATCAATCATTTCATTTAGGTAAAAGGGATTGTTCAGACAATCCAATACTGCTTCTTTAGCATATTCAACTGAAAGAGAAACGTATTTTTCGTTTTTTTCTTCAAATGTTGGGCCACTACTATACCATTCTAGTGGCATAGCGAAATATCTTTTATCTATTTCAGCACTTTGAAAAACAGGTAGCAGACGATCTATATTTTTAAAATGTGGACCAAATTGCCTTTTAGCAAAAGTCGCTGCTTCTGTTTGCAGAAGACAATGAGGGGGTAAAGATTTTCCGATCGATAGTATCATTGATCTGAGCTCCTATCCTACTCTTTTCAATTAGTGTTCGAAGTTTATTTCATTTTTATTCTAGAACAGTAATTAAATAGAAAATATTGGAAAATACACTCGTTTGAGCCAAAAATGATACATCAATATAAGCGAACATAGTCAAAGCATAAAAAAGATGCCTCAGTATGGAGGCATCTTTTCTTTGTTTGAATGTAAATACGTACCTGTTGATTTTATCTCATGGATGATCGTAAGAAGCTCTTGCAAATCCGCCTTCTTAAGCGGATCAAGGAACTCATTTTCACTACTAATATACAAACGTTTTCGATTCGGATAAGACGAAAGGAGATTCAGTGCGATTGCTTCGTGAATGGGGGTCTCATAACCCCAAAATTCTTTAATAGCAGTTTCTGCAAAAACTCCAGGATATAAAACATGAAATCGCTTTACCTTTCCATTCTCCTCATACGTTATTGTAGAACGAACGAATGAATCTTCAGGTGAGTTTGCACGATCTTTTTGAAGCTCCTCGAAAGCAACATGAGTTAACCTCATCGATTGTCCTCCTTCATCATGATCGAACTTAGCATCTACTCAGAGATTTCCTGAAACTTCTCAAAAAATAAGTCTGCTTCCTCATCTTCCTTATCTTCTGTCCCATCAGGTAAAGGGGGGAGATCCTTAATTGAGCTTAAACCAAAATGAAATAGAAACTCTCTAGTTGTTCCATATAAAATCGCTCTTCCAGCTTTTTCGGCTCTGCCCGCTTCTTTAATGAGCAGTTTACTCATTAAAGTTTGTAAAGGCTTATCCGTTTTAACACCGCGAATTTCTTCTATTTCTACCCTTGTTATTGGTTGCTTGTAGGCGACGATCGCAAGTGTTTCTAGAGCTGCCTGCGATAAAGTATGATTACCTGGTGTCGCTACTAGTTTTTCGATATAGGGAGCATTTTTAGCATTTGTAGTGAGCTGATAGCCACCACCAATAAAACTAATTTTAAAACCGCGATCTTTTTCATTGTATTCATCCTGCAAATCACTTATTGCACTTAGAAGGGTGTCTTCTTCCAATGAGATGGTTTCACAGAGATCTTTCACTGTGATCCCTTCATCACCAACTACAAATAGAAGACTTTCGATAATGCTTTTTATTTCTTCGTTTGTCACACAGATGCCTTCCCTTCTCGTTCAAAAATCATAATTTCGCCAAAGTTTTTATCTTGTTCACAAGCCACATCTCTCGTTTTCATTAACTCAAGGACTGCAAGAAACGTCACAATCATATGCCCACGATCCTCTTCACTAAAAAGATCACTAAAACGCGTCTTTCCACTTCCTCGTAGCTGGTTCCGAATAGCATTCATTCGATCTTCAATTGGAACATCTTCACTTTGAATTCGTGTACGCTTTGGTTTCTTTTCTTTTACACGTCTGGACATTTTTTGAAATGCCGCAAGCATATCATACAATGTAACGTCGCCAATGGAGGTTTGACTATCCTCATGACTAAATTCACTAGTATCTACAGGTGGCCGAGCATAAATAAGGCTTCGACTACTTTCTTTTTCCTTTAAATCATTCGCAGCCTCTTTAAACCTTCGATACTCAACAAGACGTTGAACGAGTTCATCACGGGGATCATCTTCAAACTCTGGGTCCTGTTCGAAAATTTCTTCTTCTTTTTGAGGAAGAAGCATTTTGCTTTTTATCGCAAGCAACGTCGCAGCCATAACAAGATATTCACTTGCCACATCAAGTTCTAACTCTTGCATTGTATGGACAAACGTTAAGTATTGATCTGTAATTTGCGAGACTGGAATATCATAAATATCCACTTCGTACTTATTTATAAGGTGGAGCAAAAGATCCAATGGACCTTCAAATGCATCAACCTTTACACTGTATTGCTTCATTTTCCATCTTCCTTTATCCAAGTCCATCTAGTATTCCGATTATATCACATTTACAATAGGGGCTTACAGCAATGCAAGAAAACCATCAGGTTCATTTTTAACGTAAATTGTTTTCCATTGATCGTTAACAGTTTGATAGCACCCTGACGACTGATCGCTATTTTGATCCACAAGAGCACTCGCTTTATCCATTTAACACACATGTGCTACACTACTAAAAGAAATGGAGGAATCAGCATGTATTCAAAAGCCTATATTGATTATTTGGCTCATTTCCATGGACTTCGTGATTATTTTGAATGCCATGAAATCCTCGAAGAACATTGGAAAGAGGATCCGCGTGGAAGTCGTAAACTTCATTGGGTAGGTCTTATCCAAATTGCTGTTGGCCTCTACCACCATCGACGCGGTAATTTCACAGGGGCAAAGAGAATGATTGCTAATGCCATACGCATTTCCAAAAGCGAAAGTGAAGAACTCGATAAATTAGCGATAAATATTGATCAACTTTCTAAAAACCTATCAAACGAGTTACAACTCATCAACACTCACTCTCCTTACCAGGGATTTGACATTCCTCTCACAAGCTCCACCCTTCAAACGGCTTGTGAAGAAAGATGTCGTGAACTTGAATGTACTTATGGTAGTAAAAGCGATCTTTCGAATATAGAACTCATCCATCGTCATACGAGACGTGATCGATCAGATGTGATTGAAGAAAGAAAACAACAATTTGAAATAAAACAACAGAAAAGGAACGGCTAAGCCGTTCCTTTTCTTTGCATCTTACTTCATATTTTCTTCCAAGTGACACCTCTCAAAAAATGTCCCTGTATATTCATTTCCCTTAATAGATATTTCATCACTTAGCATTTCTCGAAGTGCTTCAACCATTTGTTTTCCAATTCCTTGATGGCGATGGGAAGGATTAACACTAATATCCTTTAGCTCTACTTCGTTGTCGTTTACCCATTCAATCCCGAGCAATCCGATAATATCTTCTTCTTTCCAAAGAAAAAGCTGCAAAGAATCCATATCCTCATAGTCTTTAATCGATTGTTGCAGTTTCTTAATATCTTTTTCATTCGGCATGAAGCTTAATAGCCCCATGGCTATTTTCTCATGAGCTTTCTTATAACGAATTAGCATGATTATCCCTCATTAAAGTAATTCTTGGCTTTCCGTTTAATAACTTATTCTAAAATCAATTAGAATGTTAAAGTGATTCGACGAACAAGCTCAGCTAGCATGATAATGACAATGATCACACAGACCTAAGAATCAACCATTTTCTTTCTCTCTTCATGGCTTTACGACTCCAAACTCTTTTGCCCTTCATCGCATACCATACTCATCATAGCCAAAAATGAACTGATAATCAACCTTCAAATGATTTTGATAAATTAGCCATTTCAATTGCTGCCGTTGCAGCATCCCAGCCCTTGTTACCAGCCTTAGTCCCTGCACGTTCAACAGCTTGTTCAATGGTGTTTGTGGTTAATACTCCAAAAATAACAGGTACACCCGTCTGCATCGTTAAATTCGCTACGCCTTTAGAAACTTCTCCACATACATAATCAAAGTGTGGTGTAGCCCCGCGAATAACCGTACCAAGCGTAACAATTGCATCATATTTTCCTGTTTCAACCATTTTCTTTGCGGCAAATGGAATTTCAAATGCTCCAGGAACCCATGCTACATCAATGTTTTCTTCGGACAAGCCATGACGCTTCAATGCGTCTTCAGCACCTCCAAGTAATTTACTTGTAATAAATTCATTAAATCTTCCTACTACTATACCCACTTTTAATCCAGATCCAACCAAATTTCCTTCAAATGTTTGTCCCATTATTAATATCCTCCTATGTTCATACGTGAATTTTTAGAAATGAAGCATGTGTCCTAGCTTACTATGTTTTGTTTTTAGGTACTTTTCATTCTCTTTTCGAGAAGCCATCTGAAGAGGTACCCTAGATGCTACTTCAAGACCATAACCTGTTAACCCAGCTATTTTACGTGGATTGTTTGTCAGAAGGTTCATTTTAGAAACACCAAGGTCTCTCAAAATCTGTGCCCCTATTCCATAATCCCTTAAATCAGGCTTAAATCCAAGTTTCTCATTCGCTTCAACTGTGTCGTAGCCCTGTTCTTGCAGTTTATAAGCTTTCATTTTATTAAGGAGCCCGATACCTCTTCCTTCCTGGCGCATATACAAAAGCACGCCATGACCTTCTTCTTCAATTTGTGCCAATGCAGCATGTAGTTGTGGACCACAGTCACATCGAAAAGATCCAAACACATCACCAGTTAAACATTCAGAGTGAACTCGCACAAGAGTTGGTTGATCTGGTAAAATTTCTCCCTTAATCAAAGCTACGTGCTCTTTCTGATCAAGAATATTCGAATACCCTACCGCTCTAAAAGAACCAAACTCAGTCGGAAGTTCTATTTCTACTTCTTTTCGAACAAGAACATCTTTACGATTACGATATTGAATCAAATCTTTAATCGTAATCATTTTCAAATCATACTCTTCAGCAATTTTCTTTAGATCAGGAACGCGCGCCATTTCACCGTCTTCTTTCATAATTTCACAAATAACACCAGCTGGGGCAGAGCCAGAGAGTCGTGCCAAATCGACTGCCGCCTCCGTATGACCTGCTCTTCTTAAGACCCCTCCATCCTTAGCAATCAATGGGAAAATATGACCTGGTCGATTAAAGTCCGAAGGTTTAGCATCCGTGTTAATTAAGTATTGAATTGTAGATGCTCTTTCAGCTGCCGAAATTCCTGTAGTTGTACTTTTGTGGTCGACACTCACTGTAAACGCTGTACCATGAGAATCTGTGTTATGATCTACCATTGGGCTCAACTTCAGTTCATTTGCACGCTCTTCCGTAATCGGCGTGCAAACAAGGCCTCTTCCTTTTGTAATCATGAAATTGATTGTTTCAGGTGTGACTTTATCGGCTAAAGCGATAAAATCCCCTTCATTCTCCCTGTCTTCATCATCACAAACGATCACCACCTGGCCTTGCATTAAATCATAAATCGCTTCTTCTATTGTATGGAACATATACGATGACCCTCCTGATAGTACCATTATTTAAATCCATGATCTTCAAAAAACTGACTCCCGAGTGAAGCAGTAGGTTCGGGTTTTGAACCGCTTCTTTGCTCCAAGTACTTCATAATGTATTTACCAAGCATATCGCATTCTATATTCACTGTATCTCCCACTCTTTTTCTCCCAAGCACCGTCTCCTCTACGGTATGGGGGATAAGAGATATAGTAAGAGAGTGCTCCCCTATTCCAAAGACCGTAAGACTAGTACCATCAACAGAAACTGAGCCTTTTTCAACAAAGTAAATTAAAAGGTTTCGCGGAATCGAGATGTCATAATAAACAGCATTATCAATTTGTTCTACACGAGTAATTTTCCCCACACCATCAACATGTCCAGAAACAAAATGACCACCAAAGCGTCCATTTGCAGACATAGCTCTCTCCAGATTCACCGATGAGTTTGGTCCTAGCTGACGAAGACTGCTTGCACGAAATGTTTCAGGCATAATATCTACGGTAAAAGAAGAGTCTGTATACGTCGTAACAGTTAAGCACACGCCGTTTATCGAAATGCTATCTCCTAAATGAACGTCTTTTAAAATAGTCGACGCTGCAATTTGCATTGCAATGGATTCTCCTGATTGTTGAACACTTTCAACTCTTCCAATTTCTTCTACAATACCTGTAAACATTAAGAAAGCCTCCTTGATGAAATAATTCGAATATCATTTCCAATTTGTTCTACGCTATCCACTTGTAAATCGATCGCTTCATTCATCGTTTGAAAACCTGTACCCCCGAAAGCCGTAGGAGATTGACTCCCACCAATAAGCTTCGGCGCAATGTATGTAATAACTTGTTGAAAAGATCGTGATTCAAGAAAGCTACCGTGTATTTCTGAACCACCTTCAACAAATACTGATGTAATTTCTCGTTCCCCTAAAAGGTCAAGAACTTTATCTATTGGGAGCAGTGGATCTATGACATCGATGATTTGAACATGTTTTGGGAAGGTTCGCTTATTTTTTAGCGCAGCTCGTTTTGTTGTAATGATCCATGTTTCTGCATTCTCATCACTTATTACTTTAGCGTCAGAAGGCATCTTCAATTGACGATCTAACACGATTCTAATCGGCGATAGGCCTTCACCGTAACGAGTCGTTAGTGATGGGTCATCAGAGAGGACCGTTCCAATACCTACAAGAATGGCATCATGTTGATGACGGAAGGCATGAACATCTTTTCTCGAGTCTTCCCCCGTAATCCATTTACTATCACCTGAATGAGTTGCTATTTTGCCATCAAGCGTTGTAGCAGCTTTCAACGTTACAAATGGTCTTTTCTGTGTAATGTAATGGAAAAACATCCGGTTTAGCTGTAAGGCTTCTTCTTCCATAAGCCCAATATGAACAGCTATGCCTGCTTTCTTTAGTTTAGTTACACCATTTCCTGCGACCAGGGGATTCGGATCTTGACTTGCAATAAATACCTCTTTGACACCCGCTTGAATTAAAGCATCAGCACAAGGAGGCGTCTTTCCATGATGACTACATGGCTCCAGTGTCACATAGGCAGTACTCCCACTTGCTTGATTGCCCGCCATCTTGAGTGCTTGAATTTCGGCATGGCCTTCTCCAGCCCTTAAATGAGCTCCCATCCCCACGATACGCCCACTATTAACAATAACGGCTCCTACGGAGGGATTCGGACGCGTTTGACCTAACGTACTTCTAGCCATATCGATCGCTGTTTTCATAAAATCCGTATGATTCATCGTATTTACTCCTGTTCCACTCTCCATTATTGGTTGAGAAGGAGAACAAAAAAAGCCTCCCAAAACACAGCTGTCCTGGGAGGCAAAAGCATATGCCAAATAAGCCTTTTGAATCTATGATTCAAAAGGAAATTGGTCACTTTTATTCCTTCTCCCATCCAGACTATACTGTCGGTTCTGGTTTCTCACCAGATCCACCGTTTGCTTACGCAACCGGGTCACGGACTTAGCTAGCATAAGCTAGTCATCACCGCCGGTTGGGATTTTCACCCGACCCCGAAGGAAAGTATTAAGTTTTTAAGAGTCTGATCTATTCTTCGTCCCAGACTTTTACTTCTTTCATTACGTCACCCTGTTTAACGCGAAGAACCGTATCCATTCCTTCTGTTACTTGACCAAAAACGGTATGAACGCCGTCTAGGTGAGGCTGAGGTTCATGAACTAGGAAAAACTGACTGCCGCCCGTGTTTTTACCAGCATGTGCCATAGACAATGAGCCTGCTACGTGTTTATGAGGGTTACCTTCTGTTTCACAGTCAATTGTATATCCTGGTCCACCCATTCCAGAACCTGTAGGATCTCCGCCTTGAGCAACAAAACCTGGGATTACGCGGTGGAAGTTCACACCGTTGTAGAAACCTTCATTTGCAAGTTTCTCAAAGTTAGCAACAGTGTTAGGTGCTGCTTCTGGATAAAATTCAATTTCAATAACTTCTCCATTTTCAAATGCAATTGTTCCTTTTTTCATAAATAAATCCTCCTGCACTAACAATTTTCTTAAAAGCTCTTTCATTATAGCACAGACTGAAGCTGTTCCATATCATTTATGCTTTTCAACTATTATTTTGATATAATCGCTTGTTTTAATGGCAAATCATGTCGAACTAAATCCTCGTATGACTCTCTCTCAACAACAAGGTTTGCCTCACCATTTTCAACAAAAACTACAGCCGGTCTTGGTAATCTATTGTAGTTATTTGCCATGGAATAACCATATGCCCCCGTTGAAAAAACAGCCATTGTATCGCCAGCAATCGCTCGCTGTAACTGGCAATCCCAAATTAACATATCACCTGATTCACAGCACTTTCCTGCTACAGAGTATAGGTGATCTTTTGCTTCATTCATTCGATTTGCTATTGTGGCTTCATATTTTGCCTGATAGAGAGCAGGGCGTAAATTATCCGTCATCCCTCCATCTACAGCGAGGTAATGTCTCAACTCTGGAACATTTTTGTGTGAACCAACCGTATATAACGTTAGTCCAGCTTCTCCTACTAGTGAACGCCCAGGTTCAATCCAGATCTCAGGCATGTTCATTTGCCCTGTTACCTGATTTCTGATTGTTTCAATCATAGCTTCAATGTAGTTCCCTACTGGTAGTGGGTGATCTTCGCTCGTATATCGGATTCCAAATCCTCCACCAAGGTTAAGGACTTCAGGCTCAAAACCATAGGCATCGTACCATGTTGTAAGATAGCTATAGATCTTTTCAATCGCCATTACAAAGCCATTTGTTTCAAAAATTTGTGAGCCTATATGACAATGAAGTCCAAGAAGATGAATAGCACTCATTTTTGTTACATCCAATATCGCGCGTTCTACCTGACCACTCTGTAAATCAAAACCAAATTTGGAATCTTCTTGGCCTGTTAAAATATAATCATGCGTATGTGCTTCAATACCTGGTGTTATACGCAGCAGCACATTAGCTTTCACATTTTTTTCTTCTGCAATTTGCTCAAGTAGAGATAATTCGTAAAAATTATCAACAACGAAGCAACCTATTTCTGCATCAAGCGCCATTCTAATTTCAGATTCACTTTTGTTATTTCCATGAAAATGAATGCGCTCCACGGGAAAACCCGCCTTCAAAGCAGTATAAAGCTCTCCACCGGATACAACATCTAAACTTAATCCTTCTTCTTCTGCAAGTTGGATCATTGCCATACATGAAAAGGCCTTACTAGCATAAGCTACTTGATAGTTTACATTTTCACGTTCAAAGGCACTTCGAAACGCCCTTGCTTTATCTCGAATCATGGCCACGTCATAAACATATAACGCAGTGCCAAATTTTTTTCCTAATTGGACCGTATCGATCCCTCCAACTGTTAGATGCCCCTCTTCTGAAATTGCAGATGTACTGTATAAATTCACAATCATTTCTCCCCTCTCGCTTATATAAATGCGAGCTCCCTCCACACAATAAGAAAAACAGCCAACTTTATAGATAGGCTGTTTTTCTCCGTATCCTCACGAGTTGGATTAGCTCACCACTGAAAGAAATCCATCCTCCAGTGACAGTCTGCAACTTATTCAGCAGCAGCCCAGCAAGAAAAGAATGGGTCCTTTCTCACTTCGGCAAATTGACCTTTCTGATATCGTCTTCGCATTCCATTCTATGCTCAGATATCTTACTCATTCGTTTTGCGCCTCTATCCCCATTACGTTCAATGAGGTCTATTCGATTAAGAAATAAATTATCATACTTTTTAAGATTCGGCAAGTGGTTTGTCCGGCTGCTTCGTTTCATTCTGGGGCTCTGTAATACTTGGACGCAGTTTTGTCAAAGGAACAGAAACGCGAATTAGCACTTGAATAAACGCTTTTGCATTAAAAGGAATGAATGGCCATAAATAAGGTGTATTTAATGGCTTTAAGGCGACTAGGAAGAGAATAATAGCTGTCACGCCTATTATATATCCTGGAACTCTGAAGAAAAAGACAAGGAAAAGTAGTAATAATCTAACTAGTTTGTTCGCTATTGATAACTCATAACTGGGCGTTGCGTAAGAACCTATAGCCGCAATAGAAACATACAGAATAACTTCTGGCACAAATAATCCTACATCGATAGCAATTTGACCAATTAATACAGCTGCAATTAAACCCATCGCTGTAGAAAGCGGGGTAGGCGTATGAATGGCGGCCATTCTCAGCGTTTCGATCCCAATTTCTGCAAGAATGATTTGAATAAATATCGGTACATTCGTTTCATCATTTGGCCCAATAAAATCAATCGATTTAGGCAACAACCCTGGTTCATATACCGCCAATAACCACAGGGGAAGTAACAATAGCGCTGCTAGCATTCCTCCAAAGCGGACCCATCTCAAGAATGCACCAGGTAATGGAGCTTCCCTGTATTCTTCTGCATGTTGAACATGGTGGAAAAAGGTTGTTGGTGTAATAATAACACTCGGAGAAGTATCAACGATAATTAAGACATGCCCTTCTAACAAATGGGATGCGGCTACATCTGGCCTTTCCGTATATCGTACAAGTGGAAAAGGATTTCCCGCCTGATGCACTAAAAACTCTTCGACAGTTTTATCAGCCATAGGAATACCATCAATATTAATTTCTTTTAGTTTTTTCTTAATGATTTCTACTAAGTTTGGGTTAGCTACATCCTGAATATAAGTGATACACACATCCGTTTTAGAACGCTCTCCGATTTGAAATATTTCATTACGCAAACGACCATCTCTAATACGCCTTCTAGTAAGTGCAGTATTCTCAATAATATTTTCTGTGAAACCGTCTCTAGAACCTCTAATCACTTTCTCAGTGTCTGGCTCCTGAGGCGTTCTACCTGGATACTTTCGAACATCAATAATGTAAGCAATCTCTTCGCCTTCCATAAATACAGCGATCAGTCCAGAAAGAACTTGATCGACGACCTCATCGAACGTCTCTACTTTTGTTACTTGCTGATGGGGCAAATGATTATGGATAACTTGCTCGAATTTAACGGTCAAGCGATGATGATCATCTAATTCCATCAATTCACGCATGATCTCAACAATGATTGATGTATCACATAATCCAGTACAATAATAGAATTGTATTTCTTTATTCAAAATCTTGAGTTTACGTACACCTACGTCAAAACTTTCCCCAATGCCAATTGATTTTTTCAAGAATTCTTCATTTTCTTTTAATTTTTTAAATATTTCTTGTTTGTTATTCATTTTTGTTGTCATAGAAACCGCTCCTTTCAAGCAGAATTTGAACGGCTTTCAATGTTATAGGCGACCCAACCTCCGGATCATCAAGTCCAGACATTTTACCTATATCACCGACACCTATAATAATAGGGACATTCAGTTTATCTAAAATAGATACAGTATCCCCATCTATTCTCCCAGCTTCCATATCAGCAAATCCATTCTTATCAACACCGAAATGTGTTAATTCACCATCCCTATCAATGGAAACATCTACTCTCGTCCATTCAGAGAAGTGTGTTCTCGAGGCAACTGCAATCGCACCAAGTAGTTCAACATCTTCATCCTCAGCCACAGCCTGCATCGCTAGTTCTCCATAACCTTCACCCGGAAAACCACTATCATCAAACATTACAAAGATTGGATCGTGTGGAGCTTCTTTAATTAGGGAAATAATTTCATAACCAGCAAGCGGGGTAGGATTTCCTGCTGATTGGCTAATGCATCTCCCGCCAATATCCGAAGCCACTTTTTCAATTGCTTTTTGCGCGTAAAGATCTCCATCAGTAACGAAAATAACCCGCCGCTTGTTCAATTCATTCACCCCTTTGGTTTGAATATAATGGCTATGATAAATCCGAAAACAATAGCTGATGAAATTCCAGCTGAAGTTAACTGAAATATCCCCATTGCAATGCCTATAAATCCATGTTCCTCTCCTTGCTGCATCGCCCCATGTAGCAAGGAATGTCCGAAGCTCGTAATTGGCACTGTCGCACCAGCTCCTGCGAATTCAATCAGTCGATCGTATATACCAAACCCGTCAAGAATCGCTCCAGCCACAACAAAAGATGACATGACATGAGCTGGTGTTAATCTAAAAATATCGAGCAATAACTGACCTACAACACAAATGGCTCCTCCTACTGCAAAAGCAATGAAGTATTCCACTATTCCTCACCTCCAACTCGCTCAAAAACCACTGCATGAGCGATAGCAGGCATACTTTCTTTCTGCTGCACCATAACGGGGCTATGCAAGCATCCTGTAGCTGTAACAAGAATTTTTGAATACTTCCCTTGTTTTAGAAGCTCTATGAGATGACCATACGTAACAACCGCCGAACAGGCACATCCACTTCCACCTGCGAATACTTCTTTCTGGTCTGGACGATAGATCATTAACCCACAATCATTATGATTATTAGTAATGTCAAACCCTTTCTCAAGCAATAAATCACGAACAATCGGAGAACCAACTGCAGATAAATCTCCAGTAACAATTAAGTCATAATCTGAAGGCTTTACATTCAGGTCCTCAAAATGTGTGGCCAATGTATCTGCTGCCGCTGGCGCCATCGCACTCCCCATATCAAACGGATCTTTGATTCCCCAGTCAACTACTCTTCCAATCGTTGCCGCAGAGATTTGAATGTCCGATAACTCCTGACTAACTAAGGCAGCTCCAGCACCAGTTACAGTTGATGTCGCAGTACCGGGTTTCTGACCTCCATATTCTGTTGGATATCGGAACTGTCTTTCAGCAGTTGCATTATGGCTACTAACTCCAGCAATAACCCTCTCTGCAAAACCACCATCAACTAGAGAAGAAGCAATGGCTAGGGATTCCATCGATGTGGAGCATGCTCCAAAAACACCTAGAAAAGGAATATGATTAGACCTTGCTGTATAAGTTGCGCTTACGATTTGATTTAATAGATCACCTGCTACAAAAACATCAACTTGATCAGGAGCTAATTCTTTTTTCTTCAAACAACTCATTACTGCATCTTCTAATAATTTTCTTTCAGCAAGCTCCCAGTTTGCCTGATCACAATGAAGGTTATTATAGGTCACATCAAACGAATTCCCAAATGGACCTTCTGCTTCCTTTGGGCCTGTTGCTGTACCTACTGATTGTAAATATACATTTGAAAAACTCCATGTTTGCTTTCCTGATTTCATACAGGTTCTCTCCTTATACCAGGGCTTTAAAAATCATTCTGACCATTCCTACAATGTAAGCCGCAACGACGCCAAACACTATGACTGATCCAGCAAGTTTAAACATATTGGTTGCTATGCCAAGTACAATCCCTTCGCTTTTATGCTCGAGAGCAGCACTTGTAATCGAATTAGCGAAACCTGTAACTGGTACAGCTGAACCTGCCCCCGCAAATTGACCAAGCTTGTCATACCAACCGAAAGCCGTTAATATAGCTGCGATCAAAATGAGAGTGGCAACAGTCGGGTTTCCAGCATTTTCTTTAGAAAAATCAAAAACATTGATATAGAAATTCTGAACACCTTGCCCGAACATACAAATAAATCCACCTACAACAAACGCCTTTATACAGTTGAAAAAATACGGCGGCTTTGGCTGATACTCTTTAATGTTCTGACTATACTTTTCCTTATCGTTTAATGATTTTTTCATTACTTGATCCCTCCATCCACAAAAATTGTCCAATGAAACAATGATCCGAATACTTTACCAAGTACTATAGCCATTAGTAAAACCAAAATTCTATCTATAAACCCAATCCGTTTCGTTAATATTGGCAAGACATTAAGTACTTCTGTTAATGCTGCTGCTAACATCCCAATAAATATACCTGCACCAAGTCCAATTGGGATCACTACAAATTTGGGCAGGCCAAGAGTTGGATTTCTTAACGATAACCAACTTGCCACTACAGCACCTACAATGATCCCCCATTCATAAAAACGAATGAGGTGTAACGTTTTGGACAATTGAGTGAGTCTAGGGATAATGCCAAGAACTGAAAGAAATGCAACAAATCCAGCCCCAACCGCAATCCCTTCAGCAAATCCGATTAACATCACTAAGACAAATTGAACATTCATGGCTTCGAATTTCCGTTTTCTTCGTTCTCATGAACGATGACGTATTGATCAAGGTCCTGTTGATAATTAAACATTTCCACTTCAAGTGGGCTCGGTTCTTCATTAAACCGCTTTTTGAAAAGATGATTAAAGAAAAGGACCATCCCAATTCCAAGTCCAAATGAGTATGGTACTTGTAGAAGCAGTGGTTTGGGATTGTCGATTCCAGTCACAATTTTATATATTTGCTGATGAACCTCTCTCATACTGACGTCTTCATGAAAATTCATAATTGCGAGGGCCGCACCAATAAATAATAAAAACCAGATAAGAACAAAATAAACGGGTGCTAATTTCTTCTTTGGATATTGAACTTCTACAATTGTTTGTGTAGGACCAACCACTTGAATCTCAATGTTTTCCATTTCGCTATGGATTGACATAATGACTTTCATAACATCAATTACGACTAAGTTCTTATCTTCTTTCGTTACATGGTAAATGTGGATATTCTCCACCTTACTACAGCAAGAATCTTCTCCTATGAGCTGAGCAATATCACCAATCAATAGCTTCTTATTAGGCGGCACTTTCTTTTTTTGCCTAAGTCGAAGATATATTATCTGACTATCCATGATCCTCCACCTCCTTATTCAAGGGGCATATTGGTTATAGTATGTTTCTACTAAATGACTCTCATTCTTTAGCAACCTAAGTACCATTAATTCCCTAGAAGTGTGGGACCTTTTTATATCGTCCATTTATTAATCTTAGTGATAGCTCGATTTTTATTCAGGTAAAAAAAGCCATTGCACACAAAAAAAGAACAGAATGAGCTATTTGCTCATCTGTTCTTTAATTTGTTTTAATATTTTCTTTTCCAGTCTCGATACTTGAACTTGAGAAATCCCAAGTCTTTCTGCCACTTCAGACTGAGTTTGATCTTTATAATACCTTAAATAAACGATTAATCTCTCACGATTATCAAGATACTGCAATGCTTCCTTAAGGGCTAATTTATCAAACCAAGCACTATCTGTATGATCGGCAATTTGGTCGAGTAAAGTAATGGGATCTCCATCATTTTCATAAACCGTTTCATGAATAGAAGTTGGTGCCCTTACAGCTTCTTGTGCCATTACAACTTCTTCCGGCGTAACTTCTATTCGTTCTGCAATTTCATTAATTGTAGGCGTTCTGCCGAGCGTTTTCGATAACTCATCCTTCGCTTTCCTAACTTTATTTCCAGTTTCTTTAAGGGATCGACTCACTTTCACTGTTCCATCATCTCTAATGAAGCGCTGAATTTCCCCAATAATCATTGGTACCGCATAGGTGGAGAATTTCACATCGTAACTTAGATCGAACTTATCCACGGATTTTAACAAACCAATACAACCGATCTGGAACAGGTCATCCGCTTCATACCCTCGATTTAGAAATCGTTGCACAACGGACCAAACGAGACGCATATTCTTTTGAACAATAAGGTCTCTTGCTCCCTGGTCCCCATTCTGGCTTTGTTTAATCAATTCCTTCACTTCATCAGGCTTCAGTTGCGACTGCTTCCCTTTTCTAACCTCCACGTCCATATGCAGGTCCCCTTAATTACATAGCGCTTTATTTTTTGATAGATACTTCATTAAGTGAATGGTCGTACCCTGGCCACTTGCAGACTCCACTTTGACCTCATCCATAAAATTCTCCATAATTGTAAAGCCCATCCCTGATCGCTCTAATTCAGGCTTTGTTGTAAACAAAGGTTGTCTTGCTTCCTCAAGGTCAAGAATTCCGATTCCGTGGTCACGAATTGTTAAATTGACCGTGTCGTCATTTAACTCGACTGAAATGTAAACCTTCTCTTCAGAATTTTGCTCATAACCATGAATAATGGCATTTGTAACAGCTTCTGATACAACTGTCTTGATTTCAGTAAGTTCATCAACAGTAGGGTCGAGCTGCGCAATAAAAGCTGCTACAGTCACACGAGCAAATGATTCATTTTGACTGAGCGCAGAGAACTCGATATCCATACGATTTCTCATTATGCCACCCCCAAAGTAGCGAGGGCATGCTGCTCATCAGCCTCAAGCCTCACAATTTTAAAGAGACCTGACATTTCAAACAATCTCTTAACAGGTGGAGAGATTGAACATACGACCATTTCTCCTCCAAAACTCTTCACTTTATTGTACCGCCCTAGAATAACACCGAGACCTGAACTATCCATGAATGAAAGACCGTCTAGACTTAGCACAATATGTTCAATTTTACGCTCTTCAATAATCGAATCTACCCTGTCTCTTAGTTCTTCTGATGTATGATGATCCAACTCTCCATCAAGACGAATCAAAAGAACGGGATGGCGCACTTCAAGATTGATCGAAAGACTCACGTCACATTCCTCCTCATGTTTGCTTGTGAGTTTTTTCTCTCTTTACAGGGTTAATTCCTTCTTCATGACAAAACTAGTGAGATTTCGATGAAAGAGGTGATCACTTGACAGTTTGAGTAGGTGCTTTGGCGAACTGCGCAGCTGTCCGTTTCATCAGCTGCCACCAGGAAGCTTTTTGAATGTCTTTGTCAGCAATAACAGGAGAAGTAGCTGTCACGTGACCATCTATTTTCACAGACAACTCACCTACCTCTTCCCCTTTCTTAACAGGTGTTTCTATATTCTTATTGACTTTGATGCTTGTTGTAATTTTACCGTTTTCTTGCCCTTTCTTAAGAAGAACGGAAACTCGTTCAGATGTTACAACAGACATGGTAGGTTGATCTCCTTTATTTACCTTCACTTCTTTCACGATGTTGTTTCGATCAAATAATTTATGTGTTTTATATTGAGAAAATGCATAATCAAACAGTTTTGTAATATCCGCATTACGTACTTTTGGAGATGGAGCCCCCATTACAACAGCCACCACTCGCATGTCATCTCTTTTCGCCGTTGCCGTAAGACAATACTTTGCTTCACTTGTAAATCCTGTCTTCAATCCATCTACACCAGGATAAAATTTAACAAGCTTATTAGTGTTAACGAGCCAAAATTTCTTATCTGTATCCTGCCTTAGGTAGTCTTCATATAATCCAGTATATTTTGTAATCAATTCATATTTAAGAAGCTCTTTAGCCATAAGGGCCATATCATTTGCAGTGGAATAATGACCCTCCGCAGGTAATCCAGTAGGGTTTACAAAATGAGTGTTTTGAAGCCCCATTGATTTTGCCTTTGCATTCATCGAATTAACAAATTCTTCTTCCGAACCAGCGATCGCTTCAGCCATTGCTACCGAAGCATCATTACCGGAAGCAATCGCGATACCTTTTAACATATCGTTAACTGTCATTTCTTCCCCTGCCTCAAGAAAAATCTGCGAACCACCCATCGAAGCAGCATATTCACTTGCTCTAATTTTCTGATCGAGGCTTACTTTTCCACTTTCAATCGCTTCCATAATTAAGATCATTGTCATGATTTTAGTCATACTTGCAGGAGGAAGCTTTTTATCACTATCTTTTTCAAACAATACTTCACCTGTATCTCGCTCAATCAAAATAGCGGAAGAAGAATTCTCTGCGATTTTTAGCTTTGCTTCTTCTGCATGCGCAAAAGAAGGAACAATAAGAGTTACTCCCAGCAAGAAGGCGAGCGCTGTTGCAACAACTTTCATTGGTGATCCCTCCATTCTTAGTATTACAAGGATTTCCAACATCTTGGAAAAATATACGAATTCTATATCCTCTATTGATAATCGCATTCACTCTCCTTAAATCTTTTCACGGATTTATAGCATGTTAATGAAATAGTAGATTATTGCCTTAATTACGCTCTGAGAAGAAGATGTCACTCGAATAAACTAAAAATCGAGAACCAACAGGATAAGCTAACTTAGCTAAACACAAAAAAAAGAAGCCCCCCAAAAGAGACTTCTCAAGATACTACCTTACATTAATTAGTTAATAACCTTATAAATCAGCTGTGGCTTTTCAGCAGCTTGTTTAGAAAGAGTGTACGCTTCATTAATTTTATCGATTGAGTTCTGAACGTCTTCTTCATCACTGTGAAGAACGACTATTGCTTCGCCTTTCTCCACTTTATCGCCGACTTTTTTCTTCAGCGTAATCCCAACGCCGTGATTAATTTGATCGTCTTTTGTCGCTCTTCCTGCACCAAGATACATAGCAGCAACACCAACAGATTCAGCATCAATTTCTGTTACATACCCATCTTGCTGTGCCGAAACTTCAATATCATGCTTTGCCTGTGGAAGTTTAGAAAGATCATCAATGACGGATACATCCCCACCTTGAGCTTGAACGAGCGTTCTAAATGATTCAAACGCTTTTCCATTTTGAAGATTCTCTTCAAGTGTTTTATACGCCGTCTCAAAGTCATCGAAAGCACCAGCTATCACTGTCATATGTGAAGCAAGTTCTAGAGAAAGTAGGCGTAGATCCTCGATATTTTCTCCTTGAAGAACCTGACAAGCTTCTCGAACTTCATTTGCATTTCCTACTTCAAAACCAAGCGGCTGACTCATATCACTAATAACTGCCACAGTGTTTCGTCCAAGGTTGTTTCCGATGTTAACCATTTCTTTAGCAAGAGCTTCTGAGTCTTCAAGCTTCTTCATGAAAGCACCGGATCCGGTTTTGACATCAAGAACAATACCATCTGCTCCAGAAGCAAGCTTTTTACTCATGATTGATCCGGCGATCAGCGGAATGGAATCCACAGTAGCTGTTACATCACGAAGCGCGTATAATTTTTTATCTGCAGGAGCGAGGTTCCCTGTCTGACCAGCTACAGAAAGTTTATGTGTGTTCACATTATTTACAAATTCTTCTTTGGTCATCTCAATGTGGAAACCTTTAATGGACTCCAGCTTATCTAAAGTTCCACCGGTATGACCTAAACCTCGACCAGACATTTTTGCAACTGGTACACCTACAGAAGCAACCAATGGACCAACGATAAAGGTTGTCTTATCACCTACTCCTCCAGTTGAATGCTTATCCACTTTATGACCCTTTATAGCAGATAGATCGATTGTTTCTCCAGACTCTACCATTGCTTGGGTAAGCATAGCCGTTTCATTTGACTTCATCCCATTAAAATAAATCGCCATCATTAAAGCTGACGCCTGATAATCAGGGATGTCCCCCTTTGTATATCCTTCAATAAAGAAATTAATTTCTTCTTTTGTTAATTCATTTCCATTACGTTTTTTTTGAATAACATCAACCATTCTCATTCGAATAGCTCTCCCTTCTACATTAACCCATTTTACTTACAATTGTTTTAACCAAAAGAAGGAAGTTTGCCTTTACCTTCTCTGTTGTTTCAATCACTTCGTCATGGTGAAGTGGTTGATCCAGAATTCCGGCAGCCATATTTGAAATACAAGATATACCAAGTACATCCATGCCCGCATGTCTTGCAATGATAACTTCTGGTACAGTTGACATACCTACTGCATCGCCACCCAATGTACGCAGCATGCGAACCTCTGCTGGGGTTTCATAAGTTGGTCCGGTATTTCCGACATATACTCCAGATTGTAGTTTCATTCCAAGTTCTGTTGCCGTATCTTGTGCTAAATCTTGAAGATCCATTGAATAAGCGGTAGACATATCCGGGAAACGTGGTCCAAACTCATTGCTATTTGGTCCAATTAATGGATTTGTTCCAAAGTTATTAATGTGATCAGCAATAACCATTAAATCTCCAGGTTGGAACTCTTCATTTATACCACCTGCAGCATTCGTTACAATGACTTTTAGAATCCCAAGTTCTTTCATCACTCGAACGGGGAATGTTACTTTATCCATTGAATAACCTTCATAAAAGTGAAAACGCCCCTGCATGGCTGCTACTGCTTTTCCATTTAACGTTCCGAATACAAATTGTCCAGCGTGCCCTTCTACTGTTGAGACGGGAAAATTCGGAATGTCACTATAGGGGATTTGAATTGGGTTTTCAATTTCTTCAGCCAGTACACCAAGACCAGAACCTAAGATCAGCCCGATTTCTGGACGAAACTTTCCAACTTGACTTTGTATATAGGATGATGCATCTTGAATTTCTTGTTTAATTGTCATTTTCGTTCCTCCTCTTGATTCTTAAAGCTTTTTAAGAAAGCTTGTCCCGTGTTTTGGTAACGTTACATCAAAATTATCCGCAATTGTTGCTCCAATATCAGCAAATGTGTCACGAATACCGAGATCTACTGCTTCTTTTATCCCTTTATGGTAGGCAAGTAATGGAACATATTCACGTGTATGATCTGTTCCATGGTGAATTGGATCATTCCCATGATCAGCTGTGATCAATAACAAATCATCTTCTTCCATTCGATCGAGAACTTCTGTTAATCTCTCGTCATACTCTTCTAGCGCTTCACCATAACCTTGCGGGTCTCTTCTATGCCCATATAATGCATCAAAGTCGACGAGGTTTAGGAAGCTGATTCCTTCAAATTGCATTTGTTGAGTTTCAAGCAACTTATCCATGCCGTCCATATTTGATTTCGTACGAAGAGACTTTGTTACACCTTCTTCGTCATAAATATCTGAAATCTTTCCGATTGCAATAACGTCTTTCTCATTATCCTTTAATTCATTCATAACTGTATGACCAAAAGGTTTTAGCGCATAATCGTGACGATTAGAAGTACGTTTAAAATTACCAGCTTCACCTTCAAAAGGTCTTGCAATTACTCGACCAACCATATATTCTTCTGCTTTTGTCATTTCTCTTGCAATCTCACAAATGTGATAAAGCTCATCCAATGGAACAACATCTTCATGGGCTGCAATTTGAAGAACAGAATCTGCAGAAGTATAGACAATAAGTGCGCCGGTTTTCATATGCTCCTCACCAAGTTCTACAAGAATTTCTGTCCCTGAAGCAGGTTTATTTCCAATGATTTTTCTTCCTGTTCTACTTTCAAGCTCGGAGATGAGATCGTCAGGAAATCCATTAGGGAAGGTTCTAAAAGGCTGCTCTATATGAAGGCCCATAATTTCCCAATGTCCAGTCATCGTGTCTTTCCCATTCGAAGCTTCCATCATTTTTGTATAATGAGCCATTGGTTTAACTGCTTTACTAATCCCATTAAGTTCGCGAATGTTGCCAAGACCCAGCTTCTCCATATTCGGCATCTTCAAACCATTCATATGATCTGCGATATGACCTAGAGTATCTGCGCCCAGGTCGTCAAATTGATCAGCATCCGGAGCCTCACCAATGCCCACCGAGTCCATTACAACCAAAAATACTCTCTTAAATCGTTTTGTCATTATGATCCTCCTCATTCAATGTCTATCTATTGTTACTATTCCCCTCAAAAACAAAAAAACTCACGCATGAATGCGTTTACGAAAGCAGAAAAAAGAAAAAATCTGGCCAATGACCAGATCTCTTTCTGGAGAAAGCCTCCTATTAGGCCCTTGGATGGTAAGTTGAATAAATATCCTTCAATCTCGCTTTAGTTACATGTGTATAGATCTGTGTTGTTGAAATATCTGCATGTCCGAGTAGCTCCTGTACTGCTCTAAGGTCCGCTCCATTTTCAAGTAAATGGGTTGCAAATGAATGTCTAAGTGTATGTGGAGTAAGAGGTTTTACAATGTTAGCTTTCAATGCAAGCTTTTTAAGAATTTTCCAGAAACCTTGTCTCGATAGGCTTTCACCACGATGATTCAAGAAAAGCATTTCGTTTTTATTCTTTTTCATTAATTGCCCTCTACCTTCATCCAAATAAATGGTTAAGGCATCTCTTGCCATCTTACCTAGAGGCACAATTCGTTCTTTATTCCCCTTACCAATCGTTCGAATGAAACCCATAGTTAAATGAACATCTTCCATTTTCAAATCAATGAGTTCACTCACACGTAAACCTGTTGCATACAATACTTCTAGCATTGCGCGATCGCGTTTACCAAAAGGAGTCGAATAATCAGGTGCCTCTAGCAGTTGCTCTACTTCAGTTGTTGACAAAATCTTAGGTAGTTTCCGCTCTGTTTTTGGTGTTTCAATATGTACAGAGGGATCTTGATCCACTGCCTTTTCTCTAAGTAAAAATTGATGAAAGGCACGAATAGAAGCAATGTTTCGAGCAATTGTAGTAGATGCTTTTCCACTGTCTCTTAGCGTATAGAGATAATTAACAATATGCACACGTCGCACTTCATCCAAAGTGGAAATGTTCTCATTTTCTTTTATATGTTTTAGATATTGAGCGAGATCTCGCCTGTATGCATCGAGAGTATTTTTGGACAGGCTCCGCTCAACTATCAAATAGTGCAAAAAATCCTGTACCTGATCTTCCATTGTAAACGCTCCTTATTCACCTGTCTGGTAAAACAAATTGAGCCTTTCAAGGAAAGTGTGTTGAATACCCGATTCCATTTGAACGACTTTCACTGCTTTTCCTTGTGGCACATCATACCGATGATAATTCTGGTACTCTTGATTTACCCAGAGAATGCCAAAGTAAAACAGTAATGTACAACCTGTGAACAGTAAGAAAACTTTCATTGTATCTAAAACAAGCAATAAACCCCTTCTCAAACTAACGCACCTCCATCTCTAGTAAAAGATATGCCAGGGATAGAGAATTTTATACATCGTTAGGAGATACAGGTTCTTAAATGTCTTCTATTACAATTATGAATGATTAACGGCTTGCTCCGGCTGTTCTTTATCTTCCTGTCCTTGACAACGGTGACAGATCCCATGAAATGTAAGGCGATGATCTTTAATTTTAAAGTTCCAATCATTCTCAACTACCTTTTCTACATCACCAAGTAAATCATCTTGTATTTCATCTACTGCGCCACACTCAATACAAACCAAGTGATGGTGAAAATGAGCAGCGCCTTCTTGCCTGAGGTCAAACCTTGAAACACCGTCACCAAAATTAATTTTATCAACGATTTTCAATTCAGCTAATAACTCAAGCGTTCGATATACAGTTGCTAATCCAATTTCAGGAGATTTTTCTTTTACTAAAAGATACACATCTTCAGCGCTTAAATGGTCTTCTTCGTTCTCAAGAAGTACACGCACGGTTGCTTCTCGCTGGGGTGTTAACTTATAGCTTTGAGAATGAAGATGTTTCTTAATTCGATCGATTCTGCTTTCCATGTCCCATTTCCCTCCCTCGATCGATGCCATTTTCATTATAAGCAGTAGGGAAATCGGTGTCAAATTAAAATCATTATCAACCTAATGTTGTAATGATTTTAATTTGATAATGAATATAATTTACTTCATTTCCACTACGGCCTTTATCAATCCTGGTGATAAATAAGCTTCAAACCATGCTGCTAGACAGAGAAAACTTAGCGCACATATAACTAGCCCTGAAAACCTTAAGAATGGAGGAAGAATCGGTTCTATTCTGCGTTTCATAAATAATTGCCTCATCAGTCGAATCGAAAAAGTTAGAGAAGCCGTTGCAACGATTACCATCGCGGGCACAGCTATAATATTCTGTGGAAAGACTGAAACAAATGCCAATAAGAAGCCTTTCCAGCTCATTTGATTCACAAGAAAACCTACTGTAAAACCAACAACTATCCCTTTTAGAAAGAGCATAATTAGTACAATTGGAAGACCAATTATCGTAAGTCCTAAAAGCCACATCAAACCAATATATTTGGCATAATGAGTTAAGCTTTGATGAAACATTTCAGATGATGTTGCGAACTGTCCATCTGATACCTGTCCAAAAAAACGCCCCAAGTATACAGCAAGATCTTCTTTTTGAGTGAAGCTTAGACTATTGACTATAACGGCTCCGAATACAATGCCCATGAGGAACAATACGGCAATAAATGTGTAGAGAGATAAATGATCTGATAGATGAGTTGATATCATTTGCTTCAGATGTCTGCTACGATTCATACGATTTCCTCCTTCATACGACCTTTGGTAAAGTCTATGAAATGGATTTTGAACGTATGACTGATCGATAGATTATCTCTTTTGGTTTACAACTTTACCGTATGTTCCACCCCCACCTTGTTCTAACGTAAGCTGCCCACTCCTTGAAAGGACGATCATATGAGCGAGTGACTCTCCTACAACGCCGGTCAGATCACTCTCAGTCACCCGGTGAAGAATATTCATCTCCGTACTAAAAGAATCTAATAGACGCTCGAAAGTTTTTGGCCCAACCCCTGGTAGAAAGTCTAGAGGAACGTGATGTACATATGGGGGACGAACAGGGTACTTCGACGCTGAACTCAATTCTTGAATTCGATTCGCCACCCCTTTTACAATCTTCTTACTTCCGCATGAATCGCAAACCAACTGACTAACTGGAGAATTACATTTAGAGCATATCGCCTCATAATATTTACCTAATTTGGGGTCTAATCCAAAATTCGCTGCAATTTTTCGGTCATATTTGCCTTGTAATGCCTTTTTCCACTCAAGAAATGTGGGTTGTTTTAAATATAAGCATTGATATTCTCGAGCTATTTTTTGTGTGGAATGTGCGTCTGAATTCGTCAAAAATGGGTAACGATGAAGTTCTTCAATTTGGTCTGCCATCTGTGTGTTAGAAGAAAGACCTAATTCAATTCCATCAATATTGTTTAGGTCAAAAACTTCGCTTATTGACTGATGGACTCCCTTTCCAAATAGGCTCTTAAATGGTGTAAATATATGGGCAGGTATAAATAAACCATCAAGCTCTTTTGCCTTTTCTTGAATGACCTCCGCTCTTTCATATATGCGTTGAGAACTTAGAGTAATATTTGTCATTCTAGCTCTTAGCCAATCTGAAAAATGTTTCATTTTTGTTAAATCAGGCAAATAAACTAGTACATGAATAGGACCCTGACAATTCTCATCATAGATTTCGATTTCTGTACCTAAAATGAGAGTGAGAGATTCAAACCGAATTCCACCCTCACTCAATTCATAACATTCACCCTTCTCCAAATAATCTTCTATCTCTTTCATAACTTCAGGAACGTGACAATCGATCACGCCAACCATATCAAGCCCTTTTCTTGCACTAGCTTCATTAAGGATATGAGATAATGTTAACGTTTTTGAACCAGTTATCTTAACAGGTTTGTTCGTTCTAGTTCTCCCGATATGAATATGAAAATCTGCATAATATGGTTTCATGGGATCACTTCAATTTCAATTGTAAATACATGAGAGCATAAGCGGTTTTAGCATCATGAATTTCCTGGCTTTCTATCATCTTTTCCATTTCTTCTATTGTTAAATGAAGAACATCAAGAAACTCATCTTCATCAACCGATTGTTCTCCTTTTTTCTCTAATCCCTTTGCTACGTATAAATGAACAAGTTCATTTGCGAAACCAGGTGATGTGTAAAATGAGATCACTTTTTCAAGTGAGTCACACGTATATCCTGTCTCTTCTTCTAATTCACGAACTGCAGTAATTTCAGGTTTCTCCCCTGGTTCAAGTTTCCCAGCTGGGATTTCCACGATAGCTTTATCAAGGGCTTTACGATATTGTCTTACGGCTAAAATTTTATGATCGGGCGTCTCTGCAATAACCGCAACAGCACCAGGATGATCAATTAATTCACGCTTACTTTGTTTCCCATTTGGTAACTCAACATCTTCCACCCGTAAGTCTATAATTCGACCTTCGTAAATCGTTTCTGAATGCAAGGTCTTTTCATATAAATGGTCCATTCGTTCATCATCTCCTGGTTCTAAAAATTCAAATCGATACATAAAGTCTATCACATGAGACAGATAATAGGGAAAAGACTAAAACCATTAATGTATCGAACTATTTAGGAGGTTCTGTTTATGAAAGTCTATATTCAGCCAAACGGTGTCACAATGGTAGGAAAACCAAAGCAGATTCAATTAATGATTAGACATTATATGAATCATTATGAAACGATTGAAGAATGGATTCAGGCTCCTGCTGTTCGAACTAAAGCACACCTAAGGTTAATACAATAAGAAAACAACAAGAAACGCTGCCATTAATGGCAGCGTTTCTTGTTTAACGAATCTCCGTTTTGAAAATATTATTCATTTGCTCAAGGAATACGTTATGATGCTCGGTAAACGTTGCCATACAGGATGAATGCGCAACTGTTCTAAATCCTCTTGCATAAGCACCATAAGCAGTTAGAAAATCGCAAATATCTGTACATACTCCTGCAAGATGAACAGTTTCCACACGACGTGATTTAAGTATTTCTTCCAGATTCGTTCCATAAAATGCATCATATTCTGGCTTGGGAACAAACGTGACATTCGGAAGCTCCTTATTGGATTCATACCACTGCTGTAATTCACCATATAACTTCTGTCCCCACGTTCCTCTTACATTATGTACGGGCCAGATATTAAAGTGATCATCCTCTTCTTCATGCTCATCCATACAAATCACAACTTCCTTGCCTTCCTCAATAAACGTTGTGGCAAGTGAAATAATACTAGGAACAATCTCTTGTCCCTTCTTGCCAGAAGTAAGTCCTCCCTCATCATGAACAAAATCATTGCTCATATCAATAATTAAAAGCGCTTCTGTTGCCATTATACCGCCTCCCATTATGTTTACTATAGCAGGTGTGTTATCAGGTAACAAGACATCGAAATCAGCATATGATTGGCATGAATCCTCCTATCACGATACACTTAATACAGGTTAAAAATGGGAGGTATGGAATGCAATGAAAACCAATCAACTCGGAAGCTCAAAACTGAACGTTAGCGAAATTGGATTAGGTACTATGTCACTTGGCACTGATCGAGAGAAAGGTATTTCGCTTATTCATAAGGCTATTGATAACGGTGTTACATTTATTGATACAGCTGATTTGTATGACTTCGGTCTAAATGAAGAAATAGTAGGAGAAGCCCTACGTGATCGACGGAATTCAGTCGTACTTGCTACGAAAGCAGGGAACCACTGGGAAGAAGGAAAAGAAGGCTGGTACTGGGATCCATCAAAAAAACATATTAAATCAGCACTAAAAGCTAGCTTAAAACGATTGAAAACAGATCACATTGATCTCTTTCAGCTTCACGGTGGTACAATCGAGGATCCATTCGATGAAACCATTGAAGCTTTTGAAGAATTAAAACAAGAAGGATTAATTATCGAATATGGTATTTCAAGTATACGCCCAAATGTCATCCGAGAGTTTGTAAAAAAATCTTCTATCGCATCAGTTATGATGCAATACAGCATTCTTGATCGTAGACCCGAAGAAGAAATTCTAGATTATTTGCATGAAAACAACATCAGTGTCATTGCTAGAGGACCGCTTGCTAAAGGCATGTTAACTGATCGATATGAGGAAAAAGTAAAAGAAGACGGATTTCTCGACCATTCTAAATTCGACGTTCTTGAAACTGTTAAGCAACTTTCTGAAATAAAAGGGGATAAGCGCAATTTAACTCAAACGTCACTAAAATATGCTCTTGCTCATCCCGCTGTAGCTACAGTAATTCCTGGAGCTAGTCGCAGTGAACAACTTCTCGCAAATATTACAGCACAAAATGCTCCAGACTTAACACCTGATGAAGTTCAGAAAATACGTGACGTTTCAAAAATGAATGTGTACGATAAGCATCGGTAATTAAAAAAAGAGCGCAGTCTACTGACTGCGCTCTTTCCTTCTATTTTCATAAATTAAAAGGCATCTAATATTGGATTGCTAATAATAATGTCCGGTTCTGTTGAAGCTTGAATCTGCTCAATGCTATAGCCAATGGCAACTTCTTTTAACACAAGCCCTTCATCGGTTATGTCAAAAACAGCCCGATCCGTAATGATTCGATTAACAACGCCTTGACCTGTTAGGGGGAGGGTACAAGCATTTAAAATTTTCGGATCTCCGTTTTTGTTCACGTGATCCATAATGACAACAATCCTTTTCGCTCCATGCACAAGATCCATGGCCCCACCCATACCTTTAATCATCTTTCCAGGTATCATCCAATTAGCGAGGTCACCATCTTTTGAGACTTCCATTCCGCCTAGTATCGCAACATCAATATGTCCTCCACGAATCATCGCAAAAGACTCTGCACTATCAAAATAGGATGCTCCTTGCATCGCTGTAACTGTTTCTTTCCCGGCGTTAATAAGATCAGGATCAACTTCACCTTCAGTTGGATAAGGTCCGATTCCAAGAAGGCCATTTTCCGATTGAAGCACTATTTTTTTGCCTTCTGGTATATAGTTAGCTACCATCGTAGGCATTCCAATTCCTAGATTCACATAATAACCATCCAGAATTTCTTTTTCAGCACGTCTTGCAATCTTTTCACGAACTGCTGCTTTATCTACTTTCACCATTATGATCCTCCTATCGCGTTGTTAATCGCTCAATCTTCTTTTCCTGCTCACCCACAATAACCTTTTGAATATAAATGCTTGGAGTATGAATTTGATCAGGGGATAACTCTCCTACACCTACTAATTCCTCTACCTCAGCTATGGTCACTTTACCTGCTGCAGCAATCATAGGATTAAAATTACGTGCCGTTTTGTTATAGACCAAGTTCCCCATTATGTCCCCTTTCCACGCACGAACAAATGAGAAATCTGCCTGAATGGCTTCTTCAAGCAAGTACTCTTTACCATTGAATACTCTGACTTCTTTCCCTTCCGCTATCGGTGTTCCCACGCCAGCTGGAGTATAGAACGCTGGAATGCCAGCACCGCCTGCCCTTATTCTCTCTGCTAGCGTTCCTTGAGGAATGAGCTCAACTTCTAATTCACCGGATAACACCTGTCTTTCAAATTCTTTATTTTCTCCAACATAGGAACCTACCATTTTTTTTATTTGTCTGTTTTTTAGGAGCAATCCCAGGCCCCAGTCATCAACTCCACAGTTGTTCGATATGACTGTTAAGTCCTTTGTTCCTTTCTCTTTTAATGCAAGTATTAAATTTTCTGGTATACCGACAAGGCCAAACCCACCAACTAGAATCGTTGCTCCATCTTGAATGTCTTGTACGGCTTCTTCAAACGTATCAAGTACTGGCTTCATTTATTTAAACCTCCATATCTTTTTTAAGTTCGTTCAACGATTGTTGCTACGCCCTGTCCTCCACCAATGCAAAGCGTAGCCAGACCAAACCGCTCATTTCTACGTTTCATTTCATGTAGTAGGGTTACTAAGATTCGAGTACCACTTGCGCCAATCGGATGACCAAGAGCGATCGCCCCACCGTTCACGTTCAAGATTTCTTCATTAAAATCAAGGTCTCTTCCAACGGCAAGAGATTGAGCAGCAAAAGCCTCATTTGCTTCCACTAGATTCATTTGATTCATTGAAAGTCCAGCACGTTCAAGTGCTTTCTTCGTAGCAGGAACAGGACCTAACCCCATAACGCTTGGATCTACACCTCCACTTGCATTCGAGCGAATAACAGCAAGGTATTCTATTCCAAGTTCATCAGCCTTTTCTTTACTCATTAAAACAACAGCGGCTGCGCCATCGTTAATACCAGAAGCGTTTCCTGCTGTAACCCCACCGTTTTTCTTAAAAGCTGGGCGTAACTTGGCAAGTTTATTAGCCGTCGTTCCTGGTTTAACGTATTCATCGGTATCAAATAAAAGAGGATCACCTTTTCGCTGCGGAATAGAAACCGGGAGAATCTCTTCTTTAAAACGCCCCTCTTCAATTGCAGCCTGTGCTTTTTGTTGACTCCATGCAGCAAATTCATCCATTTCTTCTCTTGTTAGCTGATAATGATCGCACAGGTTCTCAGCAGTAACACCCATATGATAATCGTTAAATGCGCACCATAATCCATCTTGAATCATGGTATCCACCATCTTTTGGTCACCCATTCGCAAGCCTTCTCGCGCTCCGTTTAATAAATAAGGGGCCTGACTCATGTTCTCCATCCCACCGGCGACGACAATATCTTGATCGCCAAGCATAATAGATTGAGCTCCAAGATGAACTGTTTTCAATCCTGAACCACATACTTTATTTATTGTCATCGCTGGAGTTGAAACCGGAATTCCCGCTTTGATAGCTGCCTGACGAGCAGGATTTTGTCCAAGACCCGCTTGAAGAACGTTTCCCATAATGACTTCTTCCACCTGATCTATCGATAAGCCAGCCTTTTCGACCGCTCCTTTAATGACCATCGCCCCAAGTTCTGTAGCAGAGATAGATTTTAGTGAACCATTAAATGAACCTACCGGCGTTCTGATAGCGCTTACAATTACAACATCTCGACTCATTTCGATTTCCTCCTTATGTATCTATGACTCTCTTCTACATAATTCTTACTTAATTCAAAAAACTCCTTCCTCCAAGAGAGAATTTCCATTATTCAAACGATTATCTTGCAAGACTTCCAATCCTTTGTTTTAATTAAAGATAGCGCTTACAAAGAAAGGTGATGAATGTTTTGCTACCACAACATGCAACAATCATTGAAGTTGGTCCAAGAGATGGCCTTCAAAATGAACTAAATCAGATCAAAACAAATGATAAAATCCGTTTCATCAAAGCCTTAAAAACAGCCGGAATGAAAGAAATGGAGATTACCTCATTCGTATCACCTAAATGGGTTCCCCAAATGAAAGATGCTAGTGAAATAGTAAGTACTTGCCTTGACGATACAAGAAACTTCGTCTTAGCCCCTAACCGTAAAGGGGTCGAGAGAATTAAAGAAACGAACGTGAAAGCGATCGCACTTTTTGCTGGTGTAAGTAACTCCTTTAATCAAAAGAATAGCAATAAAGAGACAAAGGATCTATTCAATGAGCTAATTCCTTTAGTCAAAGAATTAAAAGCAGAAGGTTATTTCGTTCGTGCATGCATTTCTACTGCTTTCTATTGTCCATATGAAGGAAAAATAAAAGTAAATGATGCAGTTGACGTTTGCCGGCAATTTGTTGTTGCAGGCGTAGATGAATTGAGCGTAGCAGATACTATTGGAATGGCCACTCCTGATGAATCACACAACCTTTTTAGCCAACTTGTAAAAGAATTACCGTCAACATTGTTAACAGCTCATTTCCACGATACAAGGGGTATGGCACTTGCTAACATCTATGCATGTCTCCAAGCTGGAATTTCAAGATTTGATACGTCAGCTGGCGGACTTGGCGGCTGCCCTTTCGCCAAAGGAGCGACAGGCAACGTTGCAACAGAAAGTGTTGTCTATATGTTGGAGAGAATGGGTATCAAAACAGGTATTGATCTTGAAAAACTAATGAGAGCTATTGATGAGATTGAGCCTCACCTATCAAGATCCATCCTAACACCTTATCGAACGTTATATAATAAAGAAAAGGAAGCTTCCATAAAATAGACATATAAATATTATAGTAAACTAAATAAAATAAGCACACAGACGTGTGCTTATTTTATCCTTTTACTATAGTTAAAATAATACTATAGATTAGAGCTAGAACTAGTCCACCGATAACCGTAATTCGATCCATCTTTTGACCTTTAAATAAATTTAAAACTCCCTTTACGACCATAAATACTACGAAAAAAATAACAAAATACATCAAAAACGTCACTCTAGTAAATCCCCCTAATCGTTATCCTTTGTTTATATATCGCATTCTCGGGTTAATGATTTCACTATCACTTTTAAGCATAAAACACTGGTGTTTCGGAAGAAAATCAATTTTCATTTCTTTATCAAAAAACACTTTATATTGTTTCTGAATCAATACAGGTCTGAAATTTGACTCAAGCGTCATATTAAAATCACCCTGAGCGGAATCATTTACTAATTGCGTAACACCGTTCACTACACACCCGCAATCTTCGATGTCATAATGTAACTTCATATAACCCTCAGAATCACGTTCTAATTTCTCGATCGCTTGATCTGTGAAAGTCACTCTCATGTTATCTCTCCTCTCCACTATCTTCTATAATAACGTCTATAAACTCAATAGCCCAGTCACACCACTCAATCCAGGTTTTCATCTGACGCCTACCGTATTCAAGCGTAAGGTATTCCCCCAGACGATCTTTCTCTATTCTATGATCAACTGCATTTTCTTCTTTCCAGCTGTTCATATGATCAAGCACCATTTGGTGATGCTCTTTACTCTCTTTTAGGAATTGGATCGCTTCTTCTTTTGGAATAAGATGAAATAAAGAAACACGCATCAATTGTTCGTTTTTCATTTTTGGTGGGTCTACAGTATGATGAGCAAGCCATTCAATGAGAAGACGGTACCCTTTATCTTCAATAGAATAGATCTTTTTATCTGGAAGATCTAACTGCGGAACAATTTCAAAGCTTACTAGCTTCTCTTTCTCCATCTTTCCAAGTTCACGATAAATTTGTGTATGATGCGCAGACCAAAAATGGATCATCGTTTCTCTAAATTGTTGTGTTAGCTCATATCCGGTTGATGGTTTCTTTGTGAGTAATCCAAGAAGAGCATATCGTAAAGCCATATCATCATTTCCTTTTCAGCAATTTGCTTCTTCTCCATTATAAACGTCTTTACAATATCTTTGCACATTTGAATTTGCAAATCCACATTTGACAATTAATTTGAATTTTATTTTATCAGAAATAATAAGAAAAACCACCGCCGATCATATGCTTATACATTGCTTAAGATGAAATTTGATACAATACCAGACAAATCAAAAAAGCAGGCTGTCTATTTTAGACTGCCTGCTTTTTCGATGGTTTAAACTATTCTTTCGTATTGATATTTAGTAATCCTTCCGCTGTTTTTCGTGTCTCGTTGCCAAAAGAATCTTTCACTTTCACTTCGATCTCAGCACCTTCAGCCACCACATTCGAAGTAGCTGTCCAGTAACCGACATAATGCCCTTCTGATACTTCCATCATTGGAAATTCAGTCATACTTGAAGGCATCATTGTTGGATTCACTAGCGGCATACGAATTGAGAAAGTAGCCTTTATTCCTGGAGCGCTATCGAATTCAATTTTCACTGATTCTCCCGCCTGAAGATCTTTATTTTGATCAGGCTTTAATTGATTAATGACCAATTCTTCTTGCTGGGAATAAACTTTGATCGACTTTTTCGTTTTATTTCCTGCTTTGTCTTTCGCCACTACTTTTATAATGTTCTCACCTTGCTCGAGCAGCATCCGATGTGAAAATGCACCATCTTCTACTTTCGCTTTCGTTCCGTTAACCTTTACCCAAGCAAGGTTTTCATCATGAACGTCACCTTTAACTGTTACTGATCCTTTATTTGTTTTCCAGTCATCTTTAGGAGATGTGATCGTTAATTCCGGTTTCGTTTGATCTAGAGTGACCATAACAGCATCAGATTCTCCCGTCATTCCACGATCAGTCGATGCACGAGCTGTTAACTGATTTTCACCCTCGCTCAATTGGATTTCTGTTGTAAAATTACCTTCTTCATTAGAAGTTGTGACAGCTTCTTCGTCGCCATTTTTCATAACATGAACGTCTGTCATTGGTGCCGTTTCACCGTCAACTTCAATGCTATTCTTGTTTGTATACGAACCGTCTTTTGGAGATGTAATCATTGGTGCTGTTAATTCATAATCAACGACTGCACGGATCATATAGTTCCCTTCTTCTTCAGGAGCTTTTGACCATGCGCCGCTAACATATTGAAAGCTTCGGTCGACATATTCCCCGTCTTCATCTGTTGCAAGACCCGGAGCATTTGGATTGGCATCCGCTTGAATATAAGTGAGATAAAAATCACCTTCTACGATTACTCCTTGATCAGACAGATCAACCATCGTCCATTCGCCATTTCGAAGAGCAGTCGCGTCAATTGGACCAGCGAGTTTCTTACCTGGTGCTCCATCCGGGCCTGATGCATCATGAATTTCGACTTTGAAATTTGTGCCGCCTGGATTTGGCCATTCCGTATTCCAGAATCTAAATAACCCTCCAGTCACAAGCGCACGTTCTTGACCTTCTGCTAGCGACATTTTCACAGCCCAACCGTTCCCAGCATCATAGAACGCTCTTGCGTTCTCAGCAGTACCATCGTCATACCCGATTTCCCCTTCATATCCGATGAATGGGGAAAGATCAGCATTCTGTACAACGGTCTCGTTCGCTTCCACAGTGACGTTAAATGTTTCGCTATAATAACCGGCCGCAAGAACTTTTAACGTATACTCCCCTTCATAACCTGTTACTGAATAATGTCCTTCTTCATCAGTATGAACAGGTGCTATAGCAGCATCTTCTACTAATAAAACAGTTGCATCTTGGATTGGCTCTCCTGTTTCACTATTCGTGACTGTTCCTTCAATTTCTCCCTCTTGTATCGCTTCTAATGTGAAGTCAGCTTCTGTCACTTCATCATCTACGATCGTCACTTCCTGAGTCTCTGACTGGTATCCATATGCTTCTGCAATAGCTGTGTAGTCCCCTGCTGCATGAGTCATGGAATAGCTACCATCTTCCAAGTTCGTTGTTGCAGAGCGCCCTGTCTCAAGAATAGAAACTTCTGCTTGAAGCGGAAGAGCTTGAGGCGTCGGTGATGATTTCTCTTGAACTGGATTTACAACAAGCGGTGTAGGTTTTAACTTGTCAGGATTGACTTTTTCTTTCGCTTTGGCACTAGCAGATTTTCCATCAGGCTGAATAGAAACTTTCGCGCTCTCTTTCTTAGCGGCGACTTCCATCGGCTCTGCTGATAAACTTACATCGTCAATATACCAGCCCTGCTTCATCACGCTGCCATCCGTCTCGACGTGAAAAGCTAAATAAATCCGCTGATTTTCATAGGCAGATAGATCAACCTCTTCACTCACCCATTCATTAGAAAGATTATTATACTCCGCAAGAGCTTCCCAATTTTCCTGATCGGTTGAAACGAAGAGATGACCATAATCATAGTTTCTTTCAAGTTCATACCATTGATTGAATTGAAGATAAGCTTCACCTTCTGGTAAATCGATAGGAGGCATCATCAGCGTCATGTTAGCACTGTTGTCATATGCTCCATTAAGATTGGTTCCATAAACCTTTTCTCCAGAGTAAGCTTCAGGACCAACCGTTGGCGTCCCCCACTCCCATGAATTATTTTCTCCCCAGCTCATCCATCCAGCTGGCTCTGATTCAAAGTCCGTTTCGTAACCTGTTGAGATACCAGGGATAATTTCTACCTGATATTCGTCCGTTGTGACAACATGCCCGCCATAGTCTTCGATTTTAAACCTGTAACTAACGGAAGGTTCACTGACGGCGTCACCTGGAATAATAGCTTGATAGGATCCAGAAAGATAGTTCCCATCAACTCTTGTTGCTTCAGTTGACGTCCACCCTCCGTTATGAGCATATTCAAGCTCTACACTCGTTACGCTCACATTATCTGTCGCTGTGACGGTAAGAGGAAGGTCCATCTGAGCATAGCCCTCTGCAGGAGCATCGTGTTGATATGTGGGCTCTTCTTCATCGCTTCCTTCTTTCATCACATCACCTTCTAATGTACCGAGCCCACTCATAACAGAAGAAACGGCATCAAATGCATTCACTAATCCATAACCGTAACCATTATTCGGAGAATCTGGGAATTCATCGTCTGTAAGTGGTGTGACGGTGTTTAAAAAGATGTCTTCTATATCATCAACCGTCAACGATGGATCTGCTTGACGAAGGAGAGCAGCAATCGCTGATACGTGTGGTCCAGCCATCGACGTACCATTCCACCCTCCTTCATAGCTACTCCCTGGTACCGCAGAACGGATATTAACTCCAGGAGCTGAAACGTCAGGTTTTATTTCATCATATGGGGATGGTCCCTGTAGAGAGAAACTCCCAAGAGCATTATTGATATCTGTAGCTCCTGTAGCAAATGACTCAGGATAATTTGCTGGTGTTGCGATTGACTCCGGTCCTCCGGGATTAAATAGTGTTGTATTACCAGCGGAAAATTCTGGGAATATATCTGCATTTCGCCAATTTTGAACCATTGGGCGATACCATTCGTCAAGCCCAGGTCCGCCTCCCCAAGAATTGTTTACCACATCAGGAGCCTTCTCAGGGTGTGGATTGCCTTCTGCATCCTTAGGAGCAATAATCCATTCTCCTGCTTCAAGAAGATCGATATCTGTTCCACCGTCTTCGCTAAAAGCTTTTACCGCTATCCATTTTGCCCCAGGAGCGACACCAATCTCGTTCGAACCATCCGGTTCAGCGCCAACCATTGTTCCCATTGTATGGGTCCCATGTGCGAGATCATCATATGGGGCGGCTTCTCCGCTTACAGCGTCAAACCAGTTAAATTCATGATCTACTCCTTCAGAACTATATCCTCGATACTGTTCCATAAGAGCGGGATGATCCCATTGAACACCGGTATCAATGTTAGCGATCACCGTCCCTGCCCCATCAATTCCCATATCCCATACTTCAGGAGCACCTACTCGATCAATATTCCACTCAATTGAGTTTGTATCTGAAGTCGTTTTAGCCTTAGTTTTCGTTTTATCTGGAATTGGCTGAATCTGCCTGATCTCGTTAGGAAGTATTTTATCCACTTCAGGAAATGATGCTAGTTGGTTCATCACTTTTTTTGTTGCTGTTACTGCCATACCGTTTACGATGTAAAATGATTTTATGTCTTCTGCATTACCTTTTTTCTCTTGTTGTTCTAAGTATGTGGACACAGAGTGTTGTGTTTCAATAGACGTAGCTCTTAATGCATTAACAACAGCTGATCGCTTAGTGATTTCAGCTTGAAAGGAAGTTAAGTTGTTTTTCTTAGCCTTTTCTTCAGCTTCTTTCGCGGCTTTTGTCGTATCAGCTTGTTCTGCAAATTTAATCAAGAACGTTACTTTTTCGTTCTTCTCGAATGCTTTCGATACCTTCTGATCAACGCGTTTCACTTCATCATTCATGGATACAGAAGAATCACTTTTCGCGTTCGCTTGCATCGCTGGTTGTATGAAGCTCGTGATGAGGAGAATAAAACAAGCAAAAAGAGCTACGATTTTACGTTTGCTTCGTTTTCTCAAATTTCTTCCTCCCTAATTATTAGTTTTGTGTTTACACTCTGCCCTCCTTTTGTATTGCCGGGTTCACTTAATATGCTATACCAGGATTTGTCACAACCCAAACGAAAATGACAAAATTTTCAGAAAATGATTCGATTCTCTCAAAGTACTTTTAATATAAAATAATGATGATTGTCCTACTTATGAAGTATTTTGATGAGTGATATCGTTTTTTAATAGCCTTTAGCGGTTAAGGACTATAGAAGCAGCGACTCTTACTCAAGTAATACACTTATGACAAAGTCCCTAAAATTCGCTTTTATATCTTTTTGATGTCAGCATAAAGGAGGAGTTTGTTCAAATAGTCCTTTATCGACATGCCAAAAAAATTTAGAAGTCACTCTAATTTGTCATATTTCGCTAGCAATCGTTCTGTCAACCCCTCTCTTTTCAGCACAAATATCCGACAGGGTTTTCACATGTCCACTCATAAAGTCGCGGTCTTTTTGTATGAATTAATGAAGATTACACCAATATTTTTTATCAACAATCTATATTAGCTTCTACTTTTGATTCTCGATTTTTGGCTCATTCGAGTGCAATTTAATCAGAGAGCGTACATGAGCCAAAAATCAGCAACGTTCATTAACATCCTTTTTCAAAAAAAACTCTCTTTCTTAAAGAAAGAGAGTTTTTTTATGAAGAGAACCCCTTAAAGGCCTATTGTAATACACCTCTAAGTGGGGCGTTACTCAAACATGCGTCTTGTATGTGGTCATAAACTTTTGATCTATTCTATTTTTTAATTTCCAAGAGAGTGGATGATGAAGTACTATTCTCCCATATAACAGTAATCCCTGTTTCTGACCAGTAGAAAGAATCGATAAGTAAGTATTTTTAGGTTGGAAACGCCGACCATTCGCCTCTTTCAGAAACCCCTTTATGTTCGCCCAGAGGATCTCTGATTGTCGCACGGCTACTACACCGGCCTTAGGTAGATCTGGATACTGGCGGATAGAAGCACAATCTCCTGCCGCAAAAATGGCCGGATACTCCTTCACTTGTAGTGTATCTTCTACAAGTAAATAACCCGCTTCATCAACTGGTAATTGAGAAGTTCGAAATATACCTGGAGCTTTTGGTCCAGTTAACCATAGCACTTCATCATAAGCAATTTGATTACCAGTTGTTGTGATAATCTGACTTGATGTTATATTTGCCACTTTTTCTTGCAAATAAAGTGGCAAGCTTTTATCTTGCATAATTTGCTTGATTTTTTCCTGCGCTTTAGCAGAAGTATTTTCTAACAATGGTGAATGAGAAATTAATGCCACCGGTTTTTTATCCTCAAGTTTTCTTTTTGCAGTGAGAGCTAAAGCCATTTCAACACCCGCTGCGCCGCCCCCTACAACGACAGGGGTTTCTGCCGACTGCATTGCCTTCGCGACTTCCTCGAAACGATAATTAGGTTTTATGCGGAGAGCATGCTTTCTAGCGCCAGGTACGTCAATTCCGGCTGTTAATGAACCGATATCTACGGAAAGAACATCATATGAGAGAATGTCACCCTTTTCCGTTAACACAACTTTTGCTTTAGCATCTATAGATAACGCTGCACCCTCCGTAAAATGAATGCCTGCCGCTTTTGCTAATGTTGGAATATGTATTCGCATATCTTCTTTGTTATATAGCCCTTCAAGATAGCCTGAGAACATTCCAGAATAATATTGATACTCCGATGGAGAAATGAGTGTCACCTCATGCTCTCCTTTTTCTTCCTGAAGTTTCTTCATTATGTGAAGGTGAGCATGTCCCGCTCCAATTAACAACAGTTTCTTCAACCTTCTCCTCCTTTAATTCTTTATCGCACCCATTTAATGTATTTTTCTGACACCTTGGGAAGCCAACCATCAAATAATTTTTCTCTCCAGAATAAATCAGCGGCTTGATTTAGGATAGCCCCTTTCGTTGGGTATGGGTGAATAACTGTAGAAATGTCTCCGATTTTATGACCATGTTCTTTCGCAAAAACAATTTCTTGCATCCAGCTTCCAGCATCTTCACCAACAGCATGAGCACCTAGAATATGCCCTTTCATGTCTGTAATGACCTTTAAAAGTCCATTTTTTTTGCGCTCAGCTATAAATCGATCGACATCTTCCATACCAACCTTGAAAACGCGAATTTGATCGCCATGTTTCTCTTTCGCTTCTTTCTCAGTCATTCCAAGATGAAAGACCTCAGGATCTATATACGTAACCCATGGAACGTTCTCATAGTTTACTTTTCTCTTCAATCCAAACACCGCGTTTTGTACAATAAGTTTCCCTTCCATACCAGCTCCATGTGTAAAAGGAAAGGCACCATTTACGTCACCAATTGCATAGATGTGGGATTGGCTAGATTGTAATGATGCATTAACTGTAATAAATCCATTGTCCTCATCTACTAAGGCCGCTTCTAAATTCAATTTATCTGTATTAGGCTTTCTACCCGTTGAAAACATAATCATTTCTGATTGGATAGTTTTCTCTTCGCCATTCTCTATATACGCCACAACTTTATAACCGTTTTCCTCTTTAATCTCTTTTACTTCTGCTTTAAAAATAAATGAAAGTTCTTTCTCCAATTCCTTCGTAGCAATTGGAATAATATCATGATCTTCTTTTTTCAAAATGGTTTCAGAGGTTTCTAATATAGTTACATTTGAGCCGAATCTTGAGAGAGATTGAGCAAGCTCAAGTCCAACAGGACCGCCACCTATAAAAACGATGCTTTCGGGCAAATGGTCTAAATTGAAAATTGATTCATTCGTAATATAAGAAACATGTTCCACTCCGTCAATTGGGGGAACTTTCGGGCTTGATCCTGTGGAAATTACAATACGTTTCCCTTTGATTGGGTTCTTGCCATCAATGTGGACTGTATGACTATCTTTAAATGAACCTTTGCCTCGATAAATATCTACCCCTAATTTCTCAAAGCGCTCATCACTATCAATTTCTTGAATTTCACTAATCGCTTCTTTCACGCGATCTATAGCACGACTAAAGAGCACTTCGCCGCTCACCGTAAGGCCAAATTCTTTTGCCCCTTTGTAGACAGCATGAACTTCTTTAGCAGCTGTAATAAAAGCCTTTGATGGGACACACCCATAATGAAGACAGTCACCACCTAAACCTGGCTGATCATCGATTAAGGCCACATTGGCTCCCATATTGGCTGCACCAGATGCAGCAGTCAGTCCACCAGAACCCCCGCCTATTACAATTAGATCATATTCTATCATTCGTCCCATCTCCTCTATCCTAATATCCTTTTGGCTTCTGCTAGTCTTTGAAAAGCAGTGAATAGTTCAATTGCTACAAACGCTAGTGTCAAGATAACTAAAAAGTTGTGAAACAAAATCATTGCTGTAAAGAGAAGAAAACCTTCTGTTCTCTCCGCAGCTCCCGCTTGATAATAGAATGATTTGATGCCTTTTTTCTCTGACACAGCACCTACTGTAAGGAAGATCGTCATGGCAAAAATGATGGAAGTACTTAATAATAACAGGGCCCACATTGCTTCAGGAAACCGAAAAGCAAGCCCCAATATGACACTAATTTCCACAACACGATCAAAACTCACATCTAATACGGTGCCAAAAGCAGATGGCTTTGTTTTACGTGCCATTGTTCCATCAACAGCATCAAGAAAACCAGAAGCCCATAAAACGATAACCGCCCAAACGTAATAATCAAAATAAATAAATATCCCCGATGAAATGCCAATAATGAATGAAACAACCGTTACTTGATTAGCCGTAAGACCTAATCGAAGCAGCGATTCTGAGGTGCGATCCATTAGAGGCTGAACATATTTCCTTGCATGAGTGTCAAGCACGACAGCACCGTCCTTATTTCAGTTCTTCTTCAACAGAAGGTCCGAATGCTTTTCTGCGAATATATAGACTTACGATAAGTAATAGTAGTAATACGGCAGCAGCAATAATGACCGACGATAAATTATTTGATAAAAAACTTGCCCCCAGAAAATTCAATGCAATGGCACCTGGTAACATCCCCAGCAGCGTTGCTAAATAGTATTTCCTCCGATTCACATTAGAAACCCCACAAACATAGCTAACTAAATCAAAATGAAGAAAAGGAACGAGACGTAACAAGAGTACATAAAGAAAACCCTTTTCTGATAATCGTTTCTCAAGGTTTTCTCCCCTCCGCTTCCATGATTTTGGTAGGATGTTCATTCCTAATTTTCTTGCTAATGAAAAGAAAAGAAGAGCTCCTGTTGAACCACCTACCACGGCTAGAACTGTACCAAGTAGAGGCCCAAATACTAAGCCACCACTGATCGAAATGATCGATGTGGGAAAAAGCACAAAGGGTCTGCCAATACAAATAAGCAAGAAAATGAGCGGGGCATAAAAGCCGAATGATGAAATCCAACCACGAATGTGAGAGGGTCTAAAATCAAATACATATTGATTAAGTAAGTAAATAACAATGATAAGTGCCGTCAACGATAATCCTTTTAGAAGTGTTTTAACAGTCATCGGGCAAGACCCCATTGATCTTTGGAATATTCTTTCATATCTTCCCTCTTAGCACTTAATAGAACTTCTTGGCCCGCAACTAAACGACTGTCTGACATGACAAGAATACTTCCCTGTTCCCAGGATATACGATAGCATTCTATGTTGTTTTTTACTGTAACCGCGCTTACCTTTCCTGAAACAAAGATACAATCCTGGTTACTTTCATTATCTTGCACAGAAATGGCCTTTAATTTACTAAGCGGAATAAAGCCTTCTTCTAGAGCTAATCCTTCTCCAATAATTTTAGCGCTCTCCATAGATGAAGGATTCGTGACAACATCATAAGGATGACCGATTTGGGTGAATCTCCCCTCATACATAACAGCAAGCCTATCACCCATTTCGATAGCTTCGTCACGGTCGTGAGTAATAAACAGGGAAGTAATCCCTTCTTCTCTTAATAAATCCTTCACCTCACTACGAAGTGATTCTCGTAGTGCAGCATCAAGCGAGCTAAACGGCTCATCTAATAAAAGAAGATCTGGTTTCAGCACAAGCGCTCTTGCAAGTGATACTCTCTGCTTTTGACCACCTGATAATTCATGAGGAAAGGTATCTTTCCATTTAGATAGTTTTACTTTATTTAACATTTGTTCAGCTTGCCTCACGCGTTCGTTTTTTGATACTTTTTTTCTTTTCAAACCATAAGTTACGTTTTCTAGTACTGTTAAATGAGGAAATAATAATGAATCCTGAAACATCAAAACGACTGAACGATCTTCTGGTTTCAGCCTTACAATTGATTTTTCTCTTAAGTAAATGTCTCCTTCATTTAGTGCTTCCAAACCAGCAATACACCTGAGGAGTGTACTCTTACCGCATCCTGATGGTCCTACTACTGTAAAATGCTCACCTTCTTCTAAATGAAACGAAAGGTTCTGCAAGATGGATGTATTTGAAAATTTCTTATGAAGGTTTCTGCATTGCAATAGCTGGTTCAAAACAATCTTCCTTTCAAACGCGATTAACAGCTCGAATAACCAGCCTCAACATAACTTCCACCAGGCCAATAAATAGAAGGGGAAGCAAAGCAAAAAGTATTGAAAATCCTGCAATAACTGCTTCATTCGAACTTGAAAAATAGGGGTAATATAATAATGGGAGAGTGATCACTGTACCTCCCCCAATAATAGCTGTAAGCGCATACTGTCCTAGAGATATAACAAAAGTTAATAACATTAAGCTTCGAATACTTGGAAGTAATAAAGGTAGGGCTACTGTCAAAAAGCGCGTCAACGGACCGGCTCCTAGTACAGCAGCCTGCTCATTTAGACTACTTCCCATTCTCTCATAGCCTGCCCTCATGACACGAATGGCATAAGGTAGCGTAGGAATCAAATGAACAATGACAACCCCTATCATCTTATCTGCTAAGCCAAATTGTATCATCGTAAATTGAAGCCCCATTGCGAGTAAAATGCCAGGTATTAAAATAGGGGATAGCAATAGTCCCTCAATAATGGATTTTCCTTTAAACGTATAGTGAGAAAGAGCCCTGGCCGCTGGTATTGCGAGCAAAATATTTAATATTACAACTAGAAGAGCAATCTTGAACGTTGTAACAATTGATTCGATTAATGAAGGATCTTTCATTATGCTACGCCACGCATCCAAACTTAGTTCGTTTGGAAATAACGCAGGCCACCTCCACCCTTCGGAGACGCTTTTCATTCCTATTGTTACAAAAGGTAGGATGAATAAAATAATAAACAAAACAAACACGAAACTAGTTGCTAACTCTCTTTTCCCTAAACGCTTCAAAAATAACCTCATCTGTTTCTCCCCTTTATCATTCTAAGCCTATGTTTTTGCACAGCTCCGATTGAAAAGGTCGCAAGAAGAAGGGCGAGCACACCTGGAAGGAGCATAGCAGAAAATGCAAGTGGTCGCTTGCTCCAATCCCCATCATAAAACCATTCGTATGCTCTAACTGGTAACATTTCTGGTCGTGTGACACCTAATAAATATGGGATTTCAAACGCAGAAGCGACAAATGCTAATAAAATTACTGCTGTTTCGATGAGAATCGGCAGTATCCAGGGTAGTTCAACTGTTTTAAAAACATCCCACTTACTTCCACCTAGCGTTCGAACGACTTCAGAATAGCGATGATCGATCTCATAATAAACAGGCAACAGCATGAGAATTACAAAAGGAACTTCCTTCCAGACATATGTTAAAATGATCCCCAACCCAAATTTCTCTTGAACAAGAACTGGAAAATCACCTCGACTCTCTAATGCTCCCATTTGATAAAGTAGAGAAGAGAACAGTCCACTTTGCGAGAAAAACAAAAATACTAAATAACCTGCAACAAAATGCGGAATTAACATCGGTATCCATACAAGTAGCTTCAGTGATGAATCTTTAAATAACTCATATAACATTCTAGTCATTATTAATCCTATCACTAACGATAGTAAAGTGGACAGGACAGCAACTCGAAACGTTAATTTAAGGGAATGAAAAAAAGCATGATTACTAAAAAGTTCCGTGTATGTTGCAATAGTCCATTCCCCATCTATTGTTTGAAAACTTTGAGCTACCGCTGACCACATTCCATGCCCTACAAGTAGCAATGTGACCGCAAGCGCAGGTAATAAATATAAACGTAATTTCCACTTATTGCTCAATAACCCGATTCGCCCATTCATTATTAATCCACTCCGTGTAACCTATATCTAAGTCTGGTAGCTTATAGTCATTTAAAACCTCTGTGGAAAGTACGCTTTTTCCCCGGTCAAGGTTCCCAATAATCTTCTGATCCTCTTCACTCAATTTATCAAAATTTAATACCGTACCTTCCCCCCACATTGTAGGATCCATTTTAGCTATTTGAGCTTCTGGCGATTCAAGAAAATCAATAACTGTCATAGCTCCCTCTGGATTCGGACTATTAAATGGAATACTGAGATAGTGTGTATTTGAAACCGATCCAGGATCTTTTAGAACAAACGACTCCGTGCTTTCAGGAAACGTTCCATTTTCAATTAAACTTTCTGCTCTTGCTTCGTTAAAGCCCATAGTCATTAGGATTTCCCCCTGACTATAAAGCGTATCAAGTTTAGTCAATGATTCAGGATAAGTTTCACCATTACGCCAAAGATCAGACTTTATATCATCAAGATAATTCCACACGTATTCTTCGGAATCTTTAATAATCTCTTTGTTAAATTCCTCTGCCAGAAGACCCGACTCTTCGCCTGCACCTTTTATGAGTAGGTGCTTCACGAACGTATTACCAGTAAAATCCGAAACGTTAGGATACGTAAACTTCCCAGGATTATCGTGAATCCACTGCTTTAACTCCTCAAGTGTACTTGGAGGTGTATCGATCTTGCTCGAATCGTAATGAAAAACATATTGAACATTTCCCCACGGAGCTTCTAATCCATCAATTTCCGTCCCTTGATCATATTCAGCATTCTGATCCTTTGATCCAATGTATTCTTGAAAATGAGGCAGCTTCTTTGAGAAAGAACCTAGTAATAAATCAGCATTCTTAGCATTTTTGAAATTTGCGCCATTTATCCATATGACATCAATTGTACCTTTGTTTTTATTTGCTTTTTTCTCTGTTAAAAGTTTTTGCATAAATTCTTCGGTATTCATCGGCTGACGATTAAGCGTAATATCATGCTCCTCTTTTAATCTTGGTGCTACCCATTCATCAACGTACTGATTAATGCCTTCATCCCCTCCCCACATAAAGAGATTTACCTCTGTTCCATTAGAAGAGGATACGATTTCATCCCACTCCTTTGATAACACCTCTGTTTTACCAGTTTCATTGGTTTCACTATTCCCACATGCAACAATAAAAAGTAGCGTTGCGATAATAAATGTTAACTTTTGCTTCATCTAGTTTCCCCCTCTTATAAACTATCCTAGCAACTGAAAGACATATTTGACGAACTTAATTGTGTTTCATAGTCAGACATCATCTATTTTCCCATTATCAGTATACCTTTTTTATAAACATGATGCTGTAACGCTCCTTACATCTCAAACTATAATAAAACCATTTCCTATAGCGTAAGAACGGCAAGTTCATCGTTCTTTTCACGAAGAAAAGCAATAGCCACTTTGGCTATTGCTTTTCTAACGGGTATGTTAGGCTACCCTATCATCTATTCCCTTAGCTTTTCTGCATTTTTCTACGAACAATTACGCCAGTTGCAGCCATAGTTGCAAGAATAGCTGCAACAATCCATTCGATTGGCATTTGCTGTTCAGCTGTACCACCCATACCTGTTTTAGGCATATCAGTTGGCATAGCTTCCATAGCGAATTTATCCGGGAATTGGTTTACGAAAGCACCAGAAAGTCCCTTTGCCGGCTTATACATATGAGCATAAGCTTCACGAACCGAATCATAAGCTGCATCGTAGTCTTCCGTAGTGTAGCTATCAAACGCAGATATTAATTGATTCACATGCATTTGTAACCCTTCAGATAATGGTCCCGCTTCTAATCTACCTTCAGTTGCTGTTTCAAGAAAACTCGAGAAGTCTGCACGATAGTCTTCAAGCGCTTTTAGTGCTTTTTCTTGAGCAGCTTCATCTTCAGCTCCCGTCGCTTGAACATATTCTACAAAGTTACCGATATGTCCAGACCACATTTCTTTAAATTGATTTCCTGCTTCTTCACCATATACAGAAGTTATCGCAGCAGCTAGATCATCCGTATTCTTGCTTAGTGCATCTGCAGATGCATTAAAGTCTTCTGATCCGTCGATTCCGTTCTGCATTGTCATCATTGCAAGACCAGCATGTTCAGATAATAAATGACCTAATGTTGCACGAAGATCAGAGGCTGGTGTTACGGCTTCTGTGTTTTCGAACTTGTCTGGGAACTGATCAGTAATGGCACCAGAGAATCCTTTAGCCACCATTTGCATGTGAGCAATCGCTTCACGTTCTTTCTCGTAAGCCATCTCGTAATCACCTGCTACATAGCTATCAAATGAACCAATCAACTGATTAATATGAGCTTGAAGTCCTTCAGACAATGTTTCAGCTTGAAGTCGTTCTCCAGTAGCATTTTCCAAGAAATTAGAGAAATCTTCTTTATAACCATCTAAACTATCTAAAGCTTTTTGTTTTGCATCTTCATCTTCATTACCTGTTGCTTTCACATAGTCAACGAAGAAACCGATATGATTGCTCCAAATTTCATTAAATTCAGCTCCTGCTTCTTCACCATAAACGGATGTAATCGCAGCTGTAAGGTCTTCCGTGTTTTCACTTAAGGCACCAGCAGAAGCTTCAAAATCTTCAGAACCTTCAGCTCCTTTTCTCATTGTTTCTACTGCAAGATAAGCATGCTCACTTAGTAAATGGCCAAGATCAGCACGAAGATCAGCACCTGGTGTTTCTACTGTAGGCTTGTCCATTTGCTCGTCGTGGTCAGAGGCAAATGCTCCAGCAGTTGGTATTAAAAGTGAAAAGCTAAGCGGAACAATTAATAGTCCCTTTTTCCAATCGATCACTTTCTTTTTCATATTCTTGTTCGTATTCATTATCAAATCCACTCCCCTTAATTTTGATTTACACTTAGCTAACGGAGAGAAGATCCATTTGGATCATTCTTTTTTAAAATTCTTCTCTTTTTTTAATTACGAGACAATAAAAAGTCAGCAAAACCCACACATACTAAGGTTCTGCTGACTTTCAAATTTTAACTATTTTTTTATAGATATGATGATATTTAGAATGTGATAATAAACTACCTTTTCCTCAATCAATTCTATATGTGTTAATCACGCCCGCTTTTTTAAGAAAAATTAATCAAACTCTTTTTTCTCCCATTCATCTTCCGGTAGTCCCAAATCCTCTCCAGAAAACCTTTCTTCTTTAAATGGATCGGCATGGTTATGAAATCCGTTTTGTTCCCAAAAACCAGGTTTGTCTTCATTGATAAATTCTATCCCTCTGATCCATTTAATACTTTTCCAGAAGTAAAGATGCGGTACAACTAACCTAAGAGGCCATCCGTGTTTTGCCGTTAATTTCTCTCCATCGACTGAGTGGGCAAGAATAACATCATCTCTCATTAAGTCAGTGAGGTGAATATTCGTTGAATAGTTATAGTCTCCATGTAGCATAACATAGTTCGTTTTCGGTACTATCCCATATGCGTTCATAAAATCCTTAATCAAAACCCCTTCAAAAGTATTATCAAACCTAGACCACCTTGTGACACAGTGAATATCACACTTTACTTTCTTCTGTGGTAAGGCAAGTATGTCGCTATAGGAAATGATCACTTCCTTATCAATTTCTCCAAATACACTTAGGTTCCATGTCGACATCTCATACACAGGTACATCACCTTCATGTAGAATAGGGAACCTTTCTGTAAGTACTTGCCCCGGTGGCAGACGATCACCATACTTTTCACTTGCATCTGGAACTTTCATTTTGCGAATACGGTCAGCTTTTTTCAAATTCTTCACAACCCGTCTCTCATTTATTGAATCGTCTAAAAAACTCTTCCTAACTAATAAGGAAGAGTTCGCTTCAGAGCTCTTCCTTATCTCTCAGAGCATAGACTCTGCTGGATTTGGCACCTTGTCTATCAGGTTGCCGGGCATCAAAGGGCCAGTCCCTCCGCCTCTCTCAATAAGGAAATTAAATAATGTAATTTTGATTCATTCTATCGGTCTATTTAGTATTTTGCAATTATTGTTTTAAACGAGATTTTTTTCATTTCAACAAATTGAAATTCTCCCCCATTGGTTTGTTGCATAAACAGATGAGTGATTTGAAATCCAGCCCTTTGATACACTTTTATGGCTCGTTTATTAAATTCAGCTACTGCCATTCCGAAGGAAGTTGGATGATACAATTCAACTGCTTTTTGAAGGCCAGCCTCTAAAAAAGAAAAGCCTTCTCCTTTTCCAACATTATCGGGACACATTCCTAGACCAATTTCTATATGGTTGTCTTCATGCTCATGAAAACTAAAAAAACCAATAAGATGATCCCTTTGGTAAACGCTCCAATAATTTTCATTGCTGACTGCATCTTCCCGGAACTCTTTTAGATCTTCAAGATCCTCGTCCATATTATAAAATGAGTATACCCCATCATAGTTCCAGGAGATAATTCGCTCGACTGCTTCATGACTTATTAACTTAAATTGATATACCAATACTCTCCCTCATTTCTGTGCGATTGAAAAGGAAAAGCCCCATGCTGGGAAATGCATGGGGCTCACACTTTATATTTTAAGGGGGACAGGAACCGGGGAAGTCCCTGCAAAAATAGTGTAGCAAGTTCCAAGGGCATGATGATTAATTATGAGTTGTTTTTCACATTCTTTTAATAAATGAAAAGAAGCTGGACAACTATTTATAAACCATGATTGTTTGAAGTTCTCGAAATCCAATGTCTTTATAAATGTATTTCGCGAAGTTAGAGGAATACACATTCAAACGAATTTCCTCATATCCCTGTTCTTTGAAGTTTTCAATACTCGCTTGAACCAGCTGCTTAGAATACCCTTTCCCACGAAACTTTGGAAAAACAAATACATCATAAATGAACCCATGCTTGCTTTCTGTAAAATAATCCGTGTTTTCTCCAAGTAATACCCAGCCAGCAATTTCCCCTTCGTCGCGATAAATGAGGTGGTAACCACCTCGATCAAGAATAGATGATACAATTTCGAGTGCTTTCTCTTCTTTTACGATACCAGGATTTGTCGTTCCTTCATTAACAGATTGAATGGAATTCGATAAAATAAAATCTCTTTCTTCTATCGTCGCTCGTTCGATCACATAGTTTCCCTCCATCATCAAAATCATTCATTACTCGTTTATTCTTGATGCAAGAACCTTATTCCTCCCATAAGTAGGATGCATATTCTTACCAAATTTATTTTTTTGTTAAAGCATAGACGCATGTATCAGTTAGTTTACTGCCATCAATTGAGACATGGTCGTTTCGTAAAATAGCCTCAAGTTGAAACAATTGTTTCTCGGCAATTCGCCGACTTCGCCTATTTGTCGCATTGCAACGAATTTCTAGTCTTCTAGCGTTAAGGTTTGAAAAGGCGTAATCTACAATGCCTTGGACCGCTTCAGACATATAGCCTTGACCAGCGTATCTAGAATCAATCCAATAACCGATTTCAAATTTACGAACGTTCCAATCTATTCGATGTAACCCTGAGGAACCGATAAAATCACCCGTCTGTTTATGGAAGAGTAATAGTCGAAGATCCTCCCGCTTTAAAAACGCTACGTGAGATTCGCAGATATTCGCTTCAACGTCTTCTTCCGTTTGATCTATATGTGCGAAAGGCATCCAAGGTTTAAGCTCTTCTAACGAGACAGCAATTGATTGATGAACCGAGACACCATCCCCAGGTAGTGGAAAACGTATATGTAAACGGTCAGTGCTAAATTTACTTGGTATATCAAATAAAATGGGTTTCATGGAACTATTCCTCCAACAACACCAAAAGATGTCAGAATTATATCATTAATGAGAAATCTGTCAAGTAATTGGTGTTTCCGCCCAATGTCCGCTACATATATTTGAAATCGAGAGACGAATTGAAGGGTCACTCACGAGGATATGGTTTTCGATATTCCGCATAATATTCATTCGCCCCTTTGAACAAGTCTTTATACATTTTCATTCCTCCTATATACTTGAGAAAATAGTTTTGAAAGGTGAGATCTATTGGATATTACAATTATACTATCATTCCTTCTTGCTGCTGTTCTTCTAACCGTTATGCCAGGACCTGACAATTTATTTGTTCTTGCTCAAAGCATCACACAGAACAAACAGGCTGGTATCGCCACTTCTCTTGGCCTCTGTTCAGGACTACTTGTTCATATTTCCGCTGCTACCTTAGGAATTTCTGCCCTCCTTTATCAATCCTCTCTCGCCTTTTCGATTGTTAAGTTTAGCGGGGCAGCTTACTTACTTTTCATGGCATATGAAGCTTTTAAAGATAGCGGATCCGCAACTAACCCCCTAAGTCAACCTAGCAGACCTTATTTTTCTTTATATCGAAAAGGGATTGTTATGAATATTTTAAATCCAAAAATCTCTTTATTCTTTCTCGCCCTTCTTCCACAGTTTATAAATCAGCAGGCAAATTCACCTGCTCTTCAAATGTTAATTTTAGGAGGGGTTTTCATTCTACAAGCCTTTCTTATCTTTAGTGCAATAAGCTTATTTGCAGGAAAAATCGCATTCTATGTCGTAGAAAATCATGTTCTAGCTAGAAAATTCAATCTTGCAAAAGCATTATTGCTTGCTTTAATTGGTCTTCAAATAGCCTTTAGCGATCAATAAAAAAAAGCAGCGCTTCTCATTAGAAGGCGCTGCTTTAATATTTTTTTAGTAAAATCTAAATTTACTGAGCTGTATAACCACCATCAATTAGAAGAGCTTGCCCTGTAATGCTCTTCGCTGCATCACTTGCGATAAACATTGAGTAATCAGCTATCTCTTTCACTTCAAGAAGTCTTCTTTGTGGTACAAGTGGATAGATTACTTCTTCTAGTACCTTTTCTAGCTCTACTCCGCGTTCTTTCGCTAGATCTTCCATCTGACCTCTTACGAGTGGTGTATCAACATAACCTGGTGCCATGGCATTTACTGTGATACCGTGTTCCGCACCTTCAAGTGCAGAAACCTTTGTAAGACCAATGACCCCATGCTTGGCACTATTGTAAGCCGCTTTCCCTCCGAAACCGATGACACCATTGATAGATGCCATGTTAATAATTCGCCCAAATCCTTGTTTCTTCATGATTGGAAATACATGCTTTGTTGCTATGAAAGGAGCTGTAAGCATAATATCCTGCATCATACGAAACTTCTCAGTCGGGAAGTTTTCTAATGCAGATACGTGCTGAAGTCCCGCATTATTTATTAACACGTCTAAGCGACCGTATTCTTCTACAGTACGGTCAATTGCTTGTTTAATTTCATCTTCATTTGTCACGTCTGCTTTAATACCAATAGCGTTATAACCTTTATCTCTTAGTTTCTTGGCAGCTTCTTGTGTTCCTTCTTCATTTATGTCAGATAGAACAACTTTTGCTCCATTCTCTGCGAACGTTTCACCAATTTCAAAACCAATTCCTCTAGCTGCTCCTGTAATAAATACAGTCTTGTTGTTAACCATGAATATTTCCTCCTATTGTCAATCCTAAATTAAAATTATACTGTCACACCTCTCTATTCCCGCTCCCCCTTTTAATAAACTAATCATTTTTGATTAATTTTCATAGCTCCCAATTTAAGTCACTTCATTAAAGTTTTTTTAGCCTATATTTAGATGTATTGATTTCTGGTTTATTTGAATGAAAGCTTAGTTTCAATCGCCCCATCCACATTTGGCTCAACAAAAAAATAACCTGGTGCGTTACTGCTCCAGGTTACGATTCTTATTAAAATGATCAGATGCTTCTTTATTCTTTGTGGAGCCAAGTTCCTTCCCTAATATCAAAAGTGACTGGTTAATTCTCCATATATAATAGAGGTCATTTACAAACTTTTTCAAATTTAAATCTTCATATTCAACTTTTTCTGAAAGACCTTCAATATACTCTCTTTCTTTATTTAAACTATACATCGTTAACCCTGTTTCACCTTTTAATAGTTTAAGTAAAGTATGGACATTATGTTTAATCACTTCATTAACCTCGAAAAGTGTGTTCTCTGATCCTTCTATGATAGTTGAACGGTTATTTCGATTTGTAGAAGCCAATAGATGTTTAGCAAAATAATTGATCGCTGTTAGTACAGTTAACCAGCGTTCAATCCCTGATCGGGCAAGAATAGCAGGTCGATTACGAAGCGGTCTCGCATCTTCAAGGATTTTTCGCATTTGTTCATCAATACTAAAAGCCTGATTTGTAAAATTAAAATTCTTTTCAGTATGTGAAAAGGATTCAAGATAATCCGACACATACTCATTTAATTTATTAAGAAAATCTTCCGCAGTATCTGCAACCTTTTCACGTGTAGTTTTAGGGTAGATCACTGCTGCTGCTAGAAAACCAATGAATGCTCCTGCTAACGTATCAAACACACGAGCTATTAAAATCTGTTCTGTAATCCCACCTAGGATAAAATCGTACATAATCGCGATTAGCATTGTCATCCAAAACATCATCATCGCATACGAAATGGAGAGCAAATAAAATGCCATAAAGATACAGCAAAATAATGCAATTAACTCTAAGACAAGCCTTCCTTCAAGAAGATGCGCCAGGCCAAAACCTGCAACCGCGCCGAAAATAGTTCCCAGTGACCGTTGAAAAGCTTTTTGTAACGTCATTCCAACGGTATCCGTTCCTAAAAGAACTACAAATGCAGAGAGGAGAACCCAGTACTGGTGAGTAGGTGAAAGGAAATAGCCTAAGAAAATAGCCACTACGCCTGCTACGATAGCTTGGAGCGCCTTCCTAGTGGCTGCTCTTGGTCGATTTGATTTTTCACTTTCTCGAACATTTTCTTTCTTTACTTCTTCTGGATCGTCTAATCGAACTTGTTCTTCAATATTCGCCATCCGTCTAGCTCCGAGTTCGTTTGAACTTTCAATAAGATGATTGGCAATCGACTCTATTCTCCTAATTAACCATAACCAATCTTTATTTTGATGATTAGATATTCGTAATTCGATCAGCTGATTTTTCAATTCTTCAATAACGGTCTGTGTTTGCTTTAAGTTTCCAACGATATCGTGACTTCGTAACACCTCAGCGTCTCTAATGGATTCAACAACTTTATATAGTAATTTTCTTACTTCATTATGTTCAAGTGCATGAAGTTCTTTCATCCTTTTAACTGCGGGATAAAGTGTTTCAATTAACATCTCGGCATCAAAGACGTACATTCTAAGTTGCTCAGCGTCTATACCACTCCAGACTTCTCCTGGATCAGTTGTTGTTAATTGGCTTGAAATAACCTGGGCATACTCATTAAGTTTTCTTACATCTCGCTTTAATAACAAGGCTCTATAGCGATTCGGAGTCGGATCTGATATGGCATCAAGTACGAGATCTAGCGTAAGGTTTGTTTGAATATGAAACGACTTCATACTTCGACTGAGCTGTCTTTTGGGACGATTTCTAAACAGAATAAAGTGATAAAGATACGAGTATGCTCCTCCGACAACAATTCCGAGGATAAAACCGAGCAAGTCGGATGGTTGAAGTTTCAATAAGGTTGAAAAATAGATCGATAAAAAAGCAATCATAAATAGTCCAAAATATCGAAAACCATAATGTTGTAGGTAGTAAGCAAAAAAGATCACAAGTAAAAACAAACCATCCGTAACAAATGGAATAGAGCTAAGCAATGTTCGAAGTGTTAACCAAATAATACTTGAAATTACTAACAAAAGGGCAGTGATTTTTTTCTTTTTATCTGTGTCATCATTCACAAGTAATAATGATAAAAGACTTACCACCCCAGCAAGAATAGCTGGGGTAAATGATATTCCAAGTATTGTGGTCAACCACAGCATTGTCATGACGGAAGAAAAAACGCTAATCGTTATTCTTGCTGCTTGATGTAACCTAGTCCTGCCGGGGTCTGTAGCAGCCAAACGAGACCACCAGCTTTGTATGATTGTTTTCTCGTTTTTAGTCCACATACATTAATAATAGCGAATTTTGATTCATTCTGCCAACATTGCGTATTCCAACTCTACTTTTATTTGTTGGGAAGTTAATGTTAGATCGTTCATATTGCTTATTTTCTTTTCCTCGGTATCTAACTCTATTTAAAAAACCTTTGGAGAATGTACTCCAAAGGTTTTATATTAAACCGTTTTTAGATCTTTTTTGGACTTGGCTTTCTTATCCGTACTACGTTGCTTTCTTGGTACTTCTTCATTAAATGATTTAATCATTCCCCAGCACGTAAATAACAGAATAATTGTAAGCGGGAAAGCACTAACGATTATAGCCGTCTGCATACTTTCAAGTCCACCCGTAATCATTAGAACGATCGCTGATGCTGATAACAAAAATCCCCAGGTAAATTTCACATAGTTCGGGGGATTCAAACTTCCATTTGTTGTTTGCATTCCAAGCACAAATGTAGCTGAATCGGCAGATGTAATAAAGAATGTAGAGATTAATAATAGTGTAACGATAGTTAAAATACCACCGAGCGGAAGTTGTTCATATAAGAAAAATAACCCCGTCTCAAGACTTTGACCTGCTATATCTGTTCCTTGAGTAAAATCAAAGAAAATACCAGATCCTCCAAATACCCCAAACCAAAATGCACAAACGACTGTTGGTACAACTGTTACGGCTATCATAAACTCTCTAATCGTTCTTCCTTTCGATACCCTTGCAATAAATGTCCCAACAAAAGGAGACCAGGCAATCCACCATGCCCAATAAAAGATTGTCCAATCTTGAATCCACGTTTCACTTTCTGCATTCATTGGAGCAAGTCTCATGCCCATAGCAAATATATTTTGAACATATTCTCCGAAAGTAGTGACAAATAAATCTAACACAAATTTTGTTGGTCCGAGAATGACAAACATGATAAGCAATAATACAGCAAGCGCCATATTAGCATTACTTAAATACCTTATCCCCCTCTTTATTCCTGTTCCTGCTGAAACAGTAAAAAGAACGGTGATAATCGCAATAATAATCAATTGAATTGTGAAATTATTAGGTATGTTTGTTAAATAACTTATACCACCGTTAATTTGTTGAGCCCCAAGGCCTAGAGAAGCGGCGACACCAAATATTGTCGCAAAAACTGCAATAATATCTACTGTAATCCCGATAGGGCCTTTCACTTTATCTCCTAATAGTGGATAAAGCGTTGCGCTCATTAATCCCGGCGCCCCTTTTCTAAATTTATAATAAGCTAGCGCTAATGCGATGGTTGCGTATATGGCCCATGCATGGAACCCCCAATGTAAATATGTATATCGAAGGGAAAGGTGCGCGGCTTCAACCGTTCCTCCTTCACCATATGGCGGGGTAGAAAAGTGGGACATTGGTTCTGATACACCAAAGAACAATAGCCCTATTCCCATCCCGGCGCTAAAGAGCATAGCAAACCATGTGAGCCTGCTATATTCAGGCTTATCTGTATCCTTTCCTAACTTGATATGCCCAAATCGACTAAAAATCAAATAAATTGCAAATATTAAAAAGAAAGTTGCGGCAAGCTGATAAAACCAGCCAAACTGATCTAAGAAGAAATTTTGGGATACCGTCATCACCTGATTAAGGTTATCTGGCATCAGCACGCCCCAACCAACGAAGACAATCGCAATAGCGATTCCTATCCAGAAAACGTTAGTAACTTTGTTCATTCTCTCCACTCCTACATTTATTATGTGGATCTCAAAAATATTTCAAAATAATAACCACATCGTTACTAATCATAAGCAAAACCGAACTTATTATCAAATTTTTATAAGAATTTAGTATAATATACCCCATACCGCTTTACTAAAACCCCTTCATATTCACAATGTATTTATTTTAGTATCTTGTTCTATTAATCAGCTTTTCTTTTCTCCATTTTCAAAAAAAAACAGAGGCGTATATTACGTCTCTGTTTTCTGTGATCTATAAACCTGAACTTAATATAATTTTCCCTTTAGGCGTTTCACTTGTATTATCCGGTTCAAGGGTAATCGCGACAGCATCCCAGTCGTGCTCACCTTCATAATCTACCTGATAAGCTACCTCACCTTTTCCTTCCTGATTTGGAACAAATGAGCCTGCGCGGTATGGTTTTTCACCTTCAAGTAACCAAACTTGATACACTTGATCGCCTTCAACTCCTGACACATCGTTCACTTCTACAACTAAATTCATTTTTCCATCTTCATTCATAAGCGCTGCAGATCCTGCTGAAGCTTCTGCTTCAGTTGGCTGTAGTTGTACAGCTTTGATAAGAGATGAAATTTGTTCTGAATTATCTATCTCGCCATCAGATTCGTTTATATACGTATACAAATTTCCACCAAGGGAGAGAAAAAGTGCTGCTGCTAATGCAGGCGCTACCCACTTCCTCTGTCTTGATTTTCTTTCTGTCTGCAGATCTATTACTGTATTACTCTGTTTCTCTTCTAGGTTTTCGACTTCATTGTTATCTACTTCTTCCGCCTCGCTCTCAAACACACTTGTCAGAACACGATCTTTCATTCCAGCGGGTGGTTCTTCTGGTATAGAGAGATAAGGAAGGTCACCTGTCAATTCATCCAGCTCCTTTAATTCCTCTCTGCACTCTTCACAAGATAAAAGGTGAGTTTCGAACCGTTCTTTTTCTTCTTCTGATAAGGTTTCATTAAAATAGTCAAGTAGTTGCTCACAATTTGCTTTCATCTGAGACCCCTCCTTTCTCTCTAAGACTGGTATTTAAATGTTTGAGCGCTAGCCGAATTCGGCCTTTAACAGTACCCAGAGGGAGGTCGAACTCTTCAGAGATCTTTTTGTGCGTCATTCCTTTAAAATAGAACATTTCAATTATTTTCTGTTGCTCATCTTTAAGTTTTGATACAGCTGTACGAAGTATTTGTCCTCGCTCTTTCCATTCAACCTGATCTTCCACTGAAGATTCATCACTATGAAGAGAGTCTCGTTCATCCAGTTCAAAATCTGGCTCTTTTGATTGTTTGCGGAGCAAATCAATTGCTGTATGCCGCGTCATTGTAAGGAGCCAAGAAGAGAATTTCCCTTTGTCAGCACTATACTCGGCCTTCCCTTTCCATAGCTTTATGAACACTTCTTGCATAACTTCTTCTGCAAGTCCTCCATCTTTTACAATTCGATATGAGAAAGAATATAACAACTTTTCATATCGATCGTAAAGAGATGAGAGAGCTTCTTTATCCTTTGCCTGCACCTTAACATACAGCTCGGCATCGTTAAGTTCTCTCATATCATTCTCCTTTTCATCGCAACTGACGCTAGCCTGAAGAGGCAGGAAGCTTATGTATAGCTAACGTTACTCAGTCTACTTTGGATGTGTTTTTCATAAAAAATCATCTTACCAATCCACGAAAGCGCTTTTAGTTTATAATGCCCCTCTGAAAGAAAAGCTGCAATTATACATCATTTCTGTCTTCAACACTTCTCTCAAGTATTGGATCCTTAAACCAAGGAGACTCATTCCATCCATTATTCACCAAAAAAGTTTTCTTCAAATCAGCTCCCTAAATAAACAGTTTACTGGCAGCTTTGACCAAAACTGATTTTAATATATTCACTTTCATCTCCATGCTCTAATCAACTATTTAGCATAATTTGTTTCTAGATGAAAGTATATCATAATTGTATTCTTTTCCATTGAATACACCCTCTAACTTAAAAGTTTTTTCTACCAATTCACCTCAGTTTGATTTCGCGAAACTTTTCACATGCTCCTTGTTCCTGTATGATAGGTTGGAGTAAATATTGAAGAGGTGACTTATGATGAGTAATAAAGTAGCGCTAATCACAGGTGGAACAAGAGGTATCGGTAAAGCAATAGCACGAAAATTTGCTTCCGAAGGCTACAACCTTGTTCTCAACTTTATGAGAAAGAAGAAAGATGCGGAACAAACAAAACAAGAATTAGAAAGCGAATATGGCATTACCGTACATATCGTTAAAGCAAATGTTGGTGAAGTGAAGCAAATCACTTCTTTATTTCATGAAACAGAAGAAACATTTGGTCGACTTGATGTATTTGTTAACAATGCCGCTTCAGGTGTTTTAAGACCTCTAATGGAAATAGAAGAAAGTCATTGGGATTGGACACAGAACATCAATGCTAAAGCATATCTATTTGCTGCACAAGAAGCCGCTAAAATCATGGAGAAAAATGGTGGAGGAGCGATTGTAGCCCTATCAAGTCTTGGATCAATCAGGGCACTTCCAAATTATGTTGCTGTTGGCGTATCTAAAGCATCCGTAGAAGCGATTACTCGCTATCTCGCTGTTGAATTATCACCAAAAGGAATTGTCGTGAACGCTGTTTCTGGTGGCGCTGTGGATACGGACGCTCTTAAACATTTTCCAAACAGAGAAGAATTATTAGAATCTGCTAAGGAAAGAAATCCAGCTGGACGCCTAGTAGAGCCTACAGATATGGCAGATACCGCTTATTTCTTAACAACTCCAGCAGCACGTATGATTCGTGGGCAAACGATTATTGTCGATGGTGGATTATCTTTGCTAGGTGAATAAACGTAAGGCACGACCGCGGTATTTTCTGCTGTCGTGCTTTTTTTGTCGCATCCTCGATAACAACAAGCTAAAATATCTTTCCTCACTGTATGAAACATGCTCTTTTACTTACATAAAATCAAAAAAGTACCGAATTACATGGAAATAAACAGGTGATGTGTATGCAAGACTATCCACTCTATTTAAGTAATTTCCCTCCAAAGCCTTCATTCTTCGATCGTCACCAAGTAAGAGATCCCTTTTCAGAACGGAAATTGTTAGACTACCAAGAAAGCCAGCGACGCTGATTAGAACTCCTGATAAAACTCCAAACAACGTACCAAAAGGCGTTAAATAAGGAAATAACATATAGGCTAGTGCTGTTGTGACGATAATTGCGCTTAAAAATCCTTCTAAAGTAAGATAAGGGTTGGAGGATGGAACGACTTTACGCCTGCCTAGATAAAGAGAAATAATGTAATGAACTGCATCATTTACCTGAGTTAGCAATACAAGAAATAACACTAAATTGGCTCCATAAATTGGGCTAGCTATTTGGAAATAGGCAAGGTGGCTTAGACCAAAAACCATTAGCATTAACCCCCATTGAGTCGAACTAACTGATCTTAGAAAACCTAGCGTCCCTTTTCCTATAATACGTGGAAGCGGTAGCAATAAGAAAACATAAACTGGTATAAACACAATGAACATTCCATACCAATCGATTAGGATCCAATAGAATTGGAGTGGGATAGCGACATAGGACCATAGAAAAATCCTTCTATCAGCTTTCCGAGTTTTCATCATTGAGAAATATTCTTTTAATGCGAAAAAGCTTAATATCATTAAAGAAAACAAGGAAACGATTGGGTTAAATAGTGTGGCAAGACAAAAAACAACAAACATGCCCCACCACGTTTTTACTTTTAACGATAGTCCCGTAAAGTCCTTGGTTGGCTGCTTATTCTTCGCAACAAGAAAAACAGCCTGTGCAAATAAAAGACCTATTAAAATAATTGCCAATATCCATATTGTGCTTTCCAGAAGAGGTACCTCCTTATCAATCTATTTATGTATAATGAGAGTAAACGTCAAATGTATAAGGATACCATGATGAGTCAAAAAATATATATTTTACTTTCTGATACCGGTACACTCTTTACAAAATCGATTAAGAAATATACTAAAGCTCCTTACAATCATGCATCACTTGCCTTCGATGAAGAATTAAATGATATGTATAGCTTTGGAAGAAAAAAACCTGGCAATCCTCTAAATGGCGGATTTGTGAAAGAAGATGTCCTAACGGGGACATACAGCCGATACCCCATGACGACATGCGTAATCTATGAACTCAATGTAACGGAACGTGATGTACACAAAATGAAGCGCTTGCTAAAGATATTCATTCGAAACAAACAGCGGTTTTTGTACAATATTCTCGGCGTTTTGGGGGTTTCAATAAATGAACCTATTGAGTTTAGTAATTCTTATTTTTGTTCTCAATTTGTTGCTGAAGTTCTTTATCGTTCAGGCATTCAACTTTGGGACAAGCTTCCAGCACTTGTTACTCCAGATGATTTTCGCAAATGCGAAAGGCTTTTACTAATTTACGAAGGGAAACTCTTTGATTATGAACCTATTAGAAAGCAGCTTCATAAATTTTAACGTGTATATTTAGTATGACTTTTATGATGTTTTTTCACAATAAATGAATAAAACGTGGACAGATCCCCTTAGAATCTGTCCACGTTTGGAACGATCATTAAGCTGTAAACGTTTCTGTTAGAACAGGAACGATTTGTTTCTTACGAGAAACAACGCCTTCAAGTACAGCAAGGTTTTCAATTAATGTGACATCAAAAGCCTTCTCGACTTTATTTGCTTGTTTACCTAGTGCTAAAGCCGTTGAGTTATTAGTAAGAATGTCCGTTACAACGAGTAAGAAAAGATCAAGATCTTTAGCTTCGATCGTTTTTCTCATTTCTTCTTCAACTACATCCTGACGAGCAAGAACATCGAGAGTATCAACAACGTTGACTTGAGCTACTTCCACTTTAGAAGCTCCCATACCAAATTCTTTCGCATCAAGAGAGATCAGTTCAGCAGGCGTTTTACTGCTCATATCCGCCCCAGCCTTAAGCATTTCAAGACCATATGTTTCGGCATTTACTCCCGCTATTTCAGCAAGTTCGCTAGCCGCAGCTATATCTTCCTCCGTACATGTTGGTGATTTGAAAAGAAGAGAGTCAGAAATGATCGCAGAAAGCATAAGACCAGCTATGTTTTTATCAACCTGAACATTCTTCTCTTTGTATAACTTATTTAGAATCGTTGCTGTACAACCAACCGGCTCTGCTCTGTAATAAACAGGGTCAGCTGTTTCGAAGTTCGCAATGCGGTGATGATCAATCACTTCTAGAATCCGAACATTTTCAATATCCTCTGCACTCTGTTGACGTTCGTTGTGGTCAACAAGAATAACCTCATTTGTTTCATTCGAAACGGTTTGAACCATTCGTGGAGCTTCCACATTAAATTGATCTAACGCGTATTGTGTTTCTCCATTGACTGCACCAAGGCGGACTGCCTCTACATTCATGCCAAGCTTCTTTTTTAAATCGGCATAAACGAGAGCAGAAGTGATCGTATCCGTATCAGGATTTTTATGTCCGAAAATCAATACTTTTTCCATAGTTAGACTCCTTTTAGATGAAAAGATTTATGTACTCAATACATATTGTAAAGATCTCTTACCGTAAACTCAACAGCATTTTGTATTCTTTAAATAAGAAAAGTAAGGAAACCGATTCTTTCGCATAAAGAATCGGTCACCTTATTATTATAGAGATCCTATTGACTGAGTAATCAAGCTATCCCCAGAAATCAAATCGAAAGATCGGCGAATCGTATTTTTTTTCATTAGTGTAGAAACGATAACCTCAGCTACATCATCACGTGGGATCGATCCACGTCCTAGATTCTCAGCGATTGACACCTTGCCAGTTCCTTCTTCGTTTAAAAGACCACCTGGGCGCACAATAGTATAGTCCAATGAACTTGCTTCTAACGCTTTATCAGCGTAATGTTTTGCAGCGTAGTATGGCAATAATGCCTCACTCCAATTTTCTCTGTTGTGTGCTTGAAGTGCACTCAACATCACATAACGCTTAATGCCAAGTTTTTCAGCTGCTTCGATCGTTTTTACTGCTCCATCTAGATCTACTAATAATGTTTTATCTGATCCAGTACTTCCACCAGAACCAGCAGCAAAAATAACGGCGTCGCTCCCTTTCATAGCCTCAGAAATGGTATCGACTGAGTCTTCAAGACTCGCTACTACTGATTCAATTCCGCGGTTTGCTAATTCATCCGCCTGTTCTTTCTTTCGGACCATCGCCTTTAAGGAATAGTCTTTGTTATGATCAAGAAGATTGACAACTTTTTGACCTACCTGGCCGTTTGCTCCAATAACCAGTACATTCATGAGTAAACTCTCCTTTTGGATTGTCTATCCATATTATTTCAAAATAAATTCTTAATCTCAACTAACCTGCTTGATTGTTCAATTGCGTTGACGCTTTCCCGCTATCTCTCTTCATAGAAAATACCGCGGCAGCAAGTGAAAGTAAAATAAAGGCACTTCCAACAGTGGCATTCATTTCAACTGAGCTGTTTTCAATGACAAAAGCTCCAACCGAGGAACCCATTGCAATTCCGAGGTGAAGAGCAGAATTATTCAGGCTTTGTTGAATATCAGATGATTCTGGCGCAAGTTCAATTAAATAGCTTTGTTGTGCAGGTGTGATCCCCCAGCTCAGCATACTCCAAATTACCATTATGATAAGAAAGACCGGAAAGGAGAAAGTTGAAAAGGGAATAATAAACATTGCAACAGCAAAAACCATAATCGATATAAGTATTGTTGGTCTTGTTCCAAATCGATCTGAAGCCATTCCACCTAGTCCGCCCCCGGCAACTGCAGCCACTCCAAAGATCAGATAAACAATACTTACCCAACTTCCTGATAATCCAAGTATTGTTTTGAGAAACGGCGTTAGATATCCATAAAGAGTTAGGTGACCTGTTAAAAACATTAAGGATGTTAACTGTGCTGATAATACACGGCTATCTTTCAGTGTTTGTAGCTGTTTACGAAGTGGAACTGCGGGTTTAGGCTGAATCTTCTCCATAAACAAGGTAACTCCCACCATTGATAACAGTGTGAGAACTAGGATCAAAACAAAAGGCGCTTTCCATCCAAATGCATTTCCAAGCATTAATCCAATTGGCACTCCCAAAACTAGAGAAGCACTAATCCCCATAAATACAACCCCTATAGCTCTTGCGCGATATTCCTGTTTTACTATATTGGAAGCAATGGTGACACATAGCACAACAAGAAGAGAACCACTTGCCGCTGAGATAATTCTCGCTGTCATTAACAGACTAAACGTTGTACTAATGACTGCGATTAGATTCCCTATTAAAAAAATAACGAGTGAGAATAGCATCAAGTTTTTCCGTTCTATTTTTGCAGTTACAGAAAGTAGAACTGGACCCATTAATGCAAATACGATAGAAAAAACACTAATTAATAAACCTGTCTTCCCTAAACTTATTTGAAGATCTTCTGCTACCAGATCAAGAATTCCTCCTATAATTAATTCCACCATTCCTACTACAAATGAAACAATCGTAAGTAAGTAAACACGTTTATTCATTACTTCTTGCACCCCTCTTATTAAGTTACCACTAAAAGAGTAACTCTTTTTAGAATGGAAGGCAATAGTTAAATGAAGGACGCTTTTGACTGGTCAGTTGATGTGCTATCATTATAGAAAAGATTAGATGAAGCAAGGAGAATCGACACATGCTGCAAGAGTTTGGATTTACTCAATATGAAAGTCAAGTCTATGAAGCGCTGATTACAATAGATGAAGCACTGGATGCCACGACTATTGTAAAACGTTCTGGTGTCCCTCGTTCCAAGGTTTATGACGTTATCCGTCGTATGATTGAGAAAGGGATGGTGTTAGAATCAACCACTGAGAAAAAAAGACTTTATACCGCTCTTCCAATTGATTCAGCGATCACCAAGCTTAAAAGTGATTTCACCGAAAGTATTACACAATTGAAATCAATTCAAACTCGTAAGAAGCAAGCAGATGATCGCGTTTGGACACTTAAAGAAGATCAGTCGATTCATTCCCTTGTCTCAGAGTTACTTCAACAATCATCGAGCTCTATTATCTTTTCGGGCTGGGCCGATGATATCGAGCAACACCTCTCCTTGCTTGCGGAAAAAGAAGCTGAAGGCGTTATCGTTGAGTTACATTCAATTGGAGAGATAGATTCTAATCTTAAAAACGTAACAACTTTAATTCCCGACAGCGCTCACCAAAAGTTAGAGCGAAGTCGTATTGTTATAGTAGATAATGAGGACGTTTTATTTGCCGGAATCGAAGATACAAGCTGGCAGGCGATTCACACCAAATCAAGACCATTAGTTACCTTTTTCACAGAGTTCTTCTATCATGATATTGTATTAACTGAAATTACTAGAAAATTTGGGTCTTCAATGATGGAAGATCCTCATTTAAGAGAGCTATTATTGAAATTACGTTATTAGGCCAAGCTTATCTTTTTATCATTTTAACTTTCATTAGTAGAAAGTTCTCACGCTATCTTATATGATCTTTAGAAAGAATCTCAATTGTTAGAAGGTATATTAGCTTATATGATAAACTCCCAAAATTTCACCTATTCTATTGGATATCCAACAACGTTCATTAACTTACTGTTAACAAAAAAACACCCTTCTCCTTTGGAAGGGTGTTACAGATAACACTTATTTTGCTTTAAGTATTTCCTCATTTTTCTTTCCTAGCTTCATTTCCAATTCTTCTCTCAGAAGCGCCATTCCTTCTGGACTAAGAACAATGCTTCCATTTCCAAATGTTTGATTTTCGTCTAATATCTCTCCAGTAACCATACATGCCATATCTGCCTGATACTTTTGTAAGACCACCCTGTTTTCACTTGTGAAGATTTCAATTGGATCTTTCACGTTAATATCTAAAGTTCGTCGGAGTTCTTTTGGAATGACAATTCGGCCTAGTTCATCAATTTTTCTAACCACACCAGTACTCTTCATTCTCATTCCTCCCTTTCGTTTTAACGAACAAGCGATGGTTTCTTTAATCATAATACCGTCGATCGTATTATGCAATACATATTGCGCCAAAATTCTGCAAATTTACATTTTATTTTATCTTTTGGTAGATTTCTCGTGTATTGAAAAAGAAATTCAATGAACAGAATCAGAATTTCATCAAGATACCTTACTACTCTTATTGAAAGTTATTTAAAACGAGACCTATTCTTCCTCTCCACCCTCTCCACCTTATCGTTAACTTAAAACGTTATCATGACCTCCTCCCTTTGACTAACCTTCAAAATTCATGCGTATTAAATAGTTGCAAAAACCATAGTTTAGAGGGTAAACTAATAATGTTTAGAGGGTAAACTAGTGGAGGAATGGTAAATGAATAAGAAGTTATGTGAAGCCGTTGAGCTTTTCGAAGAAGTGATCATGTATGGAACAGAACGAATTATTCGTTCTTTTGAGCATCAACTATTTGAAGAATATTCTTCAGAGCAGCTTCAGATGCTTCAAATTATTTCTAAATCAGGTCGTATTTCACCTGGGAAGCTCGCTTCTTTACAAGGTGTTCACAAAAGCGCTATATCAAACCGTTATAAAAAACTTGAGATGAAAGGACTCGTGGTCACAGTTGATTCCGAAGAGGACCTAAGAGGGAAATCGATTACGCTTACTGAAAAAGGAAATGACGTTGTCGACTTATTTGATAAAGTGATCTATGAACATGTCGAGAAAATCGTTTTAAACGATTTTCATGAAGAGGAAATCGATGAATTCCTGCGTATTTTCCGCAAGTTAAGTTCAATTTTAAAAGCAGAAGGAGATGCAAAATGAGACAAATTTTAAAATTCAAATGGCCAATTGCCATTGCACTTATTGCTCTAACAGCCGTTCTATTTGTTTTATCCCCTAACCTTACGAAACAGGCTGAAGATGCTGGAACCTTTCAATTACCTGAAAATGCAGATTCAAAAATAGCCGCAGACATTCTTGAGGAAGCTGGTGTGGGCGATGAAACCATTTCACTTGTCTTCACCTTCGATGAACCAGTAAATGAGGACTCTAAAGAAAAAGTTTCTTCAATTGCTGAAGAAATTGCTGAAGAAGGTTCACTCATAAAAGAAGTACTCGATCCATTTGAAAGTGAAGAGATGTCTGATCAACTTGTTTCAGAAGACGAACAAACCATCCTTCTTCCCATTACAGTCGATGGAACAGACGATGAAGTGAATGAACTCGCCAATCATATTCGTCAGGATCTAATTCCAGACAATACGACCGCTTATCTTACAGGTGAATCCATTATTAATCACGATGTGAATGAAAGTGCTCAAAAAGGACTTGAACGTACTGAAATCATTACTGTTGTGTTGATTTTCGTTCTACTTTTGGCCGTTTTTCGTTCGATTACAACCCCTTTCATTCCTTTACTTGCAGTAGGGGTTACGTATCTCCTAAGTCAATCAATTGTAGCTTTTTTAATTGATTGGATCGGCTTTCCTGTATCCAACTATACTCAGATTTTTCTCGTTGCCGTCCTGTTCGGGATTGGAACAGACTATTGTATCCTCCTCTTAAGCAGATATAAAGAAGAATTAACTGAGGGACATTCTGTAGAAGATGCGATTGTGAATACTTACAAAACAGCAGGCCGTACCTTATTAATTAGTGGATTAGCTGTATTCATCGGTTTCGCAGCGATTGGCTTTGCAGACTTCCCGATATTTAAATCAGCTGTTGGGGTTGCTGTAGGAATCGCGATTCTTATGCTCGTCCTGTTTACGCTTGTGCCATTCTTTATGGCCTTATTAAAAGATAAGTTGTTCTGGCCTTCAAAGAAATCAGCGTCACACAAAGATAGTAAACTGTGGACTTCGTTTGGTCGTTTCTCTATTAACAAGCCCATTTGGTCTATGCTCGTTGTCGCTGTTATTATGGTTCCACTACTTTTCACTTACGACGATCAACTGTCGTTTAATACAGTAAACGAGATTGGTAGTGACTATGAATCTGTTAAAGGATTAAATGCAATTGAGGAAGGATTCGGCCAAGGTGATTCACTTCCGGTAAAAGTGATCATTCAGAAGGATCAAGATATTGTTACAGAAGATTATCTTCCTTATATCGAAACAATTAGTAAAGAAATTGAGAAAAATGATAACGTTGATTCCGTTAGGTCCATTACAAGACCAGCAGGAGATGTGATTGATGATCTTTATGTTGATTCACAACTTGCACAAGTTGGGGATGGGCTCAACGAAGCAACGAATGGCATCGATGATGTTCAAAACGGCCTAACCGAAGTTCAAAATGGATTGGATAATATTAGTAACCAAATTCCTTCTAGCAGCAACGCTGGTGGACTTGAAGAAGCCGTAAATGGACTGGGGCAAATTAACGATCAACTTGGCTCTATTTCCGCTGGGCTTCAACAATCGCAAAATGTTGCTGCTGCTTCCGAACAGCTTGGGCAGGTGCAACAACAGCTCGGACAAATCCAACAGGGCCTCGCTGGCGCTTCTTCGGATCTACAAGGTCAGGCTGGTCAGACGTCTGAGCTAAGCGGTGGCATTACTGAACTATCTAAAGGTGTGGGTTCATCCATTGATGGCCTTGATGAAATAAAGAACGGCTTACAAGATGCTGCTGACATCGTGACCGATATGGGTAATTCGAAAGCTCTTCGGAATACAGGTGTATTTATTCCAGATGGAACCCTTGAAGACGAAGAATTTGAGCCTGCCATCGATCGCTATGCCTTCGATGAACAAAAAGCGGTTACACTTGAAGTTATTTTAAAGAAAGACCCTTATTCTACGGAAGCTATTGATACTGTAAGAGAAATTAAAGAAACGGTATCACGAACGATTGACGGTACGCCGCTTGAAGATGCAACTGTCGCTTATAACGGCGTAGCAAGTATTAACAGTGATCTATCTGACATTTCAACAAGTGATTTTACTAGAACAGTCATTATCATGCTTGTCGGTTTGTTTACTATTCTAACACTCCTTTTCCGCTCCATGATCATGCCACTTGTTATGATTGGTTCGCTGTTACTCACATACTTTACGTCAATGGCGATATCGGAGTTAATTTTTATTAATCTACTAGGCTATGATGGCATCACATGGGCAGTTCCATTCTTTGGATTTGTAATGTTAATTGCACTAGGTGTCGACTATTCCATCTTCCTACTCGACCGTTTTAACGAAGAAGCTTCCATTGGGATTAGGGAAGCAATGCATCGCTCTATGGCAAAAATGGGTACGGTAGTCATCACGGCCGCTATTATCCTAGCCGGTACATTCGGGGCCATGATGCCTTCAGGCGTTCTTAGCTTAATGCAAATTGCGACCATTGTCATTACTGGCTTACTTCTTTACGGTCTAATCGTTCTACCACTTCTAATTCCTGCTGTTGTTGTCTCATTCGGTAAAGGGATTTGGTGGCCTTTTAAATCTAAAAAATAATCATCCACATTTTCATCGATCAAAAAGGCTCAGAGCGTATCGCTCTGAGCCTTTTCAAATAGAAGCAACATTGTTTATCACTACTTAATCTACATAACACCCTATTTCAATTCCGTAATATTCAAAATATAGTCTCTCAAAAATAGAAATCATCCTATAAAAACAGCTACTATAGCTCATGCCTTCGACTGTCCACGCTGTCGCTAGTACGGCATGACAATATCCCCACAAAAAGAATCGCTCTAGATTCAGGTTCAGTTCATTTGTTAAAATTTCTATCCGCTTTTTCGTTACTTCATAAACCCCTTTATCAGGAAGACGATTTAAAAGAAATTGGATCAAATCATACTCTACTTCACCTATTAATCCCTTTGGATCAATCGCAACCCAATCTCCCTGTTCTGAAGCCAGTACATTATAATGATGAAAGTCTCCATGAAGCAACTTATATTGAGCGATTGTTTGATTCAGCTTAGCAAAAATGCTTAGTGCATTTACGAGCACATGTTGGGAAAGCGGACCGTATCCTTTCTCATTACGATTGACCGTATCTCGAAGCTCCTCTTCCCTTGCTCTCGTCGTTTGAATTCGAGTGTTTCTTGGAGCAGGAAGGGAAAGCCTTTGAACAACTTGCGCTGCTAAATAACAGGCTGTTTCGTCATCCTCTATTTCAGCTAACGTATATCCAGGTGACAATTTCTCTAAAATGAGAATTCCCTTTTCTATTTCATAGTCAAGGACCTTCACTATCCCGTGATGTTTAAATAAACGTAGTGATTCTAGCTCATTAAGAAAGTCAGCTCCTGGTATACAAATTTTCACCACTATTTCTTTTCCGTTCCTAAGCTTAGCAGGGGCAACATAATTAATAGAGAGACGGTAAGGGTTTTCCATTTTCATTGACCATTTTTGTTCACAGTAATGGATGATTCCAGGTAACTCCTGTAGCCATGCTTCTCCTTCTTCCTTACAATAAAGACGAACCAATTGCACAAACTGCTTTTGAAACTTCACCTTGCACCTCCTAATCTTCACAATGATTCTAGTAAAGAAATAAAGTGAGATAAGCGATCAAAACGCCTATAAAGCCACACATCAAACTATATGGGATGTTTTTTAAGACGATTTTATAAGGATTCATTTTTAATCCAACTGAAGTGAGTGTAACAATAAGCCCATAAGGAGCCGAAGGAACGGTAGCAATCGCGCTACTTGCAAGCAGGAGCGTTAACGTCACAGAAGGAAAAGTGTTTAATAATAGTTCACTTACCCCACCAAAGATTCCCATTGTTGCAATGGGATGGACGCCTAATAGTGTCATGATAAGAAAAGTTGCCTGAATGAAAAGCATAATAAAAACTTGATGCCCTTCTAATGCCACAAGAGGGTCCTGTAAATACCGTAAGTACGGAGAACCATTTAACGTTTCTGTAAAAAAAGAGAGGGTTAGTAGTAAAACAATAAAATTATGTAAATGATTGGTTTGTCTTTTCCAAGTTGGCCAGCCAATTTTAAGGAAGCTTCTTTTTCGTTTCAGGAGTACCGCCCAAATGTAAGCAAACGGGAACAGAGCGATCGTTACAGCAAACAAAAAGTTAAACTGAACTACATTGGTTAAAAATACAACCACGATTAAGAACAGTACAAGCGCCAGAATAAATTGAATTAACTTCTTCCGACTTCCCTTTCTCAAATTCGTAGAAGCCCCAGTTTCTTCAACGACTTCGTTTCGAAAGATGATTTTTCCAATACTCGAATCGATCGCAAAACCAAGAAAAGCAATAAGTAACATCCATGGTAATACTTCTAAATAATTGGCATTCGTAATAAAAATCGAAGTAGCTAACAATATTTCTAACGGACTCCATAGCAGAGCAAGTGAATATCCTCTCAAAGTAGACCTTGCTATAAAGCTATTTCTAACGTTTGTGTTAGCATTCTTCAACTGTTTTTTTAAGAGGTCTTGAGAAATGGTAGCAGACGATAGATTTAAAAATGCAGCGAGAGAAACCATAGTCGCTTCTCCACGCACATATAATTCTCCCATCCCTTTCACATTGCCACCCAATAACGTTTGTAGTAGCTTATTATATCTCCCAGCTTTAACAACGGTATTCATCCATGGAAGCATCGATATAAGAAAAAGCAATCCTATATTTCCCGCAAAAAAGGAGGGGATTTTTGTGATAGACTCATTGCTAGATAAATAGAAAACTGCCCCCGCGGATAGAAGGATGATGCCAAGTATTTTAAATACACGATCGGCTTCCTTAAAATTAATGACAATCATTATAATTGCAAACAAGCCAATTACGGTATAAAGGGAAGAATTAGACCAGAAAAGGTAAATCACATCCAATAGAAAAACAAATAAATAAAATACATACAAATACTGAGTAAAATTACGGTTCCACATGATATTCTCCTATCCAATAGCGAACGGCAAAAGGTTAAGTTCGTCTACTTCCCTGTTGTTTGGTTGCTGTTCTTATCCTATCGGTAACAGCTGGAATTTTCAAGAATTTAGAAAGTTTCAACCGCTAAGAGTTTTATGTCTCATCATTTACATTTCCATTTTAGAAAGATTTACACTCCCTCTCTTTCAAGCACTCTTAGCAAAAAAAGTACCGCCCGATTTAACGGACGGTACAAAAGGGGGAAAATTATGTTAGTTTGAATTTACCCCTTCTCCAAATACCTAAACCTCTTTTTTAAAATCCTTACTATTTTTTCGTTCGAAGTTAGCCTGTTTAATGAACTCCTGTGTTTCAGGGTGCTTAAGCATGAGCAATAACTCTTTTTCACCAACAAAACGCAGCTGATCAATTTCCTTATCAAGCGGGCTAAGATCCTGTTCATCCCCCTCGTACTCATAGTGAAACATGGGGATAACCTGGTTGTGATAGCCAATTTTACATTGAACCTCAGCTGGAAATTCAAATGTGATCGATTCATCAAACCTCTTCATCAGCTTGTATTTTACTGATCCCGTTTCCTCTAGCAATTCTCTTCTAATCGAAGCTTCAACGTCTCTATCCTCGTCTTCTACTCCACCTTTAACGAAATCCCACGTTTCACCCTGAGACTCTTGTCCAGCTTTGGTATTCATCTTTGTTTTATGAACGATCAAAAAACGGTGCTTATACGTTACGATAGCCCCCACAGCCTGTCTTGTTCTCATAACCATATCACTCTAAGCTAGTTTGTCGCATATTCACTCTCATCTGGCCTATGACCATTCTTTAACTCTCGCATTGTGAAACCAAAATCCATTTGAAGATGAGGATAATCTTTGAAGCTACTCCAATCGCCTCCCCATTCAAAACCAAGGTCTTTCGCCATGTCAACAACCTCCATCCAATCTGACTTCCCGTTGCCATTATCGTCTCGCTTCATATCCCAAACGACGTCACCATCATCTAACTTTAATGCAAAATCAATTGCTAGTCCGTAGTTATGATAGGAACCGCCGCCCGCTACGTTCGTCACCACCTGGCCCCCAGTAGAACGTCCCTTTTCATAAAGAGCATCCTGTTCTTCTTTCGTTCGATGCCCAGCGGTTATCACAATTTCTATTCCAGCTTCGGCAGCTCGATTCATCAACGCCTTTCTTGCTTCATTAACCTTTGGGTGAAGATCAGTTGGTAAGGGCACATCCTTCTTTATGAATTGTTTTTCAAGATCATCACTTATATAGATACAAAAGATACCGACTCCTATTATAAAAAGGAAGGTTATAAGATTTTTCGATCGACGTTTCATAACAAAACCTCCCACATTACTAATCTAGTCATTTGATCATAACATAGCAATCTGATATAGATTAATACGGACGTTCGCTTCATTAAGCTACTTGTCTGTAATACCTGCGTCACAAGGAAGATTTTTTTAAACAAGCTGTTTTCCTAAAGAAATAATGGTTTGTAAGCTGCTCATCTTTTGCCTTATTCACATTTTTTTGGGTTTTCGATCCATTCGATAAACAACTGTCCTCTTCTGCTCTTCATCATTCGTTAGGCCTGTTTGCTTACGTTAATTTTTGGTAAACTTTAGTAGTGTATAATACTGGAAGGAGCAAGGATATGAACCGAATTATGGTAATGGGCTCTTCCGGCGGGGCGGGTAAATCCACTTTCGCCCGTCGCCTTGGTGAAATTCTAGATTTGAAAGTTTATCATCTTGATACCCTTTTCTGGAAGCCCAATTGGGTGGAAACAAGTCTTGTCGAATTCCGTGATACCCAGCAAAAGATTGCTATGACTGAAAAATGGATCATGGAAGGGAATTATAGCAATTCTTACGATATTCGGGTTGCACGAGCTGATACGATTATTTACTTAGATGTTCCGAGATGGCTTTGCATTTACAGGGTGCTAAAACGATGGGTCACTCATATCGGTCAAACTCGTCCTGATATGGGCAAAGGGTGTAAAGAGAAAGTGGATTGGTCTTTTTTAACTTTCATTTGGACGACCTATTATCCTCGTAAAGAAAAAATGAGAAGTAGATTCGAACAGTTAGAACAAACTTCCCCCGATAAAACCATAATACATTTAAAAAACAAAGCAGATATCGCTAATTTTCTTCATGAACTTCATTCAAAGCATACAATTTTGTCATAAGCCATGATAAGATAAGGTGCAGTATGTTTGAATTGGAAGTTTCCTGTTCAAAATGAATATAGAAAGACTATTGAAGCACATGGAGGCATTATGCTAACTTTTGAAGAAAAATTAGAAATTATTGAATCATCCTTTCCTGAACTGACACGAAAAGACGTTTCTCTTGGACGTGTGAATTTTCACTATGAAGAAGCGGTTATTGATAAGAAAAATGTTGTTTATCATCTTCACCCTAATGGCAACGGCTATGTATTTGGTGACCTTATTGAAGGGTATCCATTAGATGAAAGAGGAATGGTTAATATCCGTGATTTCTCAAGCAACGAGCTTCGTAAAATCATAGGTGAATCCATTCAATCGCTTTCTGTTCTTCCTGGTTCAGATATTGAGATCCAAGTTTGGGTAAACGATGAAGATCAAACTCTGGAATTAATGTATGAGCCTGAGCTCGAACTATGGAATGTTTATGCTGGAGATATCCTTGATGGTACATTCCCTTCTCGTAACGAAGCGATCCAATATCTTGATGAAGAAGGATTTACTAGAAAGTAAACTTTAAGCGCCTGCCACCTTTTAAAGATGGCAGGCTTTTCCTATTATCAATCTATCGATTTATAAAACCCCGTGGATTTCCCCGTAAACCCACACGCTTCGTAAAAAAGGTGGGCAGACTTCCTTTCATCCCGATTCCCACTATTTAAAACGATGGTTGAGGCACCCTTTTCACGAGCCAGATTTTCTGCTTCCAAAAGCAGAGTCTTCCCAACTCCCTGCTGCCGATAATCTTTTGCCGTTACCATTGTAATAATTCTTGCAACAAGAATATTAGCAACATAAGATCGTTCATAATGCACTCCCAGCAGTCCAATCAAAGACTCCTGTTTTTCACTAACAAGCGTGACGTACAAAGGATCTGACAAAATTGGTTTTAGACGCTCCGTCACTTCGCATACAGACGTCTCATACCCCATTTCTGAAAGCAAATAAGTAATCCATTCCTCATCACCTTTTCTAGCCCTTCTAATGTTCATCGTGCTTTCTCTCCTCGTAAGTCTTCATAATGATATCTTTTTGAAACCTGTTTTTGTGAAAATAATAATAAAAGCGGCAAAATAAAAATAAGTAAGCTCACTACCCCTATCCATCCCAAACCGTCCCATAGGATACCAACGCCCGAACTACCTGCTGCTACCCCGGCATAGTAACTAATCAAATAAAAACTAGATGCCCCACTCTTATGATGCTCTGCCGTCTTTGCAACAGAAGCTGATGCCATCGAATGAGAAATGAAAAACCCTGCACAAATAACGCAAAGCCCAATCATTACCACAGTTAGTTCTTGATATAGTGTAATGCCAACTCCTAACGTTAATAATAATAGGCCCGTTACCATCGTGCGCCGTAAGCCAATGCGAGATGAAATTCGTCCTGCAATTGGTGGTGAAACTACTCCGAGAATATACGCAAAATAAGCAAGGGAGATCCATTTTAACGAAAGAGAAAATGGATCTTGTTTAAGGAAGAAAGGCAAATATGTCCACACGCCCGTAAAGATCACTTGAATAAGAAAGCCAAGCGTAAATAGCGATAAGAGTCGACGATCTCTTAAATGTACAAACATTCCTTTCATATCCTTTATAACACTGCTATTTCCCCCCTTAAAAAAGCGAGAGGGTGGCAGGAGCCAATAAAAGCAAATGATTGCTATAATAGCAAACCCTGCAAGGATGATAAAACTTACTTGCCAACTATATAAGTCAGTCAAATATCCTGTTGCGACTCGTCCACTAAGCCCCCCCATTGCATTGCTCGCAATAAAAATGCTCGTAGCAAGTCCTACGTTACTTGGAGCTACTTCATCTGCAAGATAAGCCATCGCCGATGCCGGTATACCTGCAAGAAAGAATCCCTCAATACATCGAATAATGAGCAGAAGAAGGAATGAATTCATAAAGGGCATTATTAGTAATGAACTAAGGACAAAAAGGAGCGATATTTTCATCACTACTGTTCGCCCATAGCGGTCTGAAACAAAGCCAAGTATAAGAAGTCCCGGTATCATCGTGATGACGGGCATAGACATAAGTAAGCTTGACGTTGTTGCCGTTAAATGAAATTCACTCGCAAATATTGGAAGCAATGGTTGAAAAGCATAAAGTGCCGAAAAGACTAATAATGCTCCACATCCAAGACTAACCGTCGCCCGCCAGAAACCCGCATCTTTTGATTTATATGGCTGATTGTTATTTAGAACAACTGACACTTGATCATCACCTTCAATTTTCTATCTTACTTTTATTTTAACTGATTGGGAATTTGAGTGAGATCAATTCCCCACACCACTGGCATATAAAAATAAATCGCCAGAGTAATGATGACGACAGATGTTAGATTTAGCCAGAAACCTGCTCTCGCCATATCTGGGATTTTTAAATAGCCTGACCCGAATACAACGGCGTTCGGAGGGGTTGCAACCGGAAGCATAAAAGCACAGCTTGACGCAATTCCTGCCCCAATCATTAGAGCATAAGGATGAACTCCGATCGCGGATGATAGAGACGCCATGATTGGAAACATCATTGTCGCCGTCGCCGTATTTGATGTAATCTCCGTTAAGAAAATAACAAGCGATGTGACAAGTAGTAAAATGACGAACAGATGAATGCCTTCAAGAACCGTTAATTGCTCCCCAATCCAGTTTGCAAGTCCTGACTCCTGAAAGCCAGAAGCTATGGCGAGTCCGGCTCCAAATAATAGAAGGATTCCCCATGGTAATCCTTTTGCTGTATCCCAATCTAAAAGAAAGGCACCTTTTTTCGAAGGGGCAGGTATAAGAAAAAGTAATAGCGCTGCAGTCATCGCGATGACAGTGTCATTTATATTCGGATTAAGCTCACTTAAAACAAAGGAACGGCTAATCCAGGCAACCGCAGTGAAAGAAAAAACCACCATAATGACCTTTTCTTCCATAGACATTTTCCCAAGATCCGCTTTCTCCTTATTAATCACCTCTTTCCCGCCTGGCAGCTCTTTAACATTCATCGGAAATGCCATTTTCACAAGGTAATACCAGCAGCCGAATAAAAGAAGAACAGTTAGAGGTACGCCAAACATCATCCAGCGGGCAAATGAAATCTCGATGCCATATAGCTCATTGACCACGGCTGCAAAGATGGTATTAGGAGGTGTTCCAATCAATGTTGCTAGACCACCAATTGAGGCACTGTACGCGATACCAAGCATAATGGCTTTCCCAAAATTAAATTGCGGCGCACCTTCTTCTTGTTTCATATCAAGCTGCTCGGATACTTGATAAATCACGGCCAGCCCAATTGGCACCATCATCATAGCCGTTGCCGTGTTTGAGATCCACATTGATAAAAAGCCTGTTGCAATCATAAAGCCAAGTACAATTCTCTCTGTACTTGTTCCTATTGCTGATATAATGAAAAGAGCAATCCGTTTATGTAAATGCCATTTCTGCATTGTAAGCGCGATCAAAAAACCACCCATAAAGAGAAAAATGGTGTTATCGCCATACGCTGATGCTGTTAAATCACCTTTAAGTCCGCCCGTTAGTGGAAATAAAATTAATGGTAAAAGAGACGTTGCTGGTATCGGAATGGCTTCTGTAATCCACCACGTTGCAATCCACGCCGTACTTGCTAAGATGGCCAAGCCTGCTTCTGAAAGACCATTTGGATTAAAAAACAACATTATGCTAAGAAAAAGGACCGGTCCGAGGATCAACCCCGTCAGTTTCCTTTTATCATAAGCAGGATCTGGTCCAGATGCATAACCTGGATTTTTTTGAGAACTTTTTGAAGGGATTTCCGGCGTGTGTGAAGAAGCGAATGTTAAGAGATCTTTTGCTCGATCATGTTCTTTCCATAATTGGTTCCAAAGGTGTTGTTCCATAGTCATACCTCCTATCGTTCATTAAACTATAGTGTAGAATTCGCTCGCCACATCTGTCAATAAATTCACAATTTTGGTACTTTATTACTCTCTTTCAAGAAAGGACTTTTGATTCGTTTTTCCATTTCCATACAAGTAATTCATTTCAAACCCCCTTAAATTTCCATTAGGGGCGAAAATTATAAGTTGATGATATGTTTTTATAATTCAAAATAAATAAACTCAATGATTAAATGTAAGAATAGATACACAATCCACAACAAGTTGCTCAAAATCGATCCAGGGGGTATATGATGAGAAAGATACAACAGACTACTATTAATTCGGTTGTGAAATACGGACAAACAAAGCTTCCAAAATCAGCTAATACAGAATGTCCAGAATGTGGAAACGACGCTTCATTTCAACTGAAGTTCGATTACCAAATTAATCAGGCTGTGTTCTCCACGCTTTCTCGCTGCTCTATTTGTAAAGAAGCTGTGCTTTTCATACTCATTAAAACGTCCCATAATGATCGCGGAGAAGAAGTTGAGCTTTTCGTGCATCAAACCTCTTTTACACGAGAGCCGCTCGGCAGACTGACTAGCACAGCTAGATTACCCGATGACCTTGAGCGTGTTTATCGCTCAGCAGTGAATGTACATAACATGAAGGATTGGACTGCAACGGCTGTAATGGCTAATCGTGTTCTTGAGAGCATTACAGGTAGTTTTCTTTCTGAAAATGAGCTAGGACAGCCACTTTCTAAACAGCTAGAAACACTTGCTAAGCAGATTGATTTAGAAGAACCAATTGTAAAACTAGGACACCTACTAGGCAAAGGTAGTAATTTAAATCACCTCCTTTGTCTTGAGAAAGCTACAAGTGAAGAAACGGCCAACTTAATTATCGACTTACTAGATTCACTTATTGAATACTTGTACATTCTTCCTCAACGAATTGTGCATCTTCAAAAACAAATCGAAGGATAATAAAAAAAAGCAGGTAGCCCAATTTGAGCTAGCTGCTTTTTAAATGCTCATATCAAATTTTAATTCAAGATTCTGTTCACTATCACTTTAGCCCTTTTTCGAAAAAGAGGGATAGTTGATGAAAATCGCAATAATTCCTGCAATAGCAATGAGGATTGGATAAATTGAATACGGTAGTAGAGCGAGTGGCGAAATCGACGCAAGACCTGCTACTGCAAGCACCTGTGCCCCATATGGGAGCATGCCCTGTATACTACCTGAGAAAATATCAAGAATACTAGCAGACTTTCGTGGGTCTACCCCATATTCTTCGGAAATGTTTTTCGCAAGTGGCCCCCCCATTATGATCGAAATGGTGTTGTTAGCTGTTGATAAATCAAGCACGCTTGCGAGACCGGCGATACCAAACTCTGCTCCTCTACGAGAAGTTACTTTGCTCAGGATTTTGTCCAATACGTATTGTATTCCTCCGTTATGCTTAATGACTTCAATCATCCCTCCGATGACAAGAGCAATCATGGCAAGGTCTTCCATCCCTTTTATGCCCTCTGTAACCGTGGAGATCAGTCCACTCATTCCAAATGTTCCGTTATATAAACCTACAATCCCAGCAAATAAGGTACCACTTACAAGTACAATAAGAACATTAACACCAGCGATCGCTGCGATCAGTACACCTAAATAAGGAATAATTGTAACGAAATTAAATGCGTGTTCTCCTCCAACCGTTGCTTGCTCTCCCATCGTTAAAGCACCATATATAATGGCTGTTACGATAGCAGCTGGCAAGACTATAAAAAAGTTTACTTTGAATTTATCTTTCATTTGCGTATTTTGTGTGCGTACTGCCGCAATTGTAGTATCTGAAATCATAGAAAGATTGTCACCAAACATTGCCCCACCTATGACTGCTGATAAAGCCAGCGCCGGGGCAACTCCGGTTTGCTCTGCAATTCCAATTCCAATGGGAGCAAGTGCTACAATTGTTCCCATCGATGTACCCATCGAAATAGAAATAAAACAGCCAATAACAAATAAACCTACGATTAAAAGATTAGCTGGTAGAATCGATATACCTAAATTAACAATCGAATCTACTGCTCCAATTTTTTCAGCTGTTCCGGCAAACGCCCCAGCCAGTAAAAAGACTAAAATCATTAATATGATATTCGTATTACCTGCTCCACGACAAAACACTTCCACTTTTTTCATAAAGCTTTCTTTTCGATTCATCGAAAGAGCTACGCCCGCCGCAATTAGAGAAGCGAGAATAACAGGCATACTATAAAAGTCCTTTGTTATGATAGCTGTACCAATAAAAAGCACAATAAATATTCCAAGAGGAAGTAAAGCCAGGCCGTTCCCCTTTATTTCTTTCTCCATTATTCATGTCTCCTTCATCTTTTATTCTGTCTCAATAAAAAAAGCCCACTTCAAGAGAAGAAGGCTTTTGCACTTATCTCTCAAGATTTCTCTTGCTGGAAGCAGCACCTTTCTGATGATCAGAGGTTGCTGAAGCTTCTTTGGGCCAGGTCCCTCCACTTCTCTTAATAAGAAATATACAATTATCAATGAGCGCATGCTTCATTTTACTTTTTCATAACGAGCTTTACTTTATCACGCATTATTCTGATGAGTCAACTTTGATTAACTGCATCAAAATAAACTCCTCATCCTTAAAGGAGTTTACCTGATTAACTAGTCTGGTTCAAGCTTTGTATGACTACCAATTTTTGCATTAGATCAATCTTTATTTTCCCAAAAACCACTCAATATCCTTCATAATCGATGCCGGTTTTTCTTCTGGTAGAAGGTGACCAGTTTTTTCATAGATGATCAGTTTAGCATTTGGGAGATCGTTACTGAGACGCTTCCCAATTTTCAAAGGCACAACTCTGTCGTTCTCTCCCCATATTAGTAGGCTAGGTGTATGAATTTGATTTAGTTCAGCTTCTGACAAATCTCCTTCGCGATCTCGAATCATCCTAACTAATGACCGAAAGATACCCTCATTGAAGAAAGGTTGGATATATCCATCCATCATTTCTTCATCGATAAGGGAAGGATCATAAACACAATTAAGCAAATTTCCTCTGACACCTTTTCGATAAAGCCACCTTTTCAAGTATACCGAGAAAAAAGGTAAATACGATGTATACACTAGACTCTGTTTAGCCTTTTCAAGATATCCTGAACTGCACAGTAAAATATTCTTACTAACGAGATCATCTTTCATAGCCGAGGCTCTCATTGCTACTTGCCCACCCATAGAATGGCCGATCATAACAGTATGATCAATTGAAAGCCTTTCTAAAAGTTCAACCACCACTTCCGCATAATTATGATAAGAGTGGACAAAACGATTAGACTTTTCACTTTTTCCGAACGGGGGAAGATCAATGGCAACAACAGTATATGCCTTTGTTAATAATGGTATCAATCTTCTGAAGCTGAAGCTCGACGATAGAAAACCGTGAAGAAGCGTTAATACTGGCCGATCGACGGCTGTGTCATTTCTATAGTATTCATAGTGAATATCAATTCCTTTGATCTTTTCCGTATTTTGTTTAAGATTTTGAGCTAATAGCATCTTTCATCTCACTCCGGATTTTAAATTCACCTGATCTGATTTACTCTTCGTTTCTAACCAGAAAGGATGGTCTCACTTATTCAGGTTTGACTTTATACTTATTTTACCCCAATCCTGAAATGAAAAACTTTTTTACAACCGAGAGGATATTCCATTTTTTCATTCTAACTCTACGTGCACAAGGTCCAGCAGCTTTATCGTTGTCCTTTTTTCATTATGGTCAATAATACGCAGTTCTTTCGTAAGTGGATCTACATAGTGCACATATCCAAAGAGAGTTTTCGTTTCACCTCCGCTAAAATATTGAAAACAAAGCGAGTTGTGAACGGCCATTGCTTCACATATCGTTTCATTCATTTCCGCCATTTTTTGTTCATCAAGTACCGGCTTTCCACTTCTTTTTTCTTCGGTTTTCCAATCTCTTAGCTCTTTCACATGCTCAGGTAACATCATTGACGTCCATTTTATATTTCCGCGATCACGTATCACGCTTCTTCCCCCTTCTATGCTTTATGACCACCCACAAGTTTACTTCTATGCAGTGCCGTACCGGCCTTTGTGTATGAAACGGCACGAAGCAGCGCATCTGAGCCATATTTCTCCCGGATCGAATCCATCACATATCCGAGATCCCGCTGCTTTGGGCGTGACGCATTAAATAAGTCCAACTGCACTTCTTCATCATTGCAAATATTTGAAAGGGTAATGGAAATCTTACGAACCGTTTTTCTTTCAAAAAACTCCTCAAATAACTGAAGACATACATTGTATATTTCGAGCGTAATAGCAGTCGGGCTGTGGATACTCCTTGAACGGTGAAAGCCACCCCCGCCTTCTTCTTTGCTATAACCAATCCCAAGGCTAATCGTACGCCCTGCCTTCCGGGCTTTTCTCGCACGTCTTGCAACTTCTTCACTCATCTCAAGAATGACGTGTTGAATGTCTTTTTCGTCATGGTAATCTCGTAACAAAATTTGGCTTTTCCCATAGCTAATCTGTCCCTGCATAATCGGCGCACCCATTTCAGAAAGATCGATGCCCCACGCATGATGATAGAGCTGATTTCCCATAATACCAAATTTTTCTTCTAGTAGATGTAGCGGATAATGCGCAAGCTGCTTTACATTCATAATCCCCATGCGATTTAACGTTCGCTCCACACGCGACCCAATACCCCACATTTGGCTTAGCGGGGAAAGCGGCCAGAGTTTTTTAGGAATATCTTCATAAGTCCATTCTGCAATCCCTTTTTCTTTCGCTTCCAGATCAAGACAAAGCTTTGCCATTAAAAGATTTGGCCCGATCCCTATGGCGCATGGTAATCCGAATGTCTCTCTTATTTCATTTTTGATCTTGTGAGCTACTTCAAATTTGTTCCCCCAAAGTCGTTCTGTCCCATCAACCTGCAAAAACGATTCATCAACGCTATACGTATGGATACATTCTGATGGTACATAACGATGAAAAAGCCTCGTTATTTCCATTGATTGTTTTAAATATGAAGACATTCTCGCATTAACGATATGAATGTTTTTGTTATTTGGAATTTCAAATAGTCTGCTCCCTGTTCGTATTCCAAATTCCTTTTTTAATGCCGGAGACGCCGCCAGCACAACACTTCCCAGTCGCTCGGTATCACCAACAACCGCGAGATAGCACGTAAGTGGATCAAGCCCCATCTCTACTGCTGAACAACTTGCATAAAAACTTTTCATATCAATACATAGGATTGTTTTCTTTGGAAATTTAGAATAATCCATTTGTATCCCCCTTCTCCTAAATGAAAGAACGTTTGTTCCCTTTATATATACCCGTATTTTAACCGAATATACGTTCTCTTCACAATAAGTACTTTCTTCCAATCATAAAAGCACTTACCGATGAAGAAGGAGTAATACCGGGACATCAATGTCTAGTCACACGTAAAAAAACTGAACATTTTATTTCATGTGATCATTCACGATTTTGTTTATTCCTCTATCACATCTTAATTTTATTCAATTGTAGTTGCTTCATTATACTCTTCCCTTGTAATATTTCTTCCCTTGAAAACGGCTAATCTGAGGTTTTAATGCTTCTTATTCGGGAAAGTTCCTTAGAAGATTAAAGGAGGGAATAGAATGAGCATTTATAAGGAAAATACATTAAAATACGAGCACATTCTTATTACCGGAGCCACGGGTGGTATTGGATATGAAACAGCAAAAGCCGCCGTACAAGCCGGTGCTACGATTACGATAACTGGAAGAAATAAGGATAAATTAACTCAGCTGAAACAGGAGTGCGAAGAGTTAGTCGCGGAAGCAAAGGTTGCTGTTCTTCCCGCTGATTTAAACAATGAGAAAGATCGTTATACCCTTATCGAAAGTGCGATTAAATATAACGGAAGCATAACGGGGTTAGTTAACTCAGCAGGAATTGGCGGCGGCAATACGCTTGATCAATTACAAGAAGAAGATCTTCGCAAAGTAATGGAGCTAAATTATACCTCGACTGTTTTACTGACTCAACTTGTGTATAAGCGAATGCGTGCGGATAAGAAGAAAGGGGCGATTGTAAACCTCTCTTCTCTCTCAGGTCTTAGAGGAACTTTTGGTAACACGGCCTATAGCGCTTCAAAGTTTGCTATAACTGGGTTCACGCAGTCGTTTGCCCACGAGGCTATCCGTGATGGAATTAGAGTTAACGCAGTATGTCCCGGCTTCGTTGATACAGAAATGGGGCGAAACAGTATTGCTTCAAAAGGGGCGAGAGAGAATAAAAGCTTTGAGGAAGAATTAAAAGCTGTAGAAGCAGCAATGCCATCTGGAAGAATTACGCAGCCTGAAGAAGTCGCCAATAGCATCATTTACCTTCTTTCAAATGCGTCAGAAAACATTATTGGCGAATCGCTCAAAATTTCAGGTGGAAGCGTTATGCGCTAGGTGCTTTGGAGAAATTATCTACAAATAAAAGATGACTCATGCTTGAAGAAAGCATGAGTCATCTTTTATTTGAGCATTCACGAAGCCATTAAATAATACTAGCGTAGATACAAGTATCTGTTATCTGTGTTCCGTCGATCGACATATCTTCGTTTTTGAGAGTTCCTTCGAAATCATAGTCCAATCGTTCTGGAATTGCACGACTTCGCTCATTTTCTCGATCGCATCTAATCTCGACCCTTCTGCACTTCAAGTCCTGATGTGCATATTCAGTAAGTTTCTGAACGGCCTCAGTCATATAGCCATGACCACTTTGCTTCGTAGCAACCCAATACCCAATTTCAAGCTTTGGAACATCCCATTCAATGTTATGAAACCCAGTGGATCCAACAAATTCATTTGTTTCTTTCAAAAACACCAGGAATCTTAAACTTTCACGCTTTAGGAATTTAATATGTGCCTCTCGTGTATTAATCTCTGTATCCTCCGGAGTCGGCGTTTCTCTAGCAAAGCCAAGCCAGGGCCTCAGTTCACTTATAGAAGATTGAATGGCTTGATTAACTATTTTACCATCCCCGTATTCAGGCATTCTTAATATTAATCGTTCTGTTTCAAGTACTGTTTCAATTTCCATTAAGATTGGATTCATTTCTACCCCTCCGACGTAAGTAAAGACATTCCCTCAAAAAGAAGGAGATTTACAAATAAGCTGGAACAAGCGATTAACTTTTCACCTTCAACTAGAATTTGAACCGCCAATCAAGGAGATTAGCGGTTCAAATGAGATCAGAATAATTGAAATTTAGCTAACTATACTACTTTCGGATTTTTCCCAAAACGGTTTTCTTCTACATCGCTATCTAAGCAAGTGAAGACCAGAATGACAAGACTACCAATTAGAGGAATAAGTCCGATGAGCACCCACCAACCGCTTCTTCCCGTGTCATGCAATCTTCGCACAGTTACAGCAAGCGATGGTAAAATAATGAACAATGAATAAATACTTGTCAAAAATGGGGAAATATCAGCTAGAGACTCTACTATCGTTAAGACAATAGAAAAAATAACATTAAAAAGAGTAAACATCCAATATTCTTTACGCCTTGCTCTTCCTTGGAAATTCACATAATTCTTTAATACTTTCAAATACCAGTTCATACTGCTTCTCCTTTAGCGAATAAGTTTAGTAGATTAGTACCTTTTCATACAAAATAGTATAACATAAAGGCTAACAATATTAGGTAAACAAATCAATAATTGGATATAAAATCTGCTAATTAACTTCTCTTCTCAGAATACTCATTCTAACCCGGTCCACATACTTTCCTTCTCTATACCGATCCTCACGCAATATCCCTTCTTCCACAAAGCCACACTGCTTGTAAGACTTGATTGCCTTATCATTATCTACTTCTACTCTTAGCCAGACCTTATTTAAACTAAGTTCCGTAAACCCTAAATGAAGCATAGCTTTTAAGGCGCTCATCCCATAACCTTTCCCCCTATAGCGTTTATCACCTATAGCAATCCCTAGCTCTGCATGACCGTTTAACTGATCAATATTCTTTAAGTCTACCCAGCCAATATGTTGACCTTCACCAGTTACAATAGCTCTTTGTTCATACCCGTTCTTTCGATTGATGCACATTTGAATCCAGTTCATTGTTTCTTCTCGTGTAAAAGGAGGATATTTAGCCGGCATGTTCAGATGCCTTGTTACGTCTCGATCCAGGCACCATTGATAGCGATCTTCAACATCTGAAAGAGATAGTTCTCTAATCGTAACAAAAGGTAAGGTTTTTGTTTTCATATTCTGCTCTCCTACTTGATCGATTTTAGTGGTGCATTTCTCCCGTTGCATAAACTTTAATCTTTACTCCCAATAACAAGCCTGAAGGTAGGGAAAACAAGTTACCATTGGCTCGGCTGGACCCTACTTTATGAAGAACCAAAGAATGAAGTAATAAGACAGCATTATCCGATTCTTTTTAGAGACCCCTTTTACCTCCTCAGATGATCTTCGCTCTGTGTGAAGTTTTTTTCTATCTCCTTCACAACCGATTGATAATAAGAGACTTCATGTGGTACAAAATGAAGTTTATTGATTTTTTCATTCACATTTATTCTCTCTTCATCGTCATTCAAGCAAAATCCTTTTACATCCACTTCATCCCGCTCTCCCAACCAAAGGTTATAAAATTGATCAAAATCAGCTTGTACGATTCCAGAAACTTCTTCTTTTTGAAGTTTAAACTTCTCTAATGGCTGATTACACTCATAGAGGAAGATATTGGCGATTTCATTATCAAAAAAGTGGTCTTTTTTAATCGAAGCTTTTATGACCTTTAGCGGGGTCAATTCATTATAGGAAACACCAATTCCGAGCTCTTCCTCGACTTCCCTCACTCCGTCTTCAACAGACTCATCAGCCATTAAGTGGCCAGCCGCTGTGATGTCATATAGCCCTGGAAAATCCTTTTTCCGATCACTTCGAAGCTGAAAGTAAATCTTTCTAACACCATTTTCGATTCGCACAAACCAGCATTGAAAAACCTCATGCCAGTAACCTTTTCTATGTACCTCTTCTCGAGATGCGATGCCGATCGCTTCTCTATTCTCATTAAATATCCTTACTTGTTCACTTTCCATTTTACACCCTCGCTTTTTTTCTTTAGCTGTTTTTGTAAACATTGTTGCTGCGGAGGGATTTCCGCTCCAATCAGCTAAGTGTGCTGCTTTATACAAAAATTCTTTCAAAACAACAATCTCTGAAAAAGAGACTTATCTTTAGCTGGATAGATAAACTTCTTTTTCAGAAAAAATCCTCTTCCTTATTTTAGCATTATTACTATTGACTACAATTATTTTTTCATCAACGTTTCCATTCACATATCTAATAAGCTAGGTTATTCCGAAACTTCTCTACTGTATTAATCGTATAAATGGAGGAGGGAGTGATGATTAGTATGAATCAATTATTTTTTTCGGATAACTTTTTTTCGGCGGGAAGAACAGACATCTACAATAGCGATCGCGAGATGGTAGGGGCACTTAACCTTAGAAGCGCGTTCTCTTCTAAAGTCGAAATAGAAGATGTCAATGGAGACGTTACTATGGAGGGAGCCTTTACGTTTTTCGCTAACAAATGGATAGTTAGAAGAAAAAACGGCGATGAACTCGGTTACGTGAAAATGTCTTTTACTTTTCTATCAAAGAAATTCCATTATTTCAAAGACGGTAAGAAATTCACTATAACGTCACCTGCATTTTCAAAAGCATACAGTATAACCGATGACTCCAATCGTGAGGTAGCTACTTTTCAAAGAACGAATAGCTATTTTGAATCAGCGAATTATGAACTTAAGAATATGTCAAGTAACCTTTTAGCAGAAGAGTTGATTTCAATTATTATGGGCGTGAACGCCTTTCAAAAAAATGTTAGTGTAGCCGGAGCAGCTACTTAGCCAATAGGAAGTAAAGAAAGGGGAAATCACGATAGTCAGCTATAATCCAAATAATCATCACTGTAGCGGGCATATTGTTTCTCTCTACGAAAGAAAGAGTGGCTCTTTCTAATGAAAACACCACTAGTGCCTATATTCCCATCATCCTCGATCCACTTAACCTTAGGCAGGGGCAAATGAACGAACGGCTCCTAGAAAAGGAAACTTAAAAAAGAAGAGCACTTTAAAAGCGCTCTTCAAACAACTCATTATTTTTGATCAAAAAACTTCCCCGCCACTTTTTCAACTACGCCTGGGGCAGTATGATAAAGTTTTGTCCCTACGTTCATCCAGCCTGGGAGATTGACTTCTCGTCGACCCTTTTCAATAGCTGCTATGATTTCCTTTGATACCTTCTCTGAAGATAACATCATTTTTTTAACATTCTTAATATAAGTCCCACTACTATCTGCTGTCTCAAAAAAGCTTGTATTAATTGGACCTGGGTTAACTGTAGTAACAAAGATGTTATGTTCCTTCATTTCCATTCTTAAACTATTCGAAAAGCCAAGCACAGCGTGCTTGGAAGCAGAATAACCGGAGGATTTTGGAGTAGCAAGTTTTCCTGCCTGTGATGCTACGTTAACAATGTGTCCCTGTCTTTTTGCAATCATCCGAGGCAGCACATGAGATGTAAAGCGCATCAGTCCCAATACGTTCACATCAAACATTGCTTCAATATCTTTCATATCTGCATCTACAAAAGCATCGAATTTCCCAAATCCCGCATTATTAATTAATACGTCTATAGGTGGCATTTCCTTCAGCAAAGAAGGCAATAGTTGATCAACCCGCTTACGGTCACCTACATCCAGGCTCCATACAGCTGGAGGGTATGCTCCACTTTCTTCGATTTGCTTCTTAACGTCCATTAATTTATCTTCGGAACGAGCAACGAGGATGAGTTTAGCGCCTTTTCTAGCTAAGTCAACAGCTAGCTGTCGTCCTATACCGCTTGACGCTCCGGTGATCAGGATTACTTTGTTTTTTAATTTTTTCATTAGTTCCTCCTCTTACAGCTTATACCGATAATAAGTTTGTTCTTTATCCTTTATTTTCACGATGACATTTTCCGATTCTAAATAATCTAAGTGACCAATTGTCTCTGAGAGTGTAAGGCCCACTTGCTTCTTATAAACACCTGGAAATAATTCCCTACATACTTCGAAAGCAGTTAGCGGCTGTTTTTGCAAGAGCAACGCTACTTTATTAGAGCGTTCTTCTTGCTTCCTTAGGCGCTCCTTTATTAAATCATCCGGATTTAAAATAGGCTCTCCATGTCCCGTATATACATATTGCAAATGAGCATCTAACGTTTTCCGATAAGAATCACGCTGCTGAATGAGTGGTTTTGGACGCTCTGTTCCTTTTACATAGGGCGGTTCGAGAAGCGGATTAGATGAGATTTTCTTAATAAGATGATCGCCAGCGATCATCGTTCCTGTTTCTTTATGCCATAGAGAAATATGACTTTGTGCATGACCAGGAGTTTCCATGACCGTCCATTCTGAACATCCAGGCACGGCATCCCCTTCAGATAGATGGATATCGCACTTCGCTCGATCTGTAAAAGCAAGATAATCACGCGTGTCGCGAGCATGATCAAAATACTGATCAGCCACCCCCGCTTCTCGATAGATACTTGTCATAAATGTATCATTTTCTTTCAAAAAAGAATCGCTCATTTGAAGCCAGCGATCATTTTTCCAATGTCCAAGCACACGTACTCCTCTTTCCATCATACCCCCCACCAGTCCAATGTGATCTGGATGATGATGAGTTAGTACTACTTGTTCAATATCCTCCAACGTATAACCATAATTTTTCAACTGCTCATTAAGTTCTCGCTGTGCCTCAGGTGTTCGCGGACCTGTATCTACAAGCGTCAGCACATCTCCTTTTATTAAAAAACAATTAACAGGGCCAACTGCAAATGGTGTTGGTACCGTCATTGAAAGAACGTCAGCTTTCGTTATATTCAAATTACCCGCCACCTCTACTTTTCTTTCGTTGCATGAACTAATTCTATTCTACCGCTCTTCCCTCTATTTGTCATTATAGCAAGATAATTAAATTTGAATTTTCCGACAATGGGTATTGACAATTCTCCCTGTTCGTTGCATACTATGTAAAATTAGATTGAACGTATTGGCTTTGAACGGGACTAGTAAAAGACTAGGTAAGCGTCAGAGAGAGGAATTCACCGGCTGAAAAATTCCTTCACTTCACCTACTTTGAACCTGCCCCGGAGCCTGCTGTGAAAACACAGCCGCTTCCCACGTTACAGGGTACTTGAGGATATCGCTATGATATCAAATGAAGGTGGTACCACGGATAACGCCCATTCGTCCTTTAAATAAAGACGAATGGGCGTTTTTATATGGAAGGATGAGCAAGATGAAGAAACACACCATCGCATTCATAGGTGCCGGATCGATCACAGAAGCCATCATCGAAGGTATGATCAAAGAAAAATTTATTCATGCAAATCAAATTGTTGTGATGAACCGCTCAAACTTGGATCGCCTTGAAGAACTTAAAGACAAATACAATGTGCAAACTACACAGAACATAGAGCAGTTATTAAAGAACAATAAAGTAATTATCCTCGCCATGAAGCCTGCTGACGCAGAAACTGCCTTAAAAAATATTCAACCATATATTAATGAGCGCCATCTTATTATCTCTGTACTTGCCGGAATCACAACCTCTTATGTTGAGGAGGCTATTGGAACGTGCACACCTATCGTTCGAGCTATGCCTAACACATCAGCTATGATTGGATTATCCGCAACAGCGATTTCTCCAGGTCATTTCGCTAAGAACGAGGACCTGTTATTTGCAGAAAACTTATTCCTTACAATCGGGAGTGTTGTACAGATTACAGAAGATAAAATGAACGCTGTAACGGGGTTATCTGGTAGTGGGCCAGCTTATTTTTACTATATGGTTGAATGCATGGAAAAAGCTGCGATTCAAAATGGCCTAGACAAGGATACAGCACGCGAGCTGCTGCTTCAAACAATGAATGGAGCCGCAAACATGCTCCGTCGCACTAATCAATCTCCAACTTTATTAAGAGAAAAAATTACAAGTTCAGGAGGAACAACTCAAGCTGGCATAACTTCTTTAAAGGAATATCAATTCGAAAGAGCAATATTGTCTTGTATTACAGACGCAACTAAAAAAGCAGAAGAGTTAGGAAAAGCGTTTGAGAAACAAAAATAACTAGCTAAACTAACCCGGACATTCGTACAATGTCCGGGCAAACAAAAATAGAGCGCCATTTTAATTACTTTAAAAGCCCTCTTTATCTATTTAAACACTCTTCTTCTGAACAACTTCACACCTCTTTTTCAAGTGATATAAAGCCTCTTCACCGTCGAGTCCATTTGCAATAATTTTCATTGGCCCAAAATGAGTTGTTAACCGTCCCATACTTAATATACTTTTAGCATTTAATCGTCTTCCTTCAACTTCAACAATAATATAACTACTAAACTCGTTCGCACTTTTGACAAAATCCATTAAAAAGGTCATTGTCACTTTACCTGTGATCAAAACGGTTTCTTTATATACCATTGCAACATCCTCCTTAGTAATATATACAACCGTTTGCACATTTCTATATTGACACCCTCTTTGGCTAACCGCAAGTCTTATGGCACCTTTCCTCACACACTCTTTGCGAATAACACATATCATACGTTAGGTATTCTAACATATGATGCATTTTCTTTTAGAGCCTATGCTATAATCATAGTAGATTGCCAGTTTAGAAGACTTCAATAGTATATGTAGCGGTAGCTGCATTATGAATATATCCACAGGGAGTGACTGGAGATGTCATACAAAGATAAAAAAGTTCTGCCAATCGGTTCAGTTAGTGAACTAACGGGACTATCTTTACGAAAAATCCGCTACTACGAAGAAAGAGGACTAATCTTGCCAGAACGATCTGGTGGCGGAACTCGAAAATTTTCATTTACGGATGTAGAGAAATTAATGGATATCGCCAATCAAATTGAAGATGGTATGCAAACATTTGAAATCAAAAAGCTATATAAGAAAGAAAAGCAGAAAGACAAAGATAAAATCAGAGATGAAATGATTCGTGGTCAACTAAATGCCGCTTTCAAAATGACGAAATAAACAAAACAGGCGACAAACGCCTGTTTTTTCATATGGACTCGTTTAAAATATACGATGCCGGGTATACCAATAAAGCATAACGATATTTATTATAAGGGGTTGTTCTAAATGAGTTTTCATTACACAGTTGAAACATCCAAAACAGTCGACCAGGCAGTCTCTGATTTAAGTACGGAACTTCAGACAGAAAAATTCGGTGTATTATGGGATTTCGATCTATCTGCTAAGTTACAAGAAAAAGGAATGGACTTTCATACACCTTATCGTGTTCTAGAAGTTTGCAATCCTAAAGAGGCTGAGCGCGTTCTAAATGAAGACAAATTAGTTGGATACTTTCTCCCATGTAAAATTGTTGTATATGAAGAAGGTGGTCAAACTAAAATCGGGATGCCCAACCCAACAACATTATTAAATTTAACGGGTGATGACAACTTAAGCGATATTGGCTCTGACATTGAAAAGCGCCTTGTTTCATGTATTGATAAAAGCAAATAGAATTACTGAACAAGAAGGTGTATCTCTAACGAGAAACACCTTCTTGTTTTATTAACCATTGTCTCGCAGAGCTGGCTCATAGCGATAGACAGTTAAATCAACTTTTGAATTAGGAAGAAAGACAATCCCTTCTCCTTCGAGCAACATTTTCTGATCAATAGAGCCTTCTTCCGTTTTGATACCAATTTCCCCTTTTGCGTTGATCACACGATGCCATGGGAGTTTATACTTCTGACTCATTGAATGGAGAATTCTAACCACTTGTCTTGCTCCTCTTCGACTTCCCGCACACTTTGCGATTTGTCCATATGTCATCACTTTACCAGATGGGATTTTACTAATAATCGAAACGACTTTCTCAGTAAATGGCTCCAAATACTTCACCCTCTAATGTAACTTTCTATCCACTTATTATAACAAAACCACGTAATTCCAAAAAATAAAAAGCGTTGTATAAAAAAATGTTCGTGCTAGAAACTAAGTTTAGTCCGCTATTGCAAAGGAGTTTAAATGTAATGGATAAGCGAATAATTGATTGGCCTACCTTTCTAGGTGCTTTAAGTTTATTACTGCTCGTTACCGTCCCACTTACGCTTTTTCCCGAGAGTGGAAAGGAATTTGTCGATAAAGCAAATGAGTTTGTTACAACCCAATTTGGTGTCCTTTATTTAATTGTCGGTCTCGGTATTTTTTTCTTTTTGATCTATGTCGCGTTCAGTGATAATGGACGCGTGCGATTAGGTGAAGAAGGAGAACGTCCTGAATTCAATAATTTTTCTTGGGCAGGAATGCTATTCTGTGCAGGAATAGGATCAAGTATTTTATATTGGGGAACGATCGAATGGGCCTATTATTATCAAGGACCACCGTTTGGATTGGAGCCTGGAACAGAAGAAGCTATCCTATGGGCAAGTACATACGGAATCTTCCACTGGGGACCAATCGCATGGGCGATCTACACCCTTCCCGCTCTTCCTATGGCTTATTTCTACTATGTTCGTAAAAAACCCGTTCTCAAAATAAGTGAAGCGACAAGACCCTTAATCGGAAACCTTGTTGATGGACCTTTAGGGACTATTATTGATGTTCTATTCATGTTTGGACTCCTTGGGGGAGCAGGTACCACGCTTGCCCTTGGAACTCCTATGATCGCTGAAGGAATCGATGCTCTGACAGGTATTGGAGTAACAATGGGCTTAAAGACGATGATTCTTCTTCTGGTCACAGCTATTTTTGCTATTAGTGCCTACTCAGGATTAAAGAAAGGAATTAAGGTGCTATCAGATATCAACTTAGTTCTCTCGATTTTTCTGCTTCTCTTTGTTTTAATAGTAGGTCCGACGCGGTTTCTCGTTGAAACGGCAACGAACAGTGTCGGCTTATTGTTAGATAACTTCTTTCATATGAGTACATGGACAGAGCCATTCAATGCTCTTGGTCCATATGATAAAACTGGATTCCCCGAGAGTTGGACCGTCTTCTACTGGGCATGGTGGCTTGTTTACGCACCTTTTGTCGGGCTATTCGTTGCCAAGATTTCAAGAGGTCGTTCTATTAAACAAATGATCCTTGGAACCATTAGTTACGGAACCCTGGGCAGCTTATTATTCTTTGGTATCCTTGGAAATTATGGACTTCATATGCAGTTAACAGGTGAATTCGACGTCATTAACGTACTCAATGACCAGGGTGCACCAAGAGCGATAATTGAAACGATTGCTCAGCTTCCCCTATCATGGTTTATGATTCTCGTTTTTGTTGTGTTAGCGATCATCTTTCTTGCGACTACGTTTGATTCTAGCTCCTATATTCTCGCTTCCGTTGTCCAAAAAGAGGTTAAAGATGAACCCCTCCGTTGGAATCGGCTCTTCTGGGCATTTGCTCTTTGCTTAATGCCACTGGTGCTGATGTTTGTTGGGGGACTTGGAACTCTCCAAACCGCAAGTATTGTCGGTGGGTTTCCTCTTCTATTTATCATGATTATGCTAGGTTGGTCGTTTATGCGTGCTTCAACAGCCGATATTAAAGCTTCTGAACACTATGAGCCCAAGACTTTTTCATTAAACTACAAAAAGATTTTACAAACAATTCGCCGCAAGAAAAATAAGCCGCAAAAAGGGCCGATTGACGCGCATTTTGAAGACGATAAAAAAGACGACTAACTTTTCGGCACCCGATTCAAACACAAAACATGATATTGATTATTTTTCCATATTTAAATTCTTGTTGACACTTTCAATTGGTCATGATAAAAATTGAATAACTCTAAAATAATTGAACTGCTTTGAAGGAAACTAAGTAGCTACCTTTTCCCTATTGAAGAGAGCCGATGGTTGGTGAGAATCGGTATATAAAAGGACGTGAAATTCATTTCTGGAGCTTCTTTTGCAATCGCAAAAGACGGTGAAGATCGTTATACTATGAAGTGGTGAGTTCATCTCACAACCAGGGTGGTACCGCGATAACAATCGTCCCTACGGATAACGTAGGGACGATTTTTTTGTGGCATAGCGTGATCAGCATTCAATACAAATTGAAAGGAGAAAACAGCATGAGTCAAAACGAACAGTGGTCATCAAGACTTGGATTTATCCTAGCTGCAGCAGGTTCTGCCATCGGTCTTGGCGCAATTTGGAAATTCCCTTATACAGCAGGACAGAACGGAGGCGGGGCTTTCTTTCTGATCTTCATCCTATTCACCTTAATTCTCGGTCTCCCTCTTTTGCTTGCAGAGTTCTCTATTGGACGAACAGCTCAAAGTAATGCGGTAGATTCTTATAAAACCATTTCTCCTGAATCAAAATGGTATCGCGTAGGGATTATGGGCATGATTACTTCATTCATCTTGTTATCCTTTTACAGTGTTATTGGGGGCTGGATTATTGCCTACCTGTATAAAGCTGTGTCAGGAGAGTTAAATGGACTATCTTCAGACGAATACGCTCAGGTTTTTGGAACGACCATTTCGAATTCATTTATTAGCATATTCGCACAATTTATTTTCATTATTTTAACGATCCTTGTTGTAGCAAGAGGTGTTGAAAAAGGAATTGAACAAGCAAGTAAAATTATGATGCCTGCATTATTTCTTCTCTTTATTATTCTTGTCATTCGTGCGGTAACATTAGAAGGTTCGATGGACGGGATCTTATTCTTGCTTCAACCCGATTTCTCAAAAGTCACATCACAAACCATACTTGAAGCAATGGGTCAATCTTTCTTTACATTAAGTGTTGGTGTATCCGTTATGGTTACTTACAGTTCTTACTTACCAAAGACGCAGAGCTTACCACGCTCAGCGATCTCGATTGTCGCCATGAACATTTTCATTGTATTGCTTGCTGGTCTTGCGATCTTTCCTGCTGTATTTGCTTTCGATCTTGAAGCAGGCGCTGGTCCCGTTCTATTGTTCAATGTCCTTCCGACAGTCTTTGGACAATTACCGTTCGGCATGCTCTTTTTCATTGCATTCTTAGTTCTTTTCTTATTTGCGGCATTAACTTCCGCCTTCTCTATGCTTGAAATCATTGTATCGGTGATATCAAAAGGCGATCTTAAGAAACGAAAAAAATGGGCATGGATTATCGGACTTGCGATTTTTGTTATTGGAATTCCATCTGCCCTATCATACGGCGTTTTAAGCGACGCGACATTATTTAATAAAACGATTTTTGATTTAGCTGATTATGCAGTAAGTAACGTTTTGTTACCAATTGGAGCATTATTAATTTCACTATTTGTTCCATTAAAAATGAAGAAGTCTGCACTCTATGAGGAATTAAAACGTGGAAGTGGCTTGAAAAAAGGATTGTTTGAAACGTGGTATTTTCTTATTCGCTTCGTTGCACCTCTTCTTATTTTGTTCGTCATGTTAGATGTCCTTGGTATCTGGTAGTATGAGTAAAAGCCTCACCAATCTGGTGAGGCTTTCTTGTTATATCATAATCTGTTATTCAGCATCTTCCTCTTCACCAGGAGAAGCGGGTTTTGGTTCGTCTTTAAGATCAAAATAAGCTTCAAATAATCGTCTAGCTATGTCTTTATTTACTGATTCATTTCGATCACTACTTAAGCTAGGGACTACAACAGCTAAGGCAATTTCAGGGTCCTCATAAGGAGCATAGCCAACAAAGGTTAAATTAAAACCCTTAACCTGATTATCACTACCAAATGACACCTGAGCAGTCCCTGTTTTACCCGCATGAGTGAAATCTACTCCCTTAAAATACTTTGTCGCTGTACCATTGGTAGCATTCGTTACTCGCCATAAACCATTTTGCACTCGATTTATATCACTTTGACTCATTTGAATACGATTCATTACGTTTGTATCGAACTGATCCACGATAATATTCGATAATCCATCGACATTTGAAGCTTCATGAACTTCTTTTAAAAAGTGTGGTTGAATTCTTTTCCCGTCGTTCGCAATCGTTGAAATATACTGAGCCATCTGCAAGGGGGTATACGTATCAAACTGCCCAATCATTAAATCCATTAAGTTACCAATTTGCTGAATGCCTCCATTGATTCCTGTTGTTTCAATTGGCATATCAATTCCCGTCTTATTACCTAATCCAAATTGATTAAAGTGATAACGAACAGCATTATAGCCATCTCGATTCCAGGGAATCCCGCTTGTGTCTGGAACATAATCAAACCCTGCTATCATCATAGCGATTCGGTACATATACACGTTGGAGGATCTTTCTAATGCTTCCACATCATTTACCCACCCTAAGTTTGCATATGAAGCTTTCTTTGGAGTAGAAGGAATAGATATTGGAGTATCGAACAGAGTTGTTCCATGGCTAATCACACCCGTTTCATAACCCGTTAGGACGGACGCACCTTTCACCGCTGATCCCATTTCATATGATTCTGAAAGGGTCCCATAGGAATACTCGATATACTCATTTTCTTTCGAGCTATATTTTGTTCCACCAAATGCTAATACCTCACCCGTTTCTGGATCCATTCCAATCGCATACGCACGATCAGCGTATGGGTTCCCACGAGCTCTAGCTTTTCTTAATTCCTCTTCAAGAATCGATTCAAGCTTCTGCTGAAGATCTATATCTACTGTAAGAACGAGATCATTCCCTCTTTTTCCTGGAGTCACCTCAGGTTCACCTATTGGTTTGCCCGATTTATCCGTTACGTACTTCTTCATCGCTTTCTGCCCTCTTAATAAATCCTCATACTGCTTCTCAAGATAGCTGATGCCCACAAGATCATTATTGTCGTAGCCTTTCATTGTATAGGCATCTAAAGATTCTTTAGGGATTTGTCCTAGATTACCAAACATCGTCTCCATCGTTTCATCGTATGGATAGACACGTTCGGCATCTGGTGAGATATCAACTCCAGGAAGCTCTTCTAGGTTCTCGCTCACTTTTGCGATTTCTTCTCTCGTTAATCCTTTTTTAATAGCCTGAGAAGAAAGCGCATACCCAGTATCCATTTGTCTTTTAATCGCGGCTATTTTTAGTTCCTCATGATCACTCGTTATTTCTTTAAGATCTTCTTCTTTAATCCGATCAAGTTGCAATTGATATGCTTTTTTAGAATCAAGATCATTCCGTTCTCCTTCCGATAACTTCTCCTTTGCCTTTTCTGGTCTCGTGATAATCCAAAAATCCTTTAAATCTCGTTCAGTCACTTTATCTGTATCCATTTCTATGTATGCTGCTAACTTACGAGCTACATCAATTCTTTCCTGCTGTTTCGTGTTCTGATTTCGGATATACGTTAATGTAAACGTTGGTTCGTTATCAACAAGTACTCTTCCATATCGATCATACATCTTCCCTCTTGGTGCTGATGATTTCGCTGTCACATTTTCTGTTTGCTCTGAAATTCGCTCAAAATCTTCTCCTTGCACAATTTGGATCACACCAAGTCGTAAGATTAAAACAGAAAACAATAAAAAAACAAAAAGAAATAAGATATTCAGCCGAAATGGCACATGTGTTTTCTTCATTTTTTCTTTAATCATAAAGGCCCCCCACGACATTTCCTTATCTTCCCAACTATCATAACATAGGTTTATTAGGACTTTTTTCCTTATTAGAAAATAAATACAATTTCATAACACATAAATATACGCTTACTTTATCTATAAGTTAGACGATTCAATTCGTTTGAATGGTTCAATTCAAATGGTAAAAGTAGCTATATGTAATCAATTCAGTCCTTTTTTCGTTTTTTACCCCATAAAGACATAACAAAAGGAGCGTGTTTAGTTAACACACTCCTTTACGTATTTCTATTAATGTCTAATTTATAGTATTGGAGAAAGCAAGCGTGAAATTGATTCTTTAAATCGTATCCAAAGCGAGCGGTCAAGATATCCCACTTCTGTTAGTTCCTGACTCTTCTTCATATCGTTTATGAAAATATTCTCCAGTTTCTTTGAGATTTCCTCATCATAGATAAAGGCATTTACTTCGAAATTAAGTCGAAAGCTACGAACATCAATATTTGCTGTTCCTACTGAAGATATTTCGCTATCAACCGCAATGGTTTTAGCGTGAATAAAACCGTTCTGGTAAATGTAAATTCTAGCTCCCGCTTTCAGTAATTCTCCTACATAAGAATAGGTTGCCCAGTATACAAACAAATGGTCAGGTTTGTTGGGAATCATTAACCTCACATCAACCCCGCTAAGAGCCGCTATACGTAAAGCATCTAACAGACTTGCATCTGGTATAAAGTAAGGGGTTTGTATGAATATGGTGCGTTTTGCTGATGTAATAAGCTTAATGTAACCATTTTTAATTTGTTCCCATTCTGAATCTGGTCCACTACTGACGACCTGCACACCTGCTTTTCCAATCGATTCGATAATAGGAAAGTAACAAGATTCATAACCTACTTTGTTCCGAGCAGCATGATTCCAATCTAAGAGGAACCTTGTTTGCATAGCGAGCGTTGCACTTCCTTCTATTCGTAGATGTGTATCACGCCAATACCCAAACTTCGGATTTAAACCTAAGTACTCATCACCAACATTAAACCCACCAACATAGCCAAGTTTCCCATCAATAATAACGAGCTTGCGGTGATTTCGGTAATTCAAGCGAGTATTAACATATGGAATTCGAGAAGGGAAAAACACCTCCACTTCTCCTCCCGCTGCAATTAAATCTCGAAAGAATCGCTTCCTTGTTTTTCTTGAACCCATTTCATCATAAAGAACACGTACCTTCACACCTTCTTGTGCCTTTTGAGTCAACTTTTCTACCAGCTTCCTACCAAGATCATCTTTTTGAAAAATATAGTATTGAAAGTGAATATGATCACTCGCACGGCCAATATCCTCAATTAGTGCGTTAAATTTTTCTTCTCCATCTGTAAAAACGCTTATTGCATTATCCTGAGTAAGTACTGCGTCATCATTTACAAGATGCATATAAATAAGATCTTTATGTCTGGCAATTTCTTCATGTCTAAATGGATAAATCCCGCTTTTGATCTCACTAACTTGTTCCTCAATTAAATCCTCAATTCCTACTTTTTTAATATTATCCCAATCAAATAATCTTCTTCGACTAAGGTTTTGTCCAAAAACTAAATACATCACAAAACCAAGCAGAGGAATAAAAAGAAGGACCATTAGCCAGGCCCACGTGGCCCCAGCATCCTTTCGTTCTAGGAAAATAACGAGCGCAGCAAAACCAAGATTTAGAACGAATAATATTCCTAATAAAATTGATATAATGTGCATAAATCATAACTCCTTTATTAACCACAATGACAAATTTTACTCTCTAATCCCTTAAGTTTACCTTATTTCTAAACTGTTATTAAGATTAATTGTGAAACAAGTGAATCCTTTCCATATTTTATCTCGTTATTAAATGATTTTACCCATTTTCTCTTGTTAGTTGAAACAAGAAATATTGAATTATATTACATGAAAGCTATTCCACTTCATCTTTTTTCAAAGTAAAATAGAAGCAACACATACAAGGAGGAGTTTAAATGAATGGTAAACCAATTCATTTCGATGGAAGCTCTGTTCCCTCTGTAACTTCAGCTAAGAATCAACCTCTTAAAATCACTGATGACGTTCGAAAATGTATCAGCTGCAATCCATTTCAACTGCCACCAACTAAATAATTCTTGCTAAAAGCCTTGCTCATCTAGCAAGGCTTTTAGGACTTTGACTTGATTTAATTACTATGAGGCAAATTCCTTGAATCAATCTTACGTCTGCTTTATAATTTGTCTTGAATTAAAAATAACTCAATTCAAGATAATTGGAACGAATAGGAAAGGAATGAATCTGTAATGGCAAAAGTTTTATACATCACTGCTCATCCACACGATGATACTCAATCTTATAGTATGGCAGTAGGTAAAGCATTTATAGAGACGTATAAGCAAGAAAATGAAACCGATGAGGTTGTTCATATAGATCTTTATAGTGAGCATATTCCTCAAATCGATGCTGATGTGTTCAGCGGCTGGGGAAAATTGCAGTCAGGAAAAGGATTTGAAGAACTATCAGCAAGTGAGCAAGAAAAAGTAAAGCGTCTTAATGAATTAAGTGAAGAATTTATTGAAGCAGATAAATATGTATTCGTTACTCCACTCTGGAATTTCTCTTTCCCTCCAGTAATGAAAGCCTATTTTGACTCTGTATCTGTGGCTGGTAAAGCCTTTAAATATACTGAAAATGGCCCTGTAGGTCTTTTAACAGATAAAAAAGCCATTCATATCCAGGCACGTGGTGGCGTGTATTCTGATGGTCCCGCTGCTGAAATGGAAATGGGCCATCGTTACTTCACAACGATGATGCAATTCTACGGTGTTCCAGAATACGAAGGACTCTTTGTAGAAGGTCATAATGCTATGCCAGATAAAGCAGAAGAAATTAAACAGGATGCTATTGCTCGTGCAAAAGACACTGCCCATACATTCTAATCTCGATATTTATTTACGAAAACCAGCTGAAGAACTAATTTCAGCTGGTTTTTTATACCTTCACATCATACCCCTGCTTTTCCACTACTTTCTGTATATCTGAGGAAGACACTTCATTTTTATCATAAGTTACTTTAGCACTTCCTTCCTTGAGATGAACTTCTACAGCTAAAACTCCATTCAATTCTAGTAAAGCAGTCCGAACGATCACCATACAATTTTCTCCAGGCATTCCTTTAATTTTCAAAGTTGTTTTTTCCACTTCTTGTTCACCCCTCCAGTTGTTAAGTTGACTCTATTCTTCCCCTATTCTTGTTAAAGTACTATGTCATAGAATTTAAAGCTAGAACTTTCAATTATAGCAAAAGACAGCAGGGGAAATTCCCTAACTGTCTTTTTGAGCTGCGGCCCAGAATACCCACCAGATCAATAATGGTTGGAAAAGTAATCTCACCCATAATAATACTTGATTTGCTTCATCTTGCCCTGGAGCAGGTACGCCAGCAATTGCTGCATAAATATTTGCTGGAAAAATAGCGATTAAATATATGACCGTCCACAATCTAGCCTGTTTTCGTGTGGAAGGAACAAGCAGAAGAATCGCTAATACGATCTCTATGATTCCAGTTAAATAAATGAGGCCGAGTTTGAACGGAACCCAATCGGGTACCATTGCGGCAAAACCTTCACCCTGAAGAAAATGAGCAAATCCTGCAAAAATAAAGAAGAAAGCAAATAAGACGAGGGCTATCATCCGAATCGTTTTTTTCATAAAGTATCTCCTTTTCACTTCGATTCTTTCATGATAGCAAACTCACCTTCATTTGTTGAAGGGAAACGCTTAGCGAAGCAGCTCCTTAATTGTATATGGAAGCATTTCATGAAGCGTTTCAAAAGAATAGGTGAGTTCAAGCCGCTCTGTCCATTTATGCGCATCTTTACCCTTAGGTCCAAGGTTCATGACGGGAACTTTTAGCTGCTCTAAAGCTTCTAGAGGCAATTCGTATGATTGACCATATAACGGCATGTTGCTCATTAATGGTTGGATTGTTTCTTTCGTTCTTTCAAGCCCGACGAAACTTAAATCAGAAAGTCCTGGAAAATAATGTTGAGGTTTCAGCGTCACCTTATGTTTAGTTGAACTATAAGCGACCACTCGATGAATGGTTTCCTGAATAAAAGAATCATGCCTGGAAGATACAGCCGGATAGAATGGTGGATTATAAAAAAGGATAATCATCGGACCATCATCTTTACATAGTGCGGCTAAATCAAAAACCATTCTTGTTGAAAGATCTCGATCGCCTAGATCTTTAAAATTGGCAGATATATAATCTTGCCGACGTTTAATTTCTGCCTCCCCAAACAGCATTACAGCACGTTGATGCAGCTGCTCATAAGTCAGAACGTTAACCTTGAATGGTTCAGGGACATAGTTTTGGAGCATGGAGAACGCTGTAGCTTTCTCCAAATAGTGATTTTCAATGCGTTTGGCAGCAACTTTGACTGCCTCCATTAATTGATTTGTAATATGCTGAATGCTCCTCTCCATACCAAGAACATTGAAAAGAGTTACACCCACATGCGGAATCTGTACGGAGTATCCTTCTTTTAAATCCTTTTGCATTAAGTTAGTTGGCGGAGGTGTTACTTCCCCATCGACAACTTCACAAAAATCAGCGTTAAGCTCAAGCTCTCTTGTTACTTCAGCAGCCATGTAGTTAGCATTCAATCCTGAGAACGGCTCACCAACGTGCGTTTCTTGACCGTAACAGAAAAAGCCAGGTAATAGCTTTCCAATTGATCCTGAATAAACATACAAGTTCTGGTCACCAGGATAATTTGTAAAAACAGGTTCAGAATTTAAGCAGGCAGTATAAATTAAATCATGCTGTTTAGCCATTTCGACAAGTACAGGAACAGCTTCGATCATCCCAAGTGAATTTGCTTCTTCATCAGGAACAGTAAGGAATAAAATATTCCCGTCAAATTCACCAAAATTTGCTTTTTCAAGCATACTCATTTGAAGGGCAATGCCAGCTTTCATATCCATTACACCACGCCCAAACATCCACTCGCCACTTGTAAGGTCGTTCTGAACTTCAACCGGCATTTTATCAATATTTTTGTATATTTCTTCTGTAAGATCATATGGACTAAAAGCTAGATTTTTGAATTGTCCGTAGTCTTCTATGTCAACCACATCAAAATGGCTAATTAATATAACCGTTTTCTTAGACCGTCCTTTTTTAATAAGTCCTGTAACGAAAGAGCGACCATCACTTGTTGGATGAAGAGCGAGCATATTAGGATTTCCTTTGAAATAGTCCAAATCCTGAAGCTGAAGGTGAATATATTCAGCAAGTGCTACCTCCGGATATGATCCTGTTACACTCTGATGTTCAACTAGTCTGGATAGTAAGTACATTAAGGTTTCTTTCGTTTGCCATTTCCCCATCACATCGCCCCCTCATATGTCTGTTATTTTTGCAAATCCAACCTGTTTTTGGTAGGTTTAATGGGAATAGACGGACTTTTATGAACTCTTTTTCCGTTTATCATATTTTATACATACTAAACCCGAAAAGACCAGCAGAAATGAGGGGAACAATGACAATTATATTCGCTCACAGAGGCGCAAGTAGACAATGCCCCGAGAACACAATAAGTGCTTATCAACGCGCTGTTCATCTTGGAGCAGGCGGAATTGAAATTGATATTCAGCTTTCAAAAGATGGGATCCCTGTCGTTATTCATGATCGAACGCTGAAAAGGACAACATCCGGAAAAGGGATTGTGACAGAAACCACTCTCTCTGACCTCAAAAAACTTGATGCGGGAAGCTGGTTTTCTCCCGATTTTAAACATGAAAAAATTCCTTCGTTAGAAGAGGTTTTGATCTGGGCAGCGGACTACCCAGAGGTTTTGTTAAACATTGAATTAAAATACTATCGAGAAGACGACGAACAGCTTGCCAAAGTGGCGATTCCACTCATTAAGAAATATCGCTCTGAGAAAAATACGATGATTTCTAGCTTTGAACACCAACGGCTGATAGATGTGCATAAATTATGGCCAAAATTAGAAACAGCACCTCTTTATAAGGGGAATTTACATGAGCCATGGCATTATGCTAAGAAGTTAAAAGCAAAAGCGATCCATCCGCAATTCAAATCCATCCATGCATCACTCGTAAAAGCAGTGCATTCACATGGCATTAAAATACGTCCTTATACGGTCAATGACGAAAAAGGACTAAGACAATTCCTCGATTGGGAAGTGGATGGAATTATGACAGACGTCCCAGACCTGGCGCTTAATATCATGCATAATAAACAAATTCCTCAACAAAAAAAGTCATGGTGGAAAACTGTCTGGAGTGTGGTAACAAAGTAAAGCAAGATTTGCGACATCTATTTTTGGTCATGCTATACTTTTAGGGTTACGAAAGAAGTAATAAAGGAGCGATTGCATGTCTTCAGCATTATTTACACCATATACTATTAAAAATGTCACCTTCCCTAACCGGATTGTAATGAGTCCCATGTGCATGTATTCATGTGAAGCACAGGATGGTAAAGCCACAAGCTTCCACTATATTCACTACACTTCCAGAGCTGTAGGAGGAACAGGCTTGATTTTCACAGAAGCAGCAGCCATCACAGAACAAGGTCGTATTTCTCCACAGGATCTTGGAATCTGGAGTGATGACCATATAGAAGGATTAAAAAAAATTGTGCATCTTTCTCAAGAACAGGGATCAAAAGTTGGCATTCAACTTGCGCACGCAGGTCGAAAAGCCGTTCTCGATGGACCGATTATTGCACCATCTTCCATTCCTTTCAATGATGAGATGAAAACACCAGAAGAAATGACAGTCGAACAAATTAAGGCAACCATCGATGCTTTTAGAAAAGGAGCGGAACGAGCGAAGGAAGCAGGATTCGATGTGATTGAACTACACGGCGCTCACGGATATTTAATCAATGAATTTCTATCGCCACTCACTAACAAACGTAAGGATGAATATGGCGGTTCAAGAGAAAACCGTTATCGTTTCTTAAAAGAAACCATTAATGAAGTAAACGAAGTTTGGGACGGACCACTATTCGTTCGAATTTCTGCTGAGGAATACCATGAAGAAGGTAATACAATGGAGGATTTCGTTTATTTTTCTGACGAAATGAAAAAGCAAGGTGTCGATCTTGTTGATTGTAGTACTGGTGGAGTTGTTCCTGCGCGTATTCAAGCCTACCCAGGTTATCAGGTAAAGCATGCCGAACAAATCCGAAGGGAATCTAACATTGCAACTGGAGCCGTTGGATTAATTACCCATCCTCTTCAAGCGGAAGAGATCATTCAAAATGAACGAGCGGATCTCGTTTTACTCGCTAGAGAAATGTTAAGAGATCCTTATTGGGCTAGAACTGCCGCAGCTGAACTTGGAGGAGATTTAAAAGCTCCTAAACAATATGAACGTGGTTGGAACTAATGTGTTGCAATAGATATAGATAAAGCGAGCTCAAGTTGAGCTCGTTTTTCTTAATGGAATATGTACCGTTGTCTGGTCCATCATTAAATCGGTATTTTCAAAAACATTTCTCGCTTCTTCCACCAGTCCTAAAACATCAGATTCCTGGTAGCGAGAACTAATATGATTTAACAACAGTTTCTCCACCCGAGCATCCTTTGCAATCCTAGCTGCTTGAACTGTAGTGGAATGATAATACTCATATGCTAGTCTAGTGTTTGCCTCAGAAAAAGTAGCTTCGTGAATCAAAACGTCGGCATTTCTGGCAAAATCAATGGTCTTTTCTGTAAATCTTGTATCGCCACAAACGACAATGTGCCTACCTTTAATGGTTGGTCCTGTCACGTCACACGCATGAATCGTTTGCCCGTTCTCCAGTTTAATTGAACAACCGCTTTTCAACTTTTGATAGATCGGTCCAGGCTGTACGCCGAGAGCCTTTAATTTTTCAACATTTAACGTACCTGCTTTATCCCTTTCTTCAATGCGATAACCAAAGCTATCGATTCCGTGCTCCAAAAGAGCAACCTTAATGGAAAAATGAGATTCATTCACTTGAACCCCGTCCTCTACTTCTACAATACGCAGCGGATAACGTAGGTAGGTGCCACTAATCCGAATCGCTGTATCAATAAAATCAGCTAATCCTTTGGGACCATATACAACCAATTCTGATTCTCCTCCCTGAAAGGAGCGACTCCCAAGGATGCCTGGTAATCCAAAAATGTGGTCTCCGTGCAAATGAGTAATGAAAATTTTTGTCATTTTACTAAGTGTAATAGATGAAGTAAGAATTTGATGTTGTGTCGCTTCTCCACAGTCAAATAACCATACTTCTCCAGAATCCAATCGAAGGGCTGCGGAACTGACGTTGCGTTTTGTGGAAGGAACACCGGCACCCGTCCCAAGAAATGTGATTTCCATCTAAATCCTCCTTTTCATCGTCTCTTAGTCGCAAACATTTAGATGATCAGCTACACTATATGTATAAATTTCATATAGGAGCTGGATCTCATGTCTTCGAAGAATAGATTAATAGTTGCATTAGTCCTATCTCATATCCTTTTATTCTTGTCTTTCTTTTTGTTTAATGACATCTTCTGGCCGCTCTTTACCGTATCTCTTCTATTACTCGGTAGTTTTTCATTCCGTCATGTTAAATGGAGGAAACTTTCTTTCGCTCAACTCATAATCGGAATTGGAAGCGGTGGCTTGCTGTATCTCATTTTTTATGTGGGTAAAGTGATGATGCTCTACATTTTCCCTCAGTCGATCACTCAGGTTGAAGCACTCTATCAACTTGTAGCACCTGATCAAACCTGGCATTATTACAGCCTAATTCTTATCATCATTCCGGGAGAAGAACTGTTTTGGAGAGGGTTTGTACAAACACAGCTAAGAACGATTCACATCAAGTATCCAATCTTACTAGCTGCTCTTCTTTATATGAGTGCACACATATATGCAGGCGCTTTTCTATTGCTGATAGCTGCTGTTTTAGCAGGAATTGTATGGGGATACCTGTATAAACGCACTGAAAATATGATCGTTCCGCTGCTTTCACACCTTGTTTTCGACTTATTTCTTCTAGTTTTCTTTCCGCTTCTCTAGTTTATACGAAAACTTTACTTCATGAAGGAGGTTCTTCACATGCTTCTTATACAGAAGAGCCTCTTTGTGATCTGGATCTTTCTCTCCATAGCGAACATTCTCGTAAATTTTAATAATATATTTTTTGTTTTCACAACTACCAGGAATCCTTCGCAACCATTCACTTAACGTTTCATCTTTTTGGCGACCATTACGATATTTGAACGCTTTTATTTCAAGATCATAGAGCTGTTTTCTTATTTGATCAGAAGGTGGCTTTGATTGCTTCATTTGTTTATCTTTATGTGAATACACTGTTTCACTTGTTGAAGTTGCAAACGATTTGACTTGAAAACGAGAAAGAGCCAACCTTTTCTTATACAAAACGATCGCAACAATAACGAAGCAAATGAAAAGTAGAGTATAGAAAATCATCTCTATCGGAATATCTATCCCTTGATTCAGAATTTTTTTATCGTTCATGATTTCTTGAGTCTCACTACTCGAGCTCGTCTGTAATAATTCCCGACCATCTTCAGTAAAGCGACCTTCAAGAAATGATGTTATCCAGTAAATCGGTAGACCAATAACATAACCTAGTCCGCTTATCGAATAAGAGATTGCTTTTACGATCGGTTCTTTCACCCAAATCAAGATGCTAAACAGTACACTTGAAGCAGATAACAAAATGAAGATAGAGCTTATCGCCCACCTAGCCTGCTTCTTCCCTCCTGTTTTACTAACTTCTACAGCAGTTCTACAAATAAGAAGCATCACGAACTGCACAAGAGGCAACAAAAAAATAACCTGTCGCAGTTCAGATGAATTACTAAATAAAAAGAATAGAAACGCCCCAATTAAACTTAAGAAAAATATGAGAGCATCATTACTTCGCTCAATCTCCCACATATTAATATAACTCCGCCAGGCAATGACTATCGAAAGAAGAACCGTATATAGGAACGGGAAACCTAGCACTACTACTCCCGCAAGAGTCGTCAAAACCATTAGCAGCAACATCCATGTAAACGAAATGTATGCGCGGTTTCGGGCGTAGACACCGAAAAATACTAAGCCTCCCCCTATAACCATAGTCAGAAAGGGAAGTATCGGTGGAAAGGTCTTTTCATACAAATAAAAAAACGAAATGATAAGATACACAAACACCATGTCATAAACGTAATAAAGAATATGAGAGAGTTCCTTTCGTAAACTCATGACTCCTTCTTCCTCTCTAAATAGCTAAGATATGCGTCATCACCTGACATTTTTACTTCATAGCATTTATGTCCTTTCCTTTCTAATAGATGATAAAACGCTGCTTCTTTGCTCTCGTGGATCGGTTCTCCTAATCGAATGACAACAGATCGATCTGTTATTCGCTTCCGCAGCCATGCACTCATTCGCTCAAAAGATAACAAAGGCCTCGTTTCGTCAATTCGAGCTAGCAATTCAAGCGCATTACTCAACTGAGCATTTCCCTCACCTGCTTCTAGTGTCATACATGGGGACGGTCCTTCTGGATCTAGATTGATATGTAATTCGAATGACACCCCTGTTTTGGTAGCAAGTTTGCAGAGAAAAGCAAGTTGACTTATATACGTCTCGATGTCTTTAGAGACCTGCCCAGGACTATTTTTCCTTTTAACAGATAAATCAAGAACAAATATCCACCTCAAATCAATCGAACGTTCGTATACTTTTGTTTTCAATTCTGAGGTTCTAGCTGTGGCTTTCCAATGAATGCGATTGAATGGGTCCGAACTTTCGTATTCCCTGGCACCTGCTGGAGATGAAAGGTTTTCATATAGCGAATGTTCATAAGAATGGCTTCCCATTTCGAACGTCGAAAGTCGCTCTACACCTTTCACCTCTAAAAGTTCGGGATATATCAGAATTTCTGTCTGAAATAAACTTTCAAGAATGGATAACTGTCTCCCCCATCCAAAGAGATCTTTAATCAAAAGCTCTACTTTTCTTATCCGAGTCACTCCTCTTTTATCTGCATAAATCGGAAAGGAAATGGTTTTCCCTTCCTTTCTACCAAGATAATAAGGTATGGAATAAAATTGAAGGTTTTTAGTATTTTGGACTAGATCAACATTTGAAACATGCAGAATAGGCTCTAGAGAAAAATGGAGCTGCCCATTCCATATCGGAACTTTCCCAGTATTGTTTAGTGTAAAAGAGAGGGTTTCCTGCTCCCCTTTGAAAAGCTTAATCGTTCGACGGTTATTTACTAATTCAAGATGCTCACCTGCATTTTTCAAGTACAGACGAGTAAAAAAGGTTAATAGCAATAGCGCAATGGTGATTAAGAAAAGTTCAAAAGACTGAAAATAAAATGAGAGAAGAAGGACAATCCAGCTCAGGGCAAAAAATGAAGTTAGAAACAATGAAAGCGATGTTGACGATTTCCACCTCATGTTACTGACGTCCCTAGCACTTCCACAGGCACTTCAATTTGAGTGAGAATTTCATTAAATACTTTTTGTTTCGTCATCCGCATGGATCCTTCCATCGTAAGTACAAGACGGTGACTAAGAACATAAGGAGCCACGAACTGGAGATCATCAGGAGTGACATATCGTCTCCCTTCTAAATACGCTTTTCCCTGTGCGGCTTTCATAAAAGCAATTGTGCCCCTTGGACTAACGCCAACACTTATGTACTCTGAATTTCTTGTGGCTTCCACAATATTAAGTAAATAATCTTCAATCACATCAGAAAGTTCAACTCGTTTTACTTCCTCTTGAAATGATTCAATCTCACCTTCTTCAAAAAGACACGTCAAATCATTAAATGGATTATGTAATCTCATCATTTGAATCATCTGTTTTTCTTCTTTCATGGTTGGGTAGCCACTTTTCATTTGCATAAAGAAGCGATCCATTTGTGCTTCAGGTAATGAGAAGGTACCCTGTGATTCTAATGGGTTCTGTGTCGCCATGACGATAAAAGGAGTAGGAAGCTTTAACGTTGTTCCTTCAATGGTTACTTGCTTCTCTTCCATAACTTCCAATAAACTCGACTGGGTCCTTGGAGTAGCTCGATTTATCTCATCTGCGAGTAATACATTCGTCATAACGGGGCCGGGTCGTAATTCAAAATCTTGTTTCTTAGGATTGAAAAATTGAATACCTGTGACGTCACCTGGAAGAACATCAGGAGTAAATTGTATTCTCTTAAATTCCCCTCCTAGTAAAACGGCCATTGACCGGGCAAGAAGTGTTTTCCCCGTGCCTGGAACATCTTCTAATAAAACATTCCCATTATTCAACAATGAAATCATTACAAGTTCAATCGTTTTTTCTTTGCCGATCAGCACCTTTTGCATTTCATGTTGAACAATCTTCATTTTTTCTACAATTTTCATTTTGTCAGCTCCCTTTCAGATCAGATGAAAAATGGGCTATTCTTTTTCTTTTTTATAATTCCAAAGAAAATCACGATCTAGACTCGTTCCACGTCTTTTCTCGTCTCGCAGTTTATGACTTCCATCTTCGCCAAGCTGGTTCCCTTTTAGAAGAGCACTATCTCCGTATTTTGATCGGATAGATCCAATGGTTTTCTGTAAGCTATCTCTTCTTGAATCAGCTTCAAAAGAAAATAAATCAAGCTGAACAGTGGCTTCGTTTCGATCAACTAATTGCTGTCCAGTTATTCCAAGTAATCGAATTGGCTGCCCGGACCAGTTCTTTTCAAATAGTCTCTGAGCTGCATCTAAAATATCAGCAGATTGAGAAATCGGGTTTTGAAGCTTCTTGCTTCTGGTTACAGTTGTGCGATCATTGTAGCGAATCGTCAGCTGAATATTAAAGCTCAAAACATTCTTCTTACTCATACGCTTCGCGACCGAATCTGATAAATTAGTCAGCGCAGTATTAATACGATGATGATCAATGAGATCCTCGGGAAAAGTGGTGGAATTCCCAACGCTTTTAAACTCATCTATGGCGTCAGGATCAACCGGACGGTCGTCCCTCCCATTTGCGCGGTCATGTAGCCTTCTTCCGTTGATACCAAGCTTCATTTCAAGCTGCAGAGGATTCGCATGAGCAAGATCGTGAATGGTTTTAATATTGAGTTCATGCAATTTCCCCTTCGTTTTCTTGCCTACCCCATGCATTTCACCAACATCTAGCGGCCAGAGTAATTTATCTAGCTCTCTTTTACGAAGAATCGTTATACCTAAAGGCTTCTTCATATCAGAAGCCATTTTAGCCAAGAATTTATTAGGGGCGATTCCGATACTACATGGAATACCAATTTCAGAATGAATCCGCTGTTGAATTTCCTTTGCAATAGCAACAGGACTTTTCTCACCGCAATCTTCCGTAATATCTAAGTAACCTTCATCAATCGATACTGGCTGAACGAGTGGCGTGTAGGTTTCTAACAATTCGAATATTTGGAGAGAGGTTTGGCGATAAAGGGGAAAGTTAGGTGGCATGATGAGAAGTTCTGGACAGTACTTTTTCGCTTCCCATACCGGCATTGTTGTTTTCACACCTTTCTTTCTCGCTTCATAGCTACTCGTCACCACAATGCCTCGCCTTTCCTCAACATTCCCGGCAATCGCAAGAGGTTTTCCGCGAAGCTCTGGATTATGAGCAGCTTCAACTGACGCATAAAAACTGTTCATATCTACATGAAAAATAATTCTACCTCTTCCCTTTGCACTCCTATCCATTCCACACATCTCCTTAAACCTATATCGACTCCATTCGAGTCTATTCGGGCGGTGCCTGTCACTAGTAACTAACAAAAAGACAGGAGTGGGCCCCTGCCTTACGTCGTTTTAACTTGTTGTCTTTCAACCCATTTCACAAATTCATTTCCGTGAAAATGCTTATTGAACTCCATCTGAAATTGATACATTGCCTCAAGAAATTCAGCATTTTCTTCTGATTTGGAGCGATATTCTTCAAGGTACTTCATAACGGAGTATGAGTACTGGTCACTCGCTTCTACTTTAGATAGTCCTTCTTCAGTCAAAGTAACATATGATACGCGTCGATCATCCGTTTTCTTTTCAAGTTTAACGAACAATTTGTTTTTCAACCGCTTTAATACCTGCATAACGGTGGAGACATCCCATAGACCGATTTCCGATATTTTGGTTATCGTTACCTCTTCCTCAAAGTAAACAATCCACATCACATGTTGTTCAGCCTGAGTTAATCCAATCTCTCTTGCATTTTTTTGCCATTCATTTTCCAGAACTTTATATGTTCCGCGCATATAGTTCATTAGTTTATGAGTTTGAATAGAGTCCATCTTAACACCGCTTCCACTTCTTTAATTGTAATCATACGAATCCATTTTAACATAATATAGGAATCCTGCCACGAAGATGAGAACAACAAAAAAAGAACATTGTCTAAATCCGACAATGTTCTAAACAATGATTTACTTACTATGCATTTGCTACTTCTTTAATAATAGATACCACGGCTTCAGAAACTTTCACTAATTCTTTTACCGGCATCCGTTCATTTGTAGTATGAATTTCTTCATAACCTACCGCAAGGTTAATTGTGGGAATACCGTGTCCAGCTATAACGTTTGCGTCACTTCCACCGCCACTAGTTAATAGTTCTGGGGAACGACCAATCTTTTCCATAGCTTTTTTCGCTATTTCAACAACGTAATCACCATCGTTGAACTTAAATCCAGGGTACATGACCTTAATATCAAGATCAACGGAGCCTCCCATATCTGAAGCAGTTGTCTCAAATGCTTTTTTCATTTTTTCTACTTGAGCTTCCATTTTCTCTGGAACGAGCGAGCGTGCTTCTGCAAGAACTTCCACATAGTCGCATACAATGTTTGTTTGTGAGCCACCTTGAAAACGACCAATATTCGCTGTCGTTTCATTATCCAAACGTCCAAGAGGCATCTTAGCGATAGATTTTGCTGCCATCGTGATTGCGGAAACTCCCTTTTCAGGTGCTACTCCTGCATGAGCCGTTTTTCCATAAATAGTTGCCTTGATTTTTGCTTGAGTAGGAGCCGCTGTGATAATTTTCCCAACTTCACCATCACTATCGAGAGCGTAGCCAAATTTGGCGATTAGCTTCTCTGGATCAAGAACTTTTGCACCTTGTAGTCCAGACTCTTCTCCAACAGTTATTATAAATTGGATCGTTCCATGCTCGATATTCTGTTCTTTTAGTACACGAATAGCTTCAAACATCGCAGCTAGTCCTGTTTTGTCATCGGCACCAAGAATCGTTGTTCCATCCGATACGACATATCCATCTTTAATTGAAGGCTTAACTCCTTTTCCTGGGACAACTGTATCCATATGCGAAGTGAAGTAGATCGGATCTGCACTTTCAACGGTGCCTTTTAGTGTACAAATTAGGTTACCGGCTTCATGTTCCGTTTTTTCTGCTGCATCATCTTCTTCTACTTCCACACCAAGTGATGTGAACTTTTCTTTTAAAATGGCAGCAATTTTCTTTTCGTTTTTTGTTTCAGAATCAATTTGAACGAGTTCTAAAAACTCATCCACAAGTCTTTGTTCATTAATCATGATGTCGTGCCTCCTGTAATTCATTTTAAAGCGGAATGTTACCATGCTTTTTCTTTGGACGTTCTTCTCGCTTATTTCTCATTAATTCCAGTGCTTCAATCAATTTCATTCTAGTCTCTCTCGGATCAATGACATCATCAACCATCCCGCGTGATGCGGCTATGTATGGATTAGCAAATTTCTCCCGATACTCTTCAATCTTTGAAGCGCGCGTTTCTTCGGGATTATCGCTCCCATTAATTTCTCTCGCAAAAATGACGTTTGCGGCTCCCTCTGGACCCATTACAGCTATCTCTGCATTCGGCCATGCATATACAAGGTCAGCTCCAATGGATTTCGAGTTTAGGGCAACATATGCTCCACCATAAGCTTTTCTTAAAATGACTGTAATTTTGGGCACCGTTGCTTCAGAATATGAATAAAGAATTTTTGCTCCGTGACGAATAATGCCCCCATGTTCTTGCTTAATTCCTGGGAAAAATCCTGTAACATCCTCAAACGTGATCAATGGTATATTAAATGAATCACAGAATCGGATAAACCGTGAAAGCTTATCAGAAGAATCAATATCAAGTCCTCCGGCCATTACCTTAGGCTGATTGCAAATCATTCCAACTGTTTCTCCCTTGATTCTTGCAAAACCAATGACGATATTCTTCGCAAAATACTTTTGTACTTCTAAGAAAGAATCTTTATCAACAACTGAATCAATTACGGCTCTTACGTCATATGGTCTCGTGGAGTCAAATGGGACAATATCCGCAAGATCTGAACAAAAATCATCTCGTTCCGGACTTGCCACGATTGGCGTCTTCTCCTCGTTATTGGATGGTAAGTAAGTGATCAAATCGCGAACGTTTGCGAGAACTTCTTCCTCAGTTTTTCCTGTGAAGTGCGCGTTTCCACTTTTAGAACGGTGAACTTTCGCACCGCCAAGATCTTCAGCAGAAATTTTCTCGCGCGTAACCGTTTCGATTACTTTCGGACCAGTAATAAACATCTGACTCGTATCTTCTACCATAAAAACAAAATCAGTAATTGCTGGTGAATAAACAGCCCCACCTGCACATGGACCCATAATCACAGAAATTTGTGGGATCACTCCGGAATAGATCGAATTTCGATAGAAGATATGTCCGTACCCGTCCAATGATACCACACCTTCTTGAATTCTCGCACCTCCAGAGTCATTCAAACCAATGATTGGAGCACCATTACGAGCAGCAAGATCCATAACATGGGTTATTTTTTTGGCGTGCATTTCCCCTAATGCGCCACCAAACACTGTGAAATCTTGGGCAAAAACATAAATAGGACGACCATCTACTTTTCCATAACCGGTCACAACACCTTCTCCAGGTGCTTTTAAATCTCCCATGCCGAAGTCTTGAGAGCGATGTTCAATGAACGAGTTCAGCTCTACAAAGGTACCTGAGTCAACCAGCAAGTCAATTCGTTCCCTAGCGGTTAATTTACCTTTCTCGTGCTGCTTGTTAATCCGTTCATCACCACCGCCCATTTCTACTTCTCTTCTGCGGTCATACAGTTCATTAATTTTATCGTACATGTCCATTATTCTGCCTCCTTCGTTCCCTTTTCACAAAGTTCGTATAGTACTCCTCCTGCTGATTTAGGATGCAGAAATGCAATGTTCGCTCCACCAGCTCCTTTAACAGGTGTTTCATGAATCAGCTTAACACCGTTTGAAGAAAGCTCTTTCAATCGTTCTTCAATCCTGTCATCAGCAAGAGCAATATGGTGAATACCCTCGCCTCTCTTCTTAATGAATAAGGCAACTGGACTAGACTCACTCATTGGTTCAAGAAGTTCGATTCTCGACTCACCGATTTTCATAAAAGCGACTTTCACACCTTCAGAAGCGACTTCCTCAATCGCTTCAAGCTTCAAATGAAGCTGATTCACATAAAAAGGTAGTGCTTCTTCAAGAGAAGAAACGGCAATCCCAATATGGTCAATTTTCTTAGGCGGCTCTTTAACTGTTTGGTCAATTCCATCACGCTCGTATACTGCTTTTTCAATGAAAATGGCTGTATCTTTTGTAGGGGTTCCTGGTGTGAAAACTTTTTGAATCCCTTTTGATTCTAGAAACGGAATGTCTTCCCATGGAATTACACCCCCTCCTACTACAATAATATCCCCCGCACTGCGCTCTTCTAATAATGAAACAATCTCAGGGAATAATTCATTGTGGGCCCCAGATAAACAAGATAGGCCAATTGCATCTACATCTTCTTGTACAGCAGCTGCAACGATTTGCTGTGGCGTCTGTCTTAACCCTGTGTAGATCACTTCCATTCCATAGTCTCGAAGGGCCTGCGCAATAACAAGAGCACCTCTATCGTGTCCGTCAAGACCTGGCTTCGCTATCAATACTCGAATCTTCTTCATATCGCTCAACTCCCAGTTTGTTTAGATTCCTGTGTACTCACCAAATTCTTCCCGTAGTACCCCGCAGATTTCGCCAACCGTGCAATAGTCTCTAACACAGTTAATAATAAGAGGCATTAAATTGCTAGTTCCTTTAGCTCCCATTCTCAATTCTTCCAACCGAGCGCTCACTCGATTCGGTTCTCTCGTAGAGCGAAGCGATTCAATTTTCTCGATTTGTTTGCGCTGAAGCTCCGGATCTATACGGTGTAATTCAGGCTTTGGTTCATCTTCTAGAGTATATTGATTCATTCCAACAACAACTTCTTCGCCGCTTTCGATTTTCTTTTGAGTTTCATAAGAAGCTTGATGAATTTCACGCTGCATATAACCTTGCTCAACAGCTGAGACTGCGCCACCCATATCATCAATCTTGCGAATATAATCAAACACATACTCTTCTAACTGATCAGTTAGTTTCTCAATAAAGAAAGAACCTCCTAGCGGATCAACTGTATCCGTAACACCACTTTCATTCGCGATAATTTGCTGCGTTCGAAGAGCAATCCGTGCTGAATCTTCTGTTGGTAACGCTAATGCTTCATCCTTTGCATTCGTATGCAAACTCTGGGTACCACCTAATACTGCTGCAAGCGCCTGAATGGTAACTCGAACGATATTGTTATCCGGTTGTTGGGCTGTTAGCGTTGATCCCGCTACTTGAGTGTGAAAACGTAGCTGAAGGCTTTTCGCTTTTTTAGCTCCATACCGTTCCTTCATAATCTTTGCCCAAATTCTTCTCGCAGCTCTGAACTTCGCAATTTCTTCAAGGAACTGATTGTGTCCGTTAAAGAAGAAGGCCAATCTTGGTGCAAAGTCATCGACCTTTAACCCAGTTTCAATAGCTGCGTCAACATAAGCGATTCCGTTAGCTATTGTAAAAGCTAGCTCTTGGGCCGCTGTCGATCCCGCTTCTCTTATGTGATAGCCTGATATACTAATTGTATTCCATCGCGGTACATGCTCAGCACAATAAGCGAAAATGTCCGTGATAAGTCTCATAGATGGTTTTGGTGGAAAAATATACGTACCCCTAGCGATGTATTCTTTTAAAATATCATTTTGGATCGTTCCAGAAATTTGTGCCTGTGACACTCCCTGTTTTTCTGCGACGACAATATACATAGCAAGCAATACAGATGCTGGAGCATTAATAGTCATGGAAGTACTGACTTTATCAAGAGGGATATCTCGTAAAAGCGCTTCCATATCATTGAGTGAATCAATAGCAACACCCACTTTACCAACTTCACCTTTGGCCATCATATCGTCTGAATCATAGCCGATCTGTGTAGGAAGATCGAAGGCAACTGATAATCCAGTTTGACCTTGATCAAGTAAATATCTAAAGCGACGGTTGGTCTCCTCAGCTGATCCAAACCCTGCATACTGTCTCATTGTCCATGTTCTACCTCGGTACATCGTTGGTTGAATACCTCTTGTATATGGATATTGTCCTGGTAAGCCCAATTTCTCCATGTAGTTCTCATCCAAAGTTTCTGGATGTCCCAAACGGTCTATATCAATTCCAGAGCTCGTCTTAAACGCTTCTTTCTTCTCCGGAAACTTCTTAATAAGTTTTTCAGTTAGTGCTTTCCATTCTTCAAATTGAGTTTGAAAATCTTTCTTCTCTGTCTCCATCCCCATTCCTCCCTAGTTGTCTTGCTATAGAATTAATTCGAAATTTAGATGTCTAACTTATATCTAATTCTTTATTAAGTAAGCGTTTTCCTTCAAGAACTACAAAATTTGTCGATACTCGCTACTGTTTCATGAAGGATTGTCTTGTCCAATATAAGAAATCCATGTAAAATGACAATAGAATGTTTATTTTGGGAGGGACTCTCATGCCTCGTAAAGCCACAAAGATTGTTGTATATATTATGATTATCTCGATGCTTCTTAGTTTGTTTGCTGGAGCAACTGCGATGTTGTTTTAATAACGACTTGTTCCTAGCAAAAAAATCTTTTTTAAATAAAGAAACAGTTTTCATCCTATACAAAGAAGAGGCTGTCAGTTGACAGCCTCTTCTTTGTATAGGCATTCTCTTTTAGTATCTATCATTATTCATAGCTATAAACCAAGTTAATTTTGAGCTCCTTTATGGTCTAAAATCGCTTTATCCTTAGATAGGGCCCCAGATTCAACTCCAAGCTTATAAAAATCATTCTCACTCGTAGTAATCATGATTTTCGTTCCAATTGGAACGACCTCAAAAAGCGACTCAACCTCTTTATTTAATAGACGTATGCAGCCCGCCGTAATATATTTACCAATTGAATCTGGACGATTAGTACCATGTACACCGTAAATCCGACCATTTGTACCTTTTGCATCAAACCCAATCCATCTTGTACCAAGGGGGTTGTCTTTCGCACCCCCCTTTATGTTTTTCTTTCTGTAATAAGGATCTTCTGCTTTTATAATGATTGTAAAAAGCCCTTCTGGTGTATCTTCCGTACTTCGACCAGTCGCTACCGGTAAAACACGCTGAACTTCATTTTCATTAATGAATGCAAGCTCATTAGTCATCTTATTAACGATAAGAAACGGGTCTCCTGGGGTAGGTTGACTACCAAAAGGGAAAAGAATGGATACAGAGAGATATATCGATAGTACGAAAGAGGTCATGGTCTAACACTCCTTTTAGTATCTATCATGCATCCATTTGTGCAATTCATTCGGATTTCGAGAAAGCTCCCGGTTTAAAGTATCGTTTTAATAGCAGATATTGTTCGATTTCATTTAGAAAATAAAGAAGAGCTGACCGCGTTTCAAATTCGTCTCGAGCAACAGGTAACGGCGAATTCCTAAATTCCTCTCTCATGGATTCAAGCTCTTCTAAAAAAAGATTCGCAGTATTTTGAGGTTTAACAGCTTCACTAAGCTTTTCCATAAAATCTGCTATCGTACGGCCATGAATATACGTTTGATCGAGTGAAGAAATAATCGGTAACACTCTCTCTAATATCGTAAATTGTTTTTCTCGCATTTTAAAGTAAACATAGTATTTATCATCATCGCGAATCATATGGTTTTCGATATCTTTAAGAGCTAAGTTCTTCGCATACTGAAGCAAATCACCTACTTCAATGATTTCTTTACCGTCCCAGTTGCTTTCACCTTCTCGAAGATAAACCGCGTATTCCATTAAGATCACAGAAAACTTCTCTTCAATTTGTTTTCTAATATTCAACAAATCTTTCTCAAGACTTGGCATATAGAGGTTAAATAGAAGGGCAACACCTATACCAATAACAATAATAGCTACTTCGTTCCATACAATGTCCCAGCTTACTTGATTAAAATTATAAATATGGAGAATGATAACTGAGCTTGTAATGACGCCTTCGGTTGCCTTGATGGCGACTACGGCTGGTATAAAGAAAAGCAACAATAGTGAGATGCTAAACGGTGTATATCCGATTCCTTCAAAAAACACAGCGCTAAACACAATTCCGAGTAAACAAGCTAGAAATCGTTCCCATGAACTTCGAAAAGACCGTTTAGTCGTCGGTTTTATACAAAGAATGGTAAGTATGCCAGCAGAAACGTAGTTATCAAGAGATAGCAATTGGGCGATTGTTATCGCAACACCAGTACCTATTGCCGTTTTTAGCGTTCTATAACCAATTTTCACTTTCAATAAAAATACTTCCTTCCAAATATGACTTACTACTTTAATATCCTTCAATTATCAGAGTCTAAACCATTTTCGTATCGTTGAACAGCAAATTCTCTATTAATAGCGCTTTCAATTAAATATTTTCATAATATATCCTTACATCCTATTGTTGTGGAAGGGCGATTGTATATCTAAGTCAGACACTTTATCTTATATTCAACATAAAAAAAGTGAACCATAGGCTCACTTCATAACACTTTATCTAAAAACGCTTTTGCTCGATCTGTTTTTGGTTCATTGAAGAATGCTGCAGGTTCACTTTCTTCCACAAGCTTTCCTCCATCGAGAAAAAGGATACGATCAGCTGCTTCTCTTGCAAAAGCCATTTCATGTGTAACAATCACCATAGTCATCCCTGATTGACCAAGATCCTTCATTACATCAAGAACTTCTTTTACCATTTCAGGATCGAGTGCAGAAGTCGGTTCATCAAACAACATATACTCAGGTTCCATAGCTAGTGCTCTTGCTATGGCTACACGTTGCTTTTGACCTCCAGAAAGCCGTTTCGGATATTCATTCGCCTTCATTGAAAGTCCAACTTGCAATAGGAGCTCATGTGCTTTTTTCTCAGCAGCATCTCGCTTTAATCCTTTTACTTTCATTGGTGCATAAATAAGATTTTCCAATACTGTTTTATGAGGAAAAAGGTGAAAATGCTGGAACACCATCCCAATAGACTGACGTAACTCCATGACGTTTGTAGTGGGATCTGTTAATTTTTTCTCATCTACCCAGATTGTTCCGGAGGTTGCATTTTCTAATTGATTCATACATCGAAGAAGAGTTGATTTACCAGATCCAGAAGGTCCAATAATTGCAACTACTTCTCCTTTTTGAATCGTTGTTTGAATATCAGTTAATACTTCAAGAGTTCCATACTTCTTGTGCAAATTGTCTATTCTAATCACTCCGGCTCATTCTCCTCTCCACCATTTTTCCAACTAGAGTTAATATCATAACGAGTAAGTAATAAATGATCCCCGCAATAAGTAACGGCTCAAAATACTTGAACTTCTCTGCTGCCACTATTTGACTTCTTCTCATAATATCAAACACACCAATAACAGATACAATCGCTGATTCCTTCGTTAATGTAATAAATTCATTCATGAGTGCAGGTAAAATGTTTTTCATAGCCTGTGGTAGAATGATATCCTTCATCATCGGACGATAAGGTATACCTAATGCAGCAGCCGCTTCATTCTGTCCGCTGTCTACTGCACGAATTCCAGCCCGAATAATTTCGGAAATATATGCAGCTGAATTTAGACCAAATGAAAGGACACCGGCTTCAAAAGCTGAAATATCATAACCCGTTAGCTGAGGAGTTGCATGATAGAATAATAGTAGCTGTAAAATGAGTGGCGTTCCTCGGAAAACGGAAGTATAGGCATCAGCTATCCAAGTTAGAACCTTTACTCTACCAATTTTAAATAATGCGAGAACCGTACCAAGCACAAATCCTACTATTGCAGATACACTTACAAACTTTAACGTGACCAATATTCCTTGCAGGATGTAGGGAATATTAGGCACGAATTGGCTGAAATCCAAATCCATGCCTGATCATCCTTTCTTCTAAGGTGTTATTCTACGGTGTCTTGACCAAACCATTTCTCAATAAGCTCGTCCATCTTGCCATTTTCTTTCATTTCTTTAATTACTTCGTCAAATTCTTCAGTCAGTTCACTATCTTTCGGAAAAGCGACAGCTGACCCTGCTTCCTCGGTATTAGGAAGGTTCTCACCAGTTAAATCTTCATTACTTTCTAAGTAGCCCTTCGCTACCGTATCTTCAATAATAATGGCATCGTAACGTCCTGACTTAAGTTCTTGAATCAATTCTGGAATTCGATTTAATGTGATAATCTCCATATTTATTCCACTGTCTTTTAGCTCATTCGCTTTATCTTCTTGAATCGATCCAAGCTGAACACCAACTTTTGCTCCGTCAAGGTCTTCTGGCTTTGACATTTTATTATCTGATGAAGAAACAATCATGTGATTAGCTGAATAATAAATTTCTGAGAAATCGACATTTTCCTTACGTTCATCTGTAGGCGTCATTCCTGCTAGAACGAAATCAACACGTTCACTACTTAGCGCTGTAATTAACCCGCTAAAATCCATATCTTTTATTTCTACATTATATCCCAACTCATCAGCGATGTAGTTTGCAATATCGACGTCAAAACCAATAATATCTTCTCCTTTTGCAGAATCAATATATTCAAACGGCGGATAATCTGCTGAAGTTCCCATAATGAGCGTTTCTTCAGATGAACCTCCACTTTCTTCTTCGTTCGAATTTTCATTTGAAGATCCGCATGCAACTAGTGCCATCACCATGAATAATCCACCTATAATCATTAGCCAATTTTTCTTCATTTTAATTCCCCCTGATCAATGTATAATAATTCGTTTTTTTGTATATTAATTACTATAGCAGATAATATTTTAGATTTCTACATATTTATTCATATTATTTCATATAAATTAAAGTTGTTAAATTCGGTTTATTCTGTATTATCAAACAAAAACCTTTCTTGTTCATTCTTAATTAAAGAAACAGAAACTAATATTATATGCAAAAAAGCACCAGGCAAGTTTGCCTGGTGCTTTTGAGTAAATGAGTTCAATTTAACAATATTTATTAAATAAGTATTGTAGCATTCCAGATACTTCTTCAGGATCGCTACCTTCGATTTCATGACGTTCAACCATATTAATAATTTCTCCGTCTTTTAATATAGCAAACGATGGAGAAGATGGTGCAAAACCTTTGAAGTATGAACGTGCTGTTGCTGTAGCCTCTTTATCTTGACCTGCAAAAACAGTTACAAGTTGATCTGGCACCTTTTCGTTTGTAATAGCCATTTTTGCAGCCGGACGCGCAACCCCTCCTGCACATCCACATACAGAGTTTACCATCACAAGAGTTGTTCCTTTACTTGTCACAACCTCTTCTACTTCTTCAGAAGTTGTTAATTCTTTATATCCTGCTGCTTTGATTTCTTCACGAGCTGTTGCAACAACGTCGTTCATAAATAAATTAAAGTCCATAGACATTTTATATTCCTCCCTTTATCATGAAACCTTCTCTCTTATTGTATCGCGAATCCCTATACTTTTCCAAGAAACGCTTTCAAACTTTATCAAAAAAAACAGCCATCCCGAGTAGGGACGGCTGTAATTCTTAATAAACGGAAGTATTGTCTTTTGAAATCGTCTCTAGGTTTTCTTTTACCCGAGCAAGAAACTTACCGCAAATCATGCCATCTAGAACTCTATGGTCAAGAGAAAGGCAAAGGTTAACCATATCACGAACAGCAATCATACCGTTGTTCATAACTACAGGACGCTTCACAATACTCTCAACTTGAAGAATAGCTGCTTGAGGATAGTTTATGATCCCCATTGATTGAACAGAGCCGAAAGATCCAGTGTTATTCACAGTGAATGTTCCACCCTGCATTTCTTCACCCTTCAATTTACCCGTTTTCGCTTTTTGAGCAAGCTCTTTCACTTCGCGAGCAATGCCTTTAATTGATTTTTCGTCTGCATTTTTAATAACAGGGACGAAAAGAGATTCATCTGTTCCTACAGCAATAGAAATATTAATATCTTTTTTCTGAACGATCTTATCGCCAGCCCACATTGAATTCATTTGAGGGAATTCTTTCAGAGCTTCTACGACAGCTTTAACAAAGAACGCAAAGAATGTTAAGCCATATCCTTCCTTCTTTTTAAAGTCATCTTTTATCCCATTTCGATATTCAACGAGATTCGTTACGTCAACTTCAATCATCGTCCATGCATGTGGCGCTTCATGCTTACTGCGAAGCATATTGTTGGCGATCGCACGACGAACACCGGTAACAGGAATTTCAATATCCCCTTCTGCTACAGGAACATCTGCTCCTTTTCCTTCAGAAGTTTCTTTCACTGGAGCTTTTGGAGCTTCTTTCTTCTCTTCCTTCTTGCTAACAGCTTTAGGTTCTTCTTTAGGTGCTGGCATTTCACCTGACTCAATCACCTTCTGGATATCTTTACGGGTAATTCGCCCACCTTTACCAGAACCGCTTATTTGTTCAAGATCAAGATTGTTTTCCTGAGCCATACGGAGAACAGCTGGTGAATAACGACGTTTCATCGGCTGCTCTACTTCTTCTTGATCTTTTTTATCTTCAGATATATTCTCTATCGCTTTTTGACCAGTAGATTCTTCTTGCTTTTCTTCTGATGCTCCACCTTCAATATCGATATAGCAAACCAGTTCGCCTACTTCAATCGTATCGCCTTCTGCAGCTACAAGCTCTTTAATTACGCCTGTATAAGAGGATGGAACTTCTGCATTCACTTTATCAGTATTTACTTCCGCAATTGGATCGTACTTATTAACAGTATCGCCAACTTCAACTAGCCATTTCTCAATTGTACCTTCTGTGACACTCTCGCCCAACTGGGGCATGAGTATTTTTTCAACTGCCACTCTAATCCCTCCTATTCATCCCACGGTTTAAAATTCAGCTAATTCACGCATCGCTTTCTCGACTTTATCAGGATTTAACATGAAATATTTCTCCATCGGAGGAGAATACGGCATTGCTGGGACATCAGGTCCTGCAAGGCGTTGAATTGGAGCGTCAAGATCAAAAAGACACTCTTCCGCAATAATCGCTGAAACTTCACTAATAATGCTACCTTCTTTATTATCCTCTGTAACAAGAAGAACCTTTCCTGTCTTCTTCGCCGCTTCTACAATCGCTTCACGATCAAGCGGGTATACTGTTCGAAGATCAAGAATATGAGCAGAAATACCGTCTTTCTCAAGCTTCTCGGCTGCTTGAAGGGCAAAGTGAACGCTTAGACCGTATGTAATAACCGTGATATCGTCACCCTCACGCTTCACATCCGCTTTTCCTATTGGAAGCGTATACTCTTCTTCAGGCACCTGTCCTTTAATCAAACGATAAGCTCGTTTATGCTCAAAGAAAAGAACTGGATCGTCATCACGAATCGCTGCTTTTAGCAATCCTTTTGCATCGTAAGGAGTTGATGGCATAACAATTTTAAGTCCCGGTACATTAGCAAAAAGCGCTTCGACAGATTGCGAATGATAAAGGGCACCATGTACTCCACCACCATACGGAGCACGAATGGTAATTGGACAGCTCCAATCATTATTAGAACGATAACGAATTTTTGCCGCTTCTGATACGATTTGATTGACCGCAGGCATGATGAAATCAGCAAACTGCATCTCAGCTACAGGACGCATCCCATACATGGCAGCACCGATACCAACGCCTGCGATAGCAGACTCCGCAAGTGGAGTATCAATCACTCGTTGTTCTCCAAACTCATCATACAAACCGTCAGTAGCGCGGAAAACTCCACCTCGTACCCCTACATCTTCACCTAATACAAAGACTTTCTTATCGCGCTGCATTTCTTCTCTTAGGGCCTGGGTTATCGATTGAATATATGAAATAACTGGCATAATGGTTCCCCCTTACTCTGCGTATACATGCTTCATTGCATCTTCAGCAGGTGCATAATCCGCATTTTCTGCGTATTCTGTTGCTTCATCGACCTCTTTTTGAACACGGTCGTGAATTTCTTTTTCAATCTCATCTGTTAGAACGCCAACCTCTTTTAAATAAGCTGCAAAGGTAATGATCGCATCCTTTTTCTTAGCTTCTTCTACTTCCTCACGCGTACGATAGGCGCGATCGTCGTCATCACTTGAGTGAGGCGTTAAACGATAAGAAACAGTCTCAATTAATGTTGGACCATCACCGCGACGTCCTCTTTCAACTGCTTCTTTTGATGCTTCATATACAGCAAGTGGATCATTTCCATCAACAGTTACTCCTGGCATACCATAACCGATGGCACGGTCTGACACCTTCTCACAAGCTAACTGCTTAGAAACTGGTACTGAAATCGCATATTTATTGTTTTCACATACGAATAGAACTGGTAACTTATGAACACCAGCAAAGTTTGCTGCTTCGTGGAAATCCCCCTGGTTCGATGAACCTTCACCGAATGAGCAGAATGTAACAAGGTCTTTCCCTTCCATACGTCCCGCAAGAGCAAATCCTACCGCATGTGGGACTTGCGTTGTTACTGGAGAAGATCCAGTAATAATATTATTCTTTTTCTGTCCGAAGTGTCCAGGCATTTGACGACCTGCAGAGTTTGGATCTTCTGCTTTCGCAAATCCAGATAGCATAAGGTCTTTTGCAGTCATACCGAACGCAAGGACAACTCCCATATCACGATAATAAGGAGCGACAAAATCTTTTTCTGGATCCATTGCAAAGGCAGAACCTACCTGTGCGGCCTCCTGCCCTTGACAAGAGATTACAAATGGAATTTTCCCAGCTCGGTTAAGTAACCACATGCGTTCATCAATTTTTCGAGCCATTAACATTGTTTCAAACATTTCGAGCACTCTTTCATCAGAGAGACCTAATGCTTCATGACGATTTTCAGCCATAATGTTTTACCTCCTTATATAACCTTTATTAAGAATGAATTGCTTTTCCATCCACTGCAAGCGCAGCTTCACCAATTGCCTCGGATAATGTTGGGTGAGGATGGATGGTATGTGCCACTTCCCATGATGCAGCATCTAGTACTTTTGCAAGACCAGCTTCCGAAATCATATCTGTTACATGAGGACCTATCATATGTACGCCAAGGAGATCCTCGTTATCAGCATCAGCTACAATTTTCACAAAACCATCAGACTCCCCAAAAACAAGCGCTTTGCCAATCGCTTTAAAAGGGAATTTCCCAATCTTAACATTATGACCTTGCTCTTTTGCCTGATCTTCTGTCAAGCCAACACTTGCCATTTCTGGACTGCTATAAATGCAGCTAGAAACCATTGTGTAATCAATTGGTTCAGGATTTTGATCCGCTAAATGTTCAACGGCTGTAATCCCTTCATGAGAAGCCACGTGAGCCAGCTGCATACCTCCAATAACATCACCAATCGCATAAATATGAGATTCTTTCGTTTGGTAATATTCATTGGTCTGGATGACACCCTTGTCTACCTCGATCGTCGTGTTCTCAAGTCCAATGTTTTTCACATTTGCCTCACGCCCAACTGATACAAGCATTTTGTCAGCAGTAAACGTTTTGGTTTCCCCTTCATGCTCAGCATTAATGGAGACACCATTATCTATTGTAAGAGAATCCCCCATCACCTTTGCTCCAGTGAAAAGCTTGATTCCTTTTTTCTTCATAAGCTTATGCGCTTCTTTAGAAATATCCTTGTCTTCTGTTGGTACGATCCGATCCGCATATTCTACAACCGTAACGTCTACACCAAAATCAACAAGCATTGAAGCCCATTCAATCCCGATTACGCCTCCGCCGACAATGATGATCGAAGATGGTAGACTTTCCATACGAAGCGCTTCATCAGAAGTCATAACATATTCGCCATCTACTTCAAGGCCTGGAAGCGTACGCGGTTTAGAACCAGTTGCAACAATAACGTTTTTGGGAATTAGCATTGCATTTTCTTCTCCGTTATTCATCTCGACTGAGACCGTACCAGGCATTGGAGAAAAGATAGATGGTCCAAGAATTCTACCAAAGCCCTCAAATACATCAATCTTCCCCTGCTTCATTAGGTGTTGAACACCTTTATGAAGTTGGTCAACGATTCCTTGTTTACGTTCTTGAACTTTCTTAAAGTCTAGCGCAATTTCTTTAGCCATAACGCCAAATTCTTCACCGTGCTTAGCAGTAGCATACACTTCAGCACTTCGAAGCAATGCTTTACTAGGAATACATCCACGATGCAAACATGTTCCACCAAGTTCACGTTTTTCAACGATTGCCGTTTTGAGACCAAGTTGTGAAGCCCGTATAGCGGCTACATAGCCACCAGTACCTCCACCCATAATGACGAGATCATATTCTTCAGCCATTCAAATTCTCCTTTATAGAACAATTTATTCCCTTTTACAGTTAAGGTCGTAACTGTCATATCAAAAGGTTAATAACCATTATATGACAGTCGATTCTACGGAAGAAACAGGGTATACTTTTGCCTTTTCTTCTTTTCTCAACACCCGTAATCCACCTTCAGCTAAAGCCTGAAGCTCATTTTCTCCAGGATGGACAATAACGTCAGCGATCCACTTAATCTGATCTGTTATTTGGGATACAAACTGCTTACCATATGCTAGTCCACCCGTTAATACAATCGCATCGACCTCTCCAGCAAGAACAGCGCTAGCAGCACCAATCTCTTTTGCTACTTGATATGCCATTGCGTCAAAAACGAGCTTTGCTCTCTCATCACCTTCGCTGATCTGCCGCTCTACTTTCACAGCATCATTCGTCCCCAGATAACCAACGTAACCAGCTTGTCCAACGAGCTTCTTCATAATTTCATCTGCATAGTATTCTCCGGAGAAGCACATAGATACTAATTCTCCTACCGGAACTGTACCGGCACGTTCAGGTGAGAAAGGGCCTTCCCCATGCAAACCATTATTCACATCAATAACTTTCCCTCTATGATGCGCGCCTACCGTAATCCCTCCACCCATATGAGTTACGATAAGGTTCAATTCTTCGTATTTAGTATTCAGTTGGGATGCAACTCTTCTAGCAACAGCCTTTTGGTTTAAGGCATGAAATATACTTTTGCGCTCTATTTCAGGCACTCCCGAAAGACGGGCGACATCTTGAAGCTCATCCACAACAACAGGATCTACAATAAATGAAGGAATATTTAGCTGTTCAGCAATTTCAAAGGCAATAATTCCACCTAAATTTGAAGCGTGTTCACCTGAGAAACCATTTCGAAGGTCTTCGAGCATCATGTCATTCACTGAATACGTCCCCCCTTCAATGGGACGTAATAAACCACCACGGCCTACTACTGCTGATAACCTCGAAATGTTAATATCTTCTTCATCTAACGCTTCAAGAATAGTGTTTTTTCTGAATTCATACTGATCGATGATGGTTTTGTATTGATTAATCTCATCCGTATCGTGCCGTAATGATTTCTCAAATACGGCACGTTCATTATCAAAAACACCTATTTTAGTCGATGTTGATCCCGGGTTGATTACCAGAAGTCGATATTCTTTATCTGTCACTCGAAACCCTCCGTTTATCTGCGATGACCTAGAATGTGCTGAGAATTCATTAAGAATTGGCTTCTTGATTGCTTCATTTGCTCAATTCTTTCTTCAGCAAGGCGGTCAGCTGCTGCATAAGTAGGAATACCATCGCGTTTAGAGATTTCAATGACTTTCGCAATGGTGTCATAAATGCCATCAACACGTTTCATAGCGCGATCGCGATTATAACCATAAAGCTCATCAGCAACGTTAATAACGCCACCTGCGTTAATTACATAGTCCGGTGCATAAACGATACCCATTTCGTGAATCTGATCACCATGAGACGTTTCGCGAAGCTGGTTGTTGGCCGCTCCTGCAATAACTTTTGCTTTAATTTTACCTATAGTCTCGTCATTAATAATGGCACCAAGTGCACAAGGAGCGAAAATGTCGCACTCTACTTCGTAAATATCGTCCGGATCGACTGCTTTCGCTCCAAAATCAGCAACTGCACGATCAACAGATTCTTTGTTAATGTCAGTGACTACAAGTGAAGCTCCTTCTTCGTGAAGATGTTTGCAAAGGTTATATGCAACATTCCCAACACCCTGAACTGCTACTGTTTTACCTTCTAACGAATCGGTACCGAATGCTTCTTTTGCAGCTGCCTTCATTCCAACATACACACCGTATGCTGTTACAGGAGAAGGGTTACCAGAAGAACCAAATGCCGGTGAAATACCCGTTACATACTCTGTCTCTTCGTGGATCATATCCATATCTTGAACTGTCGTACCTACGTCTTCTGCAGTAATATAACGACCATTTAGACCCTGAATGTAACGACCGAACGCACGGAACATTGCTTCGTTTTTGTCTTTGCGAGGATCACCAATAATAACAGTTTTTCCCCCTCCAAGATTCAAGCCAGCCGCAGCATTTTTGTAAGTCATCCCTTTTGCAAGACGAAGAGCATCTTCAAATGCCGCTTCTTCGGAAGCATATGTCCACATTCTTGTACCACCTAGAGCTGGTCCTAGTGTTGTATCATGAATGGCGATAATCGCTTTTAATCCTGAAGCTTTATCCTGACAAACTACCACTTGTTCGTAATCATATTTCTCCATATAAGTAAAAAGTTCCATTTAAATCTCCCTCTCTGTTTTCATAAAAATTTATTTAGCTGAACTAACCGCAAGCGCGATACTATAAACTTTACTTTGTGCACTATCTGCTCGAGAAGTTAAAACAATTGGCGCCTTTGCACCTGCAATAACTCCACCAACTTTTGCATTTGCAAAATAAACGAGTGATTTATATAGTGCATTCCCCACTTCAATTGAAGGAACAAGAAGAATATCTGCTTTTCCTGCAACTTCACTCTTTATCCCTTTATGCTCAGCTGCCTCGACAGAAATAGCATTATCTAGTGCAAGTGGTCCATCAATGATACAATCAGCAATTTGACCTCTATTGTTCATTTGTGTAAGTGCTGATGCATCAAGCGTCGCCTGCATAGCAGGATTGACCACTTCTACCGCGGCAAGCGGTACAACTTTAGGTAATGTGACACCAATGCTTTTCGCAATATATACAGCGTTTTTAACAATTTCAACCTTTTGCGATAAATCCGGGGCAATATTCATACCTGAGTCTGTCACGAAGATCAGGCGTTCGTATCCCTGAACGTCAAACGCAGCTATGTGAGAAAGTACTTTTCCTTTTCGTAACCCATATTCTTTATTTAAAACTTCTTTTAAAATAACCGAAGTGGAGACCATTCCTTTCATTAACACATCGGCTTCTCCATTTCTAACCGCCATCACAGCAGCTTTCGAAGCCTCTTGGTCTGATCGAGCTTGTACAACCTTGATAAATGTTGATTGAGATAATCCGTGATCGTCCAACATTTGCTCGATTTCGTTCTGATCTCCGTAAAGGATGAATGAAGCAAGTTGTTTGTCAATGGCTTTATGAACTGCTTCAATCACTTCTTGATCTGCCGCTGAGGCAAGCGCAACTGTTTTAGTCGGCTGTTCCGCTACCTTCTTCACAAGTTGATCTAAATTCATTGATGTCCCTCCTTTTACGCCATCATACTATTATGCAAGTTCCATGCCAATTCTCACTTGTTGACGCAACAAGGATTCGCGGTAATTGAACTATGCAATAAATTGCAATACATGCAAATTATTGCATGCTAGATTTTTCAATTTCGTGTTTCTCCATTTTATAATACAAATTTCGAAGTGACACTCCTAACGCCTTTGCCGTGGCAGTTTTATTCCCACCGTAATGCTCAAGAGTTTGCTGAATCGTTTTCCTCTCAAATTCATCAACTAACTGGGATAGCATTTTGTCAGGGGTACGTTCTACCGACAATAAATCAGCGTCTTTCTTTTCGCTTAATAAGGACGGAAGATGTTCAAGGTCAATCATGGTTTCAGATGTATCCATATGAATAACAATTCTACCAAGTACATTTTCAAATTCTCTAACGTTTCCAGGCCAATCATAGCTTTTTAAATAATCAATAGCTGATGATGTAATCCCCTCAACGTTTCTTCCATAATCTTGGTTAATTTTTGTAAGAAGATGCTCAGCAAGTGAAGCAATATCTTCTTTGCGTTGTCTTAGTGGAGGGATTTGGATCGGTAAACGATTTAATCGATAGTATAAATCTTCCCTAAATGAACCATCGATTATTCTTTTTTCAAGTTTTGCATTGGTGGCTGCAATAATTCTTACATTGATAGAAACCGGCTTCGCTCCACCCACTCGAACAATTTCACGTTCCTGAAGAACGCGAAGGAGCTTCGCCTGTGTACCTAATGACACCTCTCCAATTTCATCAAGAAAAATACTTCCACCATTCGCTTCTTCAAAAAATCCTCGTTTCCCTCCTTGACGGGCGCCTGAAAACGCACCGTCCTCATAGCCAAAAAGTTCACTTTCAAATAGTGATTCTGAAATAGCCGCACAGTTCACTCTAACAAACTTGTTGTACTTACGATCACTGGCATTATGTATGGCATGTGCAAATAGTTCTTTCCCAGTCCCAGATTCTCCACGAAGGAGCACGGTTGCTGGTGTAGAGGCTGCAAGCTTTGCTTGCTGGACAGAAAACGTCATTTCTTCTGATTTCCCTATAATATCTTCAAATGAATATTTCGCTTCAAGCGTTCGAATAATTTGTCTTGCTCTCTGCAGTTGACTATTCAATGAATGAAGTTCTGAAATATCGTGAATGACGCCTACACTGCCCTTCAATCTGCCATCGACAATAACCGGAGAAACATTAACAACAACTTCTCTCTTACTCGGTCCAACCTTCATCTGAACACCACGTACAGGCTTCCTAGTCCTCAATACACGCATATGCATGCTTTCACCTTCAGATATATCTGTACTCGCCGGCTTGCCAATAACTTGGGCATGTTCAAGACCCGTTAACCTCGTATAAGCCGGATTGATCATTAGACCTTTCCCTTGTTCATCAACAACAGAAATCGCTTCATCAGATGATTGAATAATGGCTTCAAGCATTGACTGCACGCTTTTTAAGTTAGTAACTTCCTGTGCCATTTGCTCAATAGCTGTCATGTCTTTAAAAACCGCTAATGCGCCAATTCGCCTGCCTTCATCATCAAACATCGGGATTCGTGTCGTAATAATTTTTTTCCCATTTGGAAGTAGTTGCTCTTGATTAATTTCCGGCTGGCCGGAAGATAAAACTCGAGGCAACATGCTAGAGGCCATGAGAGACCCAATTATTTTTCCACCAGCATGTGTTTTGGAAATTCCGGTAATTTTCTCAGCACTCCGATTAAATAACGTCACTTCTTCATTTATATTGACCGCAATCATACCGTCATGAGTAGAATCAAGAATGATTTCCTGCTGTTTGGATTGATGACGTAAAGTATCAATTAAATCTTCTTTTTCTTCAATTAACTTAAGAACGATGTTAGCAACTGAACCCGGAATCAATACAGTATGCTTCTCTCGCATGTCTCTAATCTCTTCAAAAACGGTCTCATTTCCAGTAGCTTCAACAATGACATCGATTTCAAAACGCTTTAGTGCAACTTTCCAATTGTCAAAAACAGCAATTCCGCTTTGACGAGCTTTAAGAATACCAGGCGCATCTAAATTACAATCAACCATTGCAATAACATTCATCATCTCAGTCTCTTGTAAGATATCCAAAAGTGCTACCCCGCCTTTTCCGGCACCTACAATCATACATGTTCGCAAATATTCATCACCTGCATCCTATACATGCAATATATTTCATACCTATCATACATCTCTTTTCTTATTTTGACAAATCATGCATGGTTCACTTTTTTGACTATGTTAACTTATCGTGTTGATTATCCATTTAGTATTTCTCAATGCCGTTGTAACAAAATCCGGTACAAACACGCATAGACACTTTATTCAGAGTTCGCTACAATAACAGTAGCGATGTCTAGAAAGGGTGCGCGGGTAATGAGGTTAATCGCTTTACTTATCGTATTAATTCCAGGGATTTTAGGAGTAATCGGTATTAAATTAATGAGAGACGTTCTTTTCGGTGTACTTAACCCACCATTTACTTCTCTTATTGTTCAATTCATTCTCGGTCTAGTCTTTCTTATAGCCGGTCTTTCTTTTGTTGGTGGGTTTATCTTTTATCGTGATCGTAAGCGAAATAAAGTACAGCAAAAATTTTCTTCAAAGAAACAATAAAAAAAACAAAGCCCTTTTGATGTCGGGCTTTGTTTTTTTGCTATAAATTATTTAATAGTGCACTTTACCTGCTATGAGAATAATTATCCATATTGTGCTCAATGCGAAGCTTATCGGCAACCATCGCAATGAATTCACTATTTGTTGGTTTTGCTTTTGACATGCTTACAGTATAACCAAACAGATTGGAAATAGACTCCACATTCCCTCGACTCCATGCTACTTCAATTGCATGACGAATAGCCCGCTCAACTCTTGAAGAGGTTGTATTAAACTTCTTTGCGATATCTGGATACAAGACCTTCGTAATAGATCCAAGTAATTCAATATCATTGTAAACCATCGTGATCGCTTCTCTCAAATACATGTAACCTTTAATATGTGCAGGAACACCAATTTCATGAATGATACTAGTGATACTTGCATCAAGGTTTCTTGGTCTGTTTTCTCGTTGCGGGCGTTTGTATGATCCGCCATTTGTGGTAAACGTTGTTTTCTTACCACTTACCTGCCTCACATGGCTTGCCAAATTATCCATATCAAACGGCTTCAAAATAAAGTAGGATGCTCCAAGGTCCACAGCTTTTTTGGTTACATCTTCTTGTCCGAACGCAGTAAGCATAATAACGCTACAAGTGTAATTCATTTCACGTAAGCGTTCCAGAACTGCTAGGCCATCGAGATGAGGCATGATAATATCTAGAACAAGTACATCAGGCTCGTGATCTTCAAGCACTTCCAAGCACTCCTGACCATTGGAAGCGGTTCCGACTACCTCCATATCCTCCTGTCGTGACATATATTCCTCAATCAAATTAACTAATTCGCGATTGTCATCAGCTAAACATACTTTTATTTTTTGCACGGTTCCGTCTCTCCTTCCACAAGTTTGGTTACCGTAGTATAGACATTCAACGGATTTGGTAAATTTCCTCTAAAATTTCTAAAAACTTTTAAAAACAATATTTATTCCGCATAATTCTTAGCTATTCTCCAATTTACTACACGTTACTCTTTTTTCTGAATACTCTTTCAATTTTGTCGAATTTTCTTCATCCACAGTATATCATGGTTGAAAAACGAAAGAAAGCGAACAGTGAGCTTTTTTTAGCTCGCTGTTCGCTTCTCATGACGACTTTCTTCATAAATATTAATCCCAGCCTCTTCTAACATCCATTCAATGTGAACACCATAGCCTGAAGTGGAATCATTGACGAACACATGGGTGACTGCACCGATTACTTTTCCCTCTTGAATAATCGGACTTCCACTCATTCCCTGTACAATTCCACCTGTTTCTTTTAATAGTTCAGGATCCGTTACCTTAATAACCATTCCTTTTGTCGCTGGAAACTTCTGTGGTATTGAACTGATCACTTCTACATCGTATTCTTTTACTTCACTACCTTTAACCACTGTTAGTATTTTGGCAGGACCTTCCTTCACTTGGTGAGAAAGCGCAATAGGCATTGGTTGGTCATACATGCCTTTTTTGACTTCATCATTCATTTCTCCAAAGATTCCAAATGGACTGTTGCGTGTAATCGTTCCAAGTTTTTGCGCCTTATTAGAAAACCTAGCTAGCTTCTCACCCGGATGTCCATTGCTCCCTTTTTCAATAGAAGTGACAGATGATGGATAAATTTCTCCATGGTTTACTACAATTGGCTTTTTTGTATCCATATCAGATATAACGTGTCCGAGTGCACCATACTTCTTTGTATTAGGATGGTAAAATGTTAATGTTCCAACTCCAGCTGCAGAATCACGTATATATAATCCAATCCGGTATGATTCATTTTGTTTATCTTTCACCGGAATCAGCTTCTTACTTAATTCTTCATTTTCTCTCACGATTGTAACTTTCAGTGCATTACCGTCGCTACCGGCTTTCTTAACAATTGTTCCAATGTCACTCATTTTCTTAACGGCTTGACCATTGATCTTAGTAATAATATCGCCAACTTGTATATCTGCTATTTCTCCCGGAGAACGATCTCCCTCATTTGTATGAATTAAATGGTGGCCAACTACTAACACCCCACGTGTGTTTAATTTAACTCCTATAGACTGTCCTCCAGGTATAACCTTAAAATCAGGAAGAACTTTCACGCCAACTTTTTTGACTGGGAAATCTCCTACCGTTAAATCCAGAATATCAGAACCACTTTTTTTGCCGTTTATCGTAAGGTTGCTTTGCTGCTGATCTAGGCTTGCCACTTCTGTACTTCCTAGCGAAGCAACAGCAGGTATTACAGATGAGATCCTGGTTTGATCTCCTTCGAACATGATAATCTCGTCTGGGATAGTTAAAAATAATTGTACCGGCTTTGAAAAACCAAGTGCAATTAAAAAACCAAGGAGAACTACGCCTAACAATTTACGAAACATCTCTATCTTCAATCCTTCACTCTCCTCGCTCTTGCTCACACCTCCAACATGGCTGTATCTATAATTTTGCCTTGAGTCGCGGTTATTATAACCTCTAAAAATGAAAATGCTACCCTGAGTTGGATAGCATTTCAAATCATGATTTTATTTGGTTCGCTTGATGCAATAATTCTCTCGCATGTTTCTTTGTTAGCTCTGTCATTTCAGCGCCAGATATCATTCTTCCAAGTTCTTCAATTTGTTCTTCATCACTTAAATTACCAACACTTGTCTTTGTTCTTCCTTCACCCGTTTCTTCTTTAGAAATATAAAGGTGATGGTCAGCCATTGCGGCAACCTGAGGAAGATGTGTAATAACAAGAACTTGAGAACCAGAAGAAAGGCGCTGAATCTTCTCAGCCATCGCTTGAGCAACTCTTCCACTAACGCCTGTATCAACCTCATCAAAAATAATAGAGGTTATTCCCTGGTGTTTTGAAAAGATGGATTTTAACGCTAGCATTATACGTGATAATTCACCGCCAGATGCTGTTTTTGAAAGTTCTTTAAGCGGCTCACCTGGATTTGTAGAGATCATAAAATCAATATCATCTTGTCCTGATCTGTGAAAGGATTCTTTTTTATTATTTAAGTCATTAAAATGAATAGCAAATTCTGTCTTTCCCATATATAAATCTCTAAGTTCATGATGGATCGCCTCTACAAGATCAGTGGCGACCTTTTTACGAAGTCTTGTAAGGTTTTCCGCTTCTACGGTCAGGTCCGCTTTAATACCTTTTAAATTGGATTCAAGCTCTTCTACGCGGTCTTCTCTATTTACAAGTTCATCGACTTCATCTTCAATTGAAGCAGCGTATTCCAAAATTTCTTCTACCGATTCACCGTATTTCCTTTTGAGCACCTGAATTTCATTAAGGCGCTCTTCTACAAAATCTAGACGAGCAGGATCAAATTCAAGTTGATCTCGATATGTATTTAACTTTCCAGCCGTTTCTTCAAGCAGATAAAATTGATTAGCTACTTCTTCGTGGTATCCTTGTAATTCCTCATCAAGATCAGTTACTGATTCAAGTTGCGCCATCGCAAGTCCTACCCAGTCTAATCCTTTATTATCTCCATGCAGAGAATGATAGACATCTTGAAGAGCAGAAAATAATTTCTCGAAATTGCCAAGACGTAACTTCTCTTCCATTAATTCTTCATCTTCATTTGGAGATAATTCCGCTTTTGAAATTTCTTCAAGTTGGTATTGAATTAAATCTAATCTATGTGCCATCTGTTGTTCGTTTTCTGTCAGGTTCTTCATCTGCTGCTGAATTTTCTTGTATCTTTGAAAAATATCTCGATATTCCACTAATGCCGGACTAATAGCACGGTCACCAAATTGATCGAGCAGCGTTAAATGTTTGTCTGATTGCATCAAATCTTGGTGTTCATGCTGCCCATGTATATCAATAAGTGTTTGACCAATTTCCCTTAAAATCCCGAGTGTGACTAACTTTCCATTGACTCGACAAATGCTCTTACCAGTATTTGAGATATCACGTCGCAATACGACCATATTATCAGTAAACTCGATCCCAACGTCCTCAAGCTTTTGAACTGTTGGATGCTCAGGTTCAATGTGAAACAACCCTTCGATTTCTGCTTTTTTTGTTCCATAACGAACGAATTCAGCAGAACCTCTCCCACCAACTAAAAGTCCAATGGCATCTATGATAATGGATTTACCTGCGCCCGTTTCTCCAGTAAGGACTGTTAATCCACGATCGAATGAAACGGTGATCGCTTCTATGATCGCAAAATTACGAATGGATAGTTCCGCTAACATATTCTCCCACCTTCAAAAGATCCTCTTTCATTTCCCTAAAGCATGTCAATAAAGCGTTGCGATAACATAGGTGCAGCATCGGCACTTTTGCAAATGATTAATATAGTATCATCTCCGCTAATGTTACCCATGATTTCTTCCCAGTCTAAATTATCTATTAGCGCACCAATCGCGTTCGCATTACCAGGAAGCGTTTTCATAACGATAAGATGATCCGCATGATCTATGCTAATAAATGCATCTGTTAATGTTCTCTTCAATTTCTGAAGTGGATTAAAGCGCTGATCTGCAGGAAGACTGTATTTGTATCTACCATCAATAGTTGGCACTTTAACAAGATGAAGTTCTTTAATATCCCGTGAAACAGTGGCTTGAGTTACATTAAAGCCAGCGCTCTTCAGGCAATACACCAGTTCATCTTGTGTTTCAACATCTTGATTGGCAATCATTTCACGAATTTTGATATGACGTTGTCCTTTATTCATTGTATAACCTCCAGAAGTTCCGGTAAGTAAAATCTGACAGCCTTATTATATAGCCACGCTTCTCTTTTGTATAGACCCTCATAAATATTCACTCGTAAAAAGATATTTTCTGGACTAAATACGAATAAACTTCTCTTGTACAGTGACGAACGAGAAAAAGGACACACAGCGTGTATCCTCTATAACTTTTGATGCGCTTCTTCTACAACTTCTTCAGGCGTAGGAATGGTTTCGTTAACCATATCCTGCTGCCAGCCCAAGTATAATAAAAATTCGATATTTCCTTCACCACCGGTTATTGGAGAAAAAGAGATGCCTTTGATCTGGTAGCCTTCTTTAGTCGCGAAGTCCATCATTTCTTTTAGTACACGTAAGTGAATTTTTTTATCACGTACGATTCCTTTTTTCCCAACTTCTCCTCTTCCAGCTTCGAATTGAGGTTTTACAAGTGCAATCACTTCTCCATTTTCTTTTAGGATCTGCTTAAGAACTGGCAAAATCAATTTTAAGGAAATAAAGGAGACATCTATGGTGGCAATATCTGGCAACCCCTGTTCAAAGTCTGCTTTCTCTGCATATCTAAAATTTGTTCTTTCTTTAACAACTACTCGGTCATCTACACGTAATTTCCAAGCTAATTGATTATATCCAACATCAAGTGCATACACGAGTGAGGCACCATTTTGCAGCGCGCAATCCGTAAACCCACCTGTAGATGAGCCGATATCCAATACAACTTTGTTTTCGATGAGAAGAGAGAAGACATTAATCGCCTTCTCAAGTTTTAAACCACCGCGTCCAACATAACGAAGCGTATCACCTTTTATTTGTAAACTAATGTCTTCTGCTACTTTCACACCCGGCTTGTCCATTCTTTCTGTTTCCGAAAATACAAGACCAGCCATGATCGCTCTTTTTGCTTTTTCTCTTGTATCGATTAGTCCACGATTCACAAGGATTACATCAAGTCTTTCCTTCTTAGCCATTCTCTTTTATGCCCTCTTTTGTTTTGCTGGAATTATTTTCTTAGCTTTCGCAACAATATCATCTGGAGTTAAGCCGATTTCTTTTAATAGTTCATTGACACTGCCGTGTTCAATATATGCATCTGGTATGCCCATTCTTTGAATTGTACCGTGTTGATAACCGCTGTCATTCACATATTCAAGTATAGCACTACCAAATCCACCTTGAAGAATCGCTTCCTCCACTGTTAACATCGGAATTCCTTCTTGCATAAGTTCAGCCATCATTTTCTCATCAAGAGGCTTAATAAAACGAGCATTAATTACTCGAGCTGAGATGCCTTCTTGTTCAAGCTTCTCTGCAGCTTTCAAAAGGTCTTGAAGCGTAGGACCAAAAGAGAGGAGTGCGACATCTGTTCCTTCGCGAATCACTTCCCAAGTACCAATTGGAATTTCTTTTAAGTCTTTATCCATCTTCGTACCGATGCCATTTCCTCGCGGATACCGAACTGCAATTGGTCCTTGATTATACTTCATTCCAGTATTCACCATATGTTGCAATTCATTCTCATCTTTAGCCATCATTAAGACCATGTTCGGTAAATGACGAAGGAACGAGATATCGAATACTCCCTGATGTGTTTCCCCGTCTGCTCCGACAAGACCAGAACGATCAACTGCAAGAAAAACGTTTAGATTCTGCCTGCACACGTCGTGAACAAGCTGATCATAGGCTCTTTGGAGAAACGTGGAGTAGATGGATAAGACAGGCTTGAGATTTTGTGTAGCAAGTCCGGCAGCCATCGTTGTAGCATGCTGTTCTGCAATTCCTACATCAAAAAGTCTTTCTGGAAATTGCTTTTCGAACGCTTCCCATTTTGAACCAACTGTCATAGCTGGCGTAATAACAGAAATGCGATCATCTTTTTCAGCGAGCTTCCGTACTGTTTCACTTACTACCTTGCTGTAGCCTGGGGCAGCAACTTTCGGTTTAATCTGTTCACCAGCTTCGATTTTATAAGGACTCACTCCGTGCCATACACCGATTTGATCGCTTTCAGCCGGTTGATAACCTTTTCCTTTTTTTGTTAATACATGGATAAGGACAGGCCCTTTTGTTTTCTTAGCGTACTTAATATTCTCCATTAGAGCTTCAACGTCATGCCCATCTACTGGTCCAAGGTAGGTAAATCCAAGTTCTTCAAAGAAAATGCCAGACACCAATAGATATTTCAGAGCATCTTTAACACGCTCAGCAGTCGATGCAAGCGCGCCACCGAAAGCAGGGATTTTCTTAAGCAAATATTCAAGCTCTTCTTTCGCTTTATGATATTTACCTGCTGTACGAAGTTTTCCTAGAATATTATGAAGTGCTCCAACGTTAGGAGCAATCGACATTTCGTTATCATTTAAGATCACTAGCATATCTTTCTGCTCATGACCAATATGGTTGAGCGCTTCTAAGGCCATTCCACCTGTTAATGCGCCATCCCCTATGATCGCAACAACACTCTCGTCGCTTCCTTTCATATCACGAGCAGCAGCCATACCCATCGCCGCAGATAATGATGTAGAACTATGACCAGTTTCCCAAACGTCATGCTCACTCTCATTTCGCTTAGGGAATCCACAAAGACCTTTGTATTTTCGCAAAGTATCAAATCTAGAAGCTCGTCCTGTCAGAATTTTATGAACGTATGCTTGGTGTCCTACATCCCAGATAAATTTATCTTTTGGACTATCATAAATTTTGTGAAGAACAATAGTCAGTTCAACCACACCAAGGTTAGGACCAAGATGTCCACCAGTTTCAGACAATTTATTAATTAAAAAACTTCTAACTTCTTCTGCAAGCTCGGTCATTTCATTGATATCATAATTTTTGAGAAACTTAGGATTCTCAATCTTTTCTAAATCCATGGGAATGTCCTCCCCTTCTTATTTCGATTTACGGTTTCCCTTTTTCTTTTTGGATTGGTTGTCTACCATTTTAATTTTAAATGTTTTTTCTACATAATATAAGAACCGACCTACTTGGAAAATGATTCCAGTAGAAAAATGGATCGCAAACGTTTTTCCGAGCGCTTTTCCTCCGACCGTCAACGCAGCTATGACGCTGGTAAATACTACTGATACTATATATTGAAACAAAGATCCATCGCTATGTCCAAGTTGAAGTGTTAATTGTACGACAACGGTTGCGGAGGCTGTACCACTTATAATACCCGAAATATCACCAATTACATCATTACAGAAGCTTGCTACGCGATCTGCGTTACGTGTAACAAAAATTGCATGCTTCGCCCCGGTTAGGCGTTCAGCAGCCATAGCGTGGAAGGGTACCTCATTTGCTGCTGTTGAAGCAACACCAATTGTATCAAAGAAAATACCAATTAGAACGATTAATAATACTACTATCATACCAATCGCCCAAGATACACCACTTAATACAGCCGTCGATATAATTGAAAAAATAGCCGCTAACACAAGTGTGATAACGGCAATAGCTAAACTCCAGTTTATGGATTTTGATACGGAAGCTTTCATATCTACTCCTTGTCCATTATATAATCACATAAAAATAGGTATCCAGCTGGCAGGAATTCATGGGGTCAGTTCGTTTCCCCCTGTTCCCTGTCAGTTGAACACCCCATTACTCATATGTATCGAAGAGTGGTCACTTAAAGAGTAAAGACTGCGGCTTAGGTCCAGTAGGTTTTCCCAGATAGATACCTGAACGTCGCCATTCAGGCGGTTTCCCTTTACATCTATCTTAGCGTAGTCACCATGCGCTAGACTGGATTACCACTTAGTCCGCACTATAATCCCCTTTAAGTGTCACTCGGAACAGTCTAGGAGTTTTCCTCAACAGTTCCACACATTTCCTAGCCTCTTTTGCAGAGCAGATTTCATATGGGTGGTAGGAAAAAAGCGGCCGGCCGAGCTGCAAATTTCCAATAATCCATAATCCCCTCTAGCTCCACTCAAGGCAGGCTACGCTGTTCAACTGCGTTCCCATGCAGCTGCAACAGGTTCATACCCCAATTCATAGCAGGCAGCGTTAACCGCTCTACTACAAGAATGGGCCTCCGCGGAAGCAGGGTCAACGCCCACATGCCTTTGTGGATCGCCCTGCGACCTTAACTCCCAGCATCGACCCAAGTCTGGGCGACTCAAGCCAACACCAGGAACTTCATCGATGTGCCCTATGGCGGATTTTTAGGCCCGCCTTCAGAAATGGCGAACTGACTAGAATACTGCACCACTCAATCTTAACTTATTATACCACAGGTTATGATTATGCTCAATTATATGTTAATGATCACGCTCTACAATAAACTTTGCAATCGACCTTAATCTATTTTCCTTTATGTTAGCGGCAGAAAGGTGAGATAATCCCTCATCAAAATGATGCTTTAATTTTTCTTTAGCGCCCTTTAAGGACAAAAGCTTAGGATATGTGCTTTTCTCGTTATTCTCATCACTTCCTGGCTGTTTACCAATCTTGCCTTCATCTCCTTCAACATCGAGGATATCATCACTTATTTGGAAAGATAACCCGATGTGCTCACCGAATGCTTGGAGATGTTCTCGTTGAAGTGGCGAAGCATTTCCAATAATCGCCCCTGCCATAATGGAAAACATAAGAAGCTTCCCAGTCTTATGATGATGAATATACTCAAGTTGTTCTAACGTTAATGCTTGTTTTTCACCATCCAAATCTGCCATTTGCCCCCCAACCATACCCGAAGGTCCAGCAGCATGAGACAATAACTTAATAAGCTCTACTTTTTGCTCGCTCGTTAAATTGGAGTCTGCAATAAGTTCAAAACTTTGGGTTAAAAGGGCATCACCGGCAAGAATAGCCACCGCTTCGCCGTAAACGATGTGGTTTGTAGGTTTTCCTCGACGTAAATCATCATTGTCCATAGCCGGCAAATCATCATGAATTAGCGAATACGTATGAATCATTTCTACAGCACAGGCAACGGGAATTGCTTGATCAATTGATTCGCCAAATGCTTCTACAGTAGCAAGCATTAATATCGGGCGGATCCGCTTCCCTCCCGCATGAATCGAATACAACATCGCTTCTTTTAGTGATTCTGGCATTTCAAGATGATTAATATATGAAGGCAGTTCTTGATCAAGCAGTTTTTTACAATCATTCATATAAGAGCTAAGATCTTGGATCACGCTTCATCCTCCTGCACAGAAAAACGCTTGATTTCACCGTTTTCCTCAACAATTTGATCCATTTTCCCTTCAACGGATTGCAGTTTTTCATGACAGATGTTTGATAAGTTCATCCCCTCTTGAAAGAGTGAAATAGCTTTTTCAAGAGGAACGTTTCCTTCTTCTAAGGCCCCTACGATTTGTTCTAACTTTTCCATTGCTTCTTCAAATGTGACGTTCTCATTTTTCTCCATTCGAATCACTCTCCTCTAATCCCCATACATGGCAATCAATTTTTCCATCTGTCATTTCAAGTTTAAGAACATCTCCAGGTTGGACCTGACTAACAGACTTAATGAGTTCTTCTTCTTTATATGCAAGGCTATACCCCCGCTCCATTACTTTCAATGGGCTTAATGCATTCAATTTCCCAGCAGCAAGTGAGAAATCACTTTGTTTTCCAACTAAAACACGTTGCATTTCCTTATTCAAAGAATTCTTGAGCTCTACAAGTTCTTGACTCGCTTCTCTTAGAAGTTTTTGGGGGTGCTGCTTTTTTAATTGCTTATGGTTTCGATCGACTTGTTCTTTTGTATACGACAATAACCGCTTCATATTTCTCTGCAATCGCTCAACTTGTAAATCAAGCTCTTGTTCCTTTTGCTTCAATAGTTGATCTGGATAGCGAAAAGCATAAGACTTTTGGAGGTTTGACAGCCGATCTCGATCGGAGACAAGTTTTTCTTGCATTACTCTCTTGAGTCTATGTACTCTTTGATCAACTCGCTCTTTCAATTCCACTACACTAGGGACTGCTAATTCAGCAGCACCAGTTGGTGTCGGCGCTCTTAAGTCAGCAACGAAATCCGCAATCGTAAAATCCGTTTCATGGCCTACCGCAGAAATAATCGGTACGTGCGACCAAGCAATACTTCTTGCGACTTCTTCTTCATTAAATGCCCATAGTTCTTCAATAGATCCACCGCCACGCCCCACAATCAGCACATCAATCATTTTCATCGCATTCGCCATCTCTATGGCTTGAACAATCGATCCCTTAGCACGATTTCCCTGCACGAGAACGGGAAAAACCGTAATTCGCGCAGCTGGATACCGTCTTTTAATTGTTGTGAAAATATCTCGAATGGCCGCTCCAGTAGGGGAAGTAATAACGCCAATTTCTGTAGGATAGCGTGGAATTTGCTGTTTGAGGTTATCAGAAAACAATCCTTCAATTTCGAGTTTTCGTTTCAACTCTTCGTAAGCTAAATACAGATTACCAATTCCATCAGGTTGCATTTCTTTTGCATAGAGCTGATATTGGCCATACGGCTCAAACACAGATATTTCTCCACGGATCAGTACTTTCATTCCGCTTTCGGGTTTAAATTTCATATGCCGATTATTTCCTGCAAACATGACAGCCTGAACACGTGATTTATCATCTTTAACTGTAAAGTAAAGATGTCCTCGATTGTGAAGCTTCACATTGGATAATTCGCCACGCAACCAGACATCTTGCAGTGCAGGTTCATTATCAATCATTCGCTTAACATGTCTCGTAAGCGCCGTTACCGATATATAGCGATCCGCTTTCACAACTATCCCCTCCTACTTAAATTACCTTTTTTGGATGATCTTAGAGAGGACACCATTCACAAAACGCCCTGATTCTTCTCCACCGAATAACTTCGCAAGTTCAACGGCTTCATTTAAACTAACGTTAACGGGTATATCATCTCTGATTACCATTTCATAAGAAGCCATGCGTAGTACTGAACGGTCAACATTTCCGATCCGATTAAATGTCCAGTTCACAAGATTTTCTTTAATGACTTCATCAATTCTTTCGAGGTTCTCAAGCGTTCCGAAGACAAGCTCAGATAGAAACTCGTCACCTTCTTCCTCATTTAAAACGTGTTGAAGAGCCTCACGTGGATCGGTGTCTGTTACATCTATTTGAAACAATACCTGGATGGCTTTTTCTCTTGCATGTCTTCTTTTCATTGCTATACTCCCTTTACGCTAATATTGCTATACCAATAAATAATAGCATACTGTAGAGGACAAATACAGGTTTTGCAATGTCCGATTGTTTTCACAAACAAAAAAGCAGGGGGACAATCCCCGCTGCTTATTCTTCGTTCTCTGGTTCTTTTTTATCAAATGTAATGCCTACAACACTCACGTTGACGGCACTGATTTCTAGAGCAGTCATTGTAAGAAGGGCCTGACGGATATTTTCCTGAACCTTCTCACATACTTCCGGAATGGATAAACCATAGCTTACCACCACATAGGCATCTAGGATGATCCCATCTTCATCAAGTTCCACCTTGACGCCTTTTCGATGATCCTTTCGCCCAAAGCGTTCTACAACACCAGAGGCGAAATTCCCTCTCATCTCTGCTACACCATCAACTTCAGAAGCTGCAATACTTCCAATGACTTCGATAACTTCAGGTGAAATCTCTACTTTTCCAAGACCAGTATCGTGCTCTTCCATTTCAAATGATTGAAGTTCATTCATTCTGAACACCTCACTTAGAATTCATTGATTGCTCTGTTAAATCATATTTCTCAAGAAACTTTGTATTGAAATCGCCGCTTACAAATTTCTCATGATTCATAAGGCGCATATGGAACGGAATAGTCGTTTTAACTCCTTCAACGACAAATTCCCCCAGTGCTCGCTTCATTCTAGCGATAGCTTCTTCTCGAGTATCAGCATAAGTAATCAGCTTTGCAACCATTGAATCATAAAAAGGTAAAATATCATACCCTGGATAAACAGCTGAATCAACTCGAACTCCAAATCCACCCGGCGGCAGGTACATTTCAACCTTACCAGGGGATGGCATAAACTTTTTGTCAGGATCTTCTGCGTTGATACGACACTCAATCGCCCATCCTTTAAACGTCACATCTTCTTGTTTGTATCGGAGTTCTTCATCAGAAGCTGCTCGGATTTGTTCCTTAATTAAGTCAATACCCGTTACCATCTCAGTCACAGGGTGCTCAACTTGAATGCGCGTATTCATTTCCATAAAATAAAAATTCCCTGTTGGCTCAAAAATAAACTCCACAGTTCCTGCACCAGAATATTGAACGGCTTGAGCAGCTCGCACTGCCGCATCTCCCATTTTCTTTCTGATTGTTGCGTCAAGAGCTGGAGAAGGGGTTTCTTCCACTAGCTTTTGTAAACGCCTTTGGATAGAACAATCACGCTCACCTAGATGGATTGCATTCCCATGATTATCTGCAAGAACCTGGATCTCTACATGTCGGAAGTCTTCAATAAACTTTTCAATGTAAACCCCAGGATTACCAAATGCGGTAGAGGCTTCTTGTTGCGTAATATTGATTCCTTTTACTAATTCATTCTCATCCTTAGCAATGCGGATTCCTTTACCACCACCGCCAGCAGTCGCTTTAATAATGACGGGATAACCCATTTCGTTCGCAAGAGCTACTGCCTCATCAGCATCTTTAATAATCCCTTCAGAGCCAGGTACAATCGGAACTCCAGCTTCCTTCATTGTCGTTCTAGCAACGTCTTTCGTCCCCATGCGATTAATAGCTTCAGGACTAGGACCAACAAACGTCACATTGCATTCTCTACAAAGTTCAGCAAAATCGGCATTTTCAGCTAGAAAACCATATCCGGGATGAATGGCGTCAACCCCTGTCACAGTAGCAATACTCATGATGTTTGTAAAATTTAAATAGCTGTCTTTTGCTGCTGTGGGTCCGATACAATAAGCTTCATCAGCAAGTCTAACATGAAGCGCATCTTTATCTGCCTGGGAATATACGGCCACTGTTTCTATTCCGAGCTCTTCACAAGCTCGTATAATTCTAACTGCTATCTCTCCGCGGTTAGCTACAAGTACTTTCTTAATCTCCATACTATCATCACCTATGCTTTCACTAAAAACAGAGGCTGTCCGTATTCAACCAGCTGACCATCTTCAACTAGCATTTCTACGATTTCTCCATTTACCTCTGCTTCTATTTCATTAAAAAGCTTCATTGCTTCAATGATGCAGACTACGCTATCTTCCGAAACTTTTTCTCCTGTTTTCACATAAAGGTCTGACTCTGGATTTGGACGAGCATAGAACGTTCCCACCATTGGGGATTCTATCTTATGTAATGATTCATCCTGTTTCTCTTCTTTAGGTTCTTCAGTAGCTTGCTCTTTTGAAGAAGACGCCACTTGCTTCACTGGCTCAGGCACCTGTTGTGCAACGGGCTGCTGAACAGGCTGCTGTACCGGTGCTTCAGCATATTGTACGTCGTTTTTCTTTAATACAATTTTAGACCCATCATTTTCGTATTCGAATTCATCAATGCTTGATTGATCAATAAGTTTGATCAATTCGCGAATTTCTTGAACTTTTAACAAGACTTCCACTCCCTGTCATCTTTTTTCAAATTTAGTATTTAGGAGGTTATTCTGTGCAGAAGACACGCTCCAACCTATAGCAATTATAGCATAATAAAGATGTGTATTAGTATCTCCAGCATTTCATCTAACAAATCAAACCTCATAATTAAGACCATTATATAAAAGCAGGTCCTAAGCCTATTCATCATATCATATCTTCAGTTTACTTGGTAGAAGACATCTTTGCACACCGACCTATAATAAGGGTAACAAACCTAGAAAGCGTTTTCACCCATAAAATTATTGTGGAGATTATCTATATACGCTCACTTTATAAATTTGGTATTTTATCTACTATTGTTTATTTCTCAATAACCGCTCTTTCTGAATGAAACTCTTTTCACAATACTTTCAGAGCATTAATGGATCAAAACAAAAAAGATGGAGTGAACTCCATCTTTACTTTGCTGCAGCCTGAAATTCAACCGCTATTCTATGGCCTTCTCCTAGTTGTTCTTCTGCTAGTACCATAATGTTGTTGGCTTCTTCATTCGAGAGTTGATCTGCTTTAACAATAACTCTTACTTTATCATCATCTAGCGTATAAACTACCGCATCGCTATACCCTTCTGACTTTATCACATTTTCCAATACAGATTCTTTTTGAGATAATGCCATCAATTCTTGACGTTGCTCATGTGCCTCATTTCTAAGGTCAGCAGATGCTTCGCTTGCAATAACTGCCGTATAGTCTTCAATCGCTGCATCTCGTTGTTCTTGAATCTCAAGTCTTATGGATGCAAATCCTTCCTCACTTGAAACACTTGAAGAAACAGCATCTCCTTCTTCTGCGTTCGTTTCTTTTGCCTCTTCTCCTTTACTTTCCTCACCACTCTGCTCCTGATCCCCTACAAACGCTACATTATCAGTTCCAGGAGTCATAATATAATAGGCTGATAAGACAATGATTAAACTTAACATCGTTAGTAACCACACTGTTTGCTTTTTCAAAACCATTTAGGATTCCCCCTTTAATTTTTTCGGAAGCACCATGACACGGTGACTCTTGACGTCTAGCAGTCTTGTTACTGCATCCACGATCATTTTCTTTACTTCCATATTCTCTGCTCCAACTGCTACCACTACAACTCCTCGTACGACAGGCTTCTTCGTACTAACAATGATAGGCTCCTGGCCGTTGTCATTTTGAATGACGACAACTTGTTCTTCACTTGACTGTTCTTCAATCTTTCTTGAACCTCCATCATTTGGAGATTCATCCGTATATTTATCAGTAGAAGTGCTGTTCTTCTCAACGATTTTTTCTTCTGTAGAATCTAAATTCACAATAACTGTGGCATCAGAAACTCCTGCCACTTCATCTAAAGCTTCTTTCAGCTGTGTTTCGTATACATTCTCGTATTCAGCCATAGACGACGGATTGGACTTTTTTTGACTAAAGGTCGGTTCACTATCCTTGGAGCCCGCCTGCTCTGAAAACACTTCCTGGACTTGTTCAGGTGACTGGAAAAAACTCCCGGAAAACATGAAGATAACGCCAATCCCCGCAGCAATAATCAAATATAATAACGGGATTCCCTTTTTCTTTTTAGGCTTCTTCAATTGATCAAGCCAGCTAGTTGGTTTTTCATCCACGTTCCCTACTCTCCTCCTTTCACCTGAACTCCGACTTGTTTTGGATACAATTCCCACTCATCTGCAAGAAAATATGCAACCTTACGTGAGAGAGTATCCGTTTCTTCGAACTCTTCCTCTTGAATATCAATTGATACGGATACGGCATCCACTTCCTGAACAGATTTTTCTGCTCCTGCTTCATTTACTGTTACTGCAATTTGATCAATATCCTTTTCCCCATCAAGATTCTTTAACTGAAGACTAACGCTTGTGATTTCGAGGTTAAACTGGTCCCTCAACTCCTTTTCTACCTGGCTTTTCATTTGGACAGCCATTTGTTCTTCAATATATGCAGCATTGGATGCTTGTATTTCACTTTTCTTCGATTCTATCTGATTTTCCATATTTGCCTTTTGAGTTGAGTCAGTGAGCGTTACTGTTCGGAGCATGGCATCAAAGTCTTTTGTGAAAATCGTGAGTATAGGAGATAAAATAACCGCCATTAACATTAAACCTATAACCATCTTTACATAACGCTGCATATTTGAATTTGGTAGCAATAGTTCTAGCACTGTTGCTAGAAGGATTAACACAATAATATTTGTAATCCATCCTGTAATAATATCCACACGACACCTCCTAACGCACCATTAACGTAATATTGCCAGATGCTATAATAATCGTTACAGCAAGAAAGAACATCAATGAAACAATAGCAAGGGCCGCAAATATGAACAAAATGCTTTTTGATATAACATTTAGAGATTGAATAATTGGACCACCGCCCAATGGTTGAATCACCGCTGCAGCAATATTATAGATTAGTACTAGTGATAACACTTTTAGCGCCGGAAAAGCGCAAATCATTAAGAGGATGACAACTCCAGCCAAGCCCACCGTGTTTTTTAATAACACAGAGGCGCTTAACACCGTATCGGTGGCATCTGTAAACATCCGACCAACGACTGGGATAAAGTTACCCGTTACAAATTTCGCAGCACGTATCGTAACGCCATCCGCTACCGCAGTTGTCGCACCTTGTACTGAAATAACCCCTAAAAAAACCGCAAAGAAAACGCCAAGAGTTCCTATCGCTACATTTCGTAATAAATTAGAAAGCTGGGTAACCTTGTACTGCTCACTGATAGTACTTACTATAGCGAGGACCGCTGATAGAAAGAGCATCGGAAGTACAAACTTCTGAATAAGTAATCCACCAGTATTTACAAGAAACAAGACGATCGGATGAAAGAAAGCAACAGAAGCTACTCCACCCACAGATGCCATTAAAGCTAAAAGCAATGGTATTAATGCAAGTAAGAATCCCATCATGTTAGCTATAGCATCTTCTGTATACTGAATCGCAACATGAAAGCTATTTAGTGCCAAGATAATTAAAACCATATAAATAATGCCATACGCTACTGTACTAACTGCTTTATGTTCAAATGCATTTTGCATGTTCTGCAGAAGGATACTAAAGATTGTAAGAAGGATCAGACTCCCAAGAAGCTTTCCATGCACAAGCAGTTCATGGAAGAGAAACTTTAGTAGGCCAATAAAATACGCTTTTAAAGATATCTGCTTTTCTCCTTTAATGAATTCCATAAATGAGCCTTTCTGACTTTCAGGTAAAAAACCCCCGTATTCCTCAATGACTTCATCCCAATAATCTTGTATTTCTTGTAAACCAAGCGTATTTAACTGCTTGTCTACAAATTGACTTGAATGAGGCTCTTCTTCCCCTTTTGCGACTACTGTAGATTCAAAAAACATAAGAGAAAAGCAGAGGAATAGCAGCATCAACAGCATTTTTTTCATGTGAGGCATGTCCCTCTCCCCCTCTTATGATGGTAATAATTTCAGTACTGTTTCTATGATTAACGTTAAGATTGGAATTGCCATAGCAAGAATCAACAACTTACCAGCAAGTTCAATTTTCGATGCAATTGCTCCTTGACCCGCGTCTCTTACAATTTGCGCACCAAATTCTGCTATATAAGCGATTCCGATAATTTTTAAAACCGTTTCCACATACACGATTTCAACATTCGCTTTTGCTGCAAGGCTTTCAAGCATTCGAATAATGTGTTGAATTTCTCCTATTAAGTAGAGAAAAATTAAAGCGCCTGTGAAAACCGTAATCGTGAAGGCAAACACAGGCTTTTGCTCTTTGACCACAATAACTAGGAAGGTAGCGATTAATCCTAAGCCGACTATTTGTAAAATATCAATCGCAGTCACCCCCTACCCTTGAAAAAGGAAGACTCCTCGTATTTTCTGAAAAAGATCATCTATAATTGTAATGACCATATAAAGGACAACAATAAATCCTATTAAAGTGACCCAGTGCGCGTATTCCTCTTTTCCCATTTGCTTTAAGATTGTATGAAGCATGGCAACGATAATACCAATACCAGCTATTTGAAAAATCGTATTCACATCATGATTCATCTACGCTTCCTCCCAATGACTAAATCAAAAGTATGACAAGAAGAATACCGCCAAGTACACCAAGGCTTTTAAACATTCTTTCATATTTCATCTGATTATCTCTCGCTTCACTTTCTTCTCTCTCTAAGTGAATTAATGCCAGCTTCAGTTGCTTTTGCTCATGTTCTCGATCATGCTGACCAATGGTAGCGCCTAATTGCTTCATCACTTCTTTTTCCTCATTTTTAAAGGCAGTGTATTTCCAAACTTCCTCCATACTTTCAATCCATGCTTCATACGCAGTAGCATGGCCTGCCTCAAGCTTCCTCCTAAATGAATCAAAAAACCACGATACAGGATGACCAACCTGTCTACATATATGACTACAAGCAACGCTTAAAGGTGTCATTCCGTAAACAATCTCTGCTTCTAGTGACTGTAATGCCGCCTTCAACTGACGTAATTGGCGTGACCGTTCACTAACTGTCCTAGACCATTCCACACCTGCCCATGTGCTTGCCATAATGATGAGCACTGCACCTAGTAACTTCATGCTAGATCACCTTTTTACGTCGAATTTCCTTACCGGTTTTATCTTTAATCGCACTAATTGTTCCTGGACCATCTTCTCGCGACAGTTCGACGATACGATCAAAGCACCCCGACTTTAATAACCCCTCCATACTTGGCCTACGGTTTAAATCATCCAATTTCGTCCCATGGACTGTCACTACGAGATTAATCCCAGCATTTATTGCTTCGATAATCGCTTCACTGTCTTCTTTTCGTCCAATTTCATCTACAATCAGTATTTCTGGACTCATGGAGCGAATCATCATCATCATTCCTTCCGCTTTTGGACACGCGTCGAGTACATCAACACGGTCTCCCAATCGATGTTGAGGGATCCCCTGTACACATCCAGCTATTTCTGAGCGCTCATCGACAACGCCTACCTTTGCTGATGGAATCCTTCTTAATTCATCTCCTTCAGCCATAAGTCGAGTTAAATCACGAAGCATTGTCGTTTTACCAGACTGAGGTGGCCCTAATATAATCGTATTCATCCACCTTCCAGCATATAGATATGATACTAGCGGTATAGCTATTCCAAGCTTTTGCTTCGCAATTCTCACATTAAATGAAGCAATATCTCTAATGGCTTTGACATGTCCATTTAGTGTAATAACCTTCCCTGCGAGGCCTACACGATGCCCTCCCTCAATCGTTACAAAACCTTTTTTAAGTTCTTCTTCCAGAGCATAGAGAGAGTAGTGACTTAGCTTATTTATCATTTGTAGACCATCATCTTTTGAAATAAAATAACCCTGGCCATTTAAGAGAGGAAAATCCGGCTTCCCGTTGATCATGATCTCAAGTGGACGGTTAATACGCATTCGAATTTCTTCAATCGTCGATCTTTCAACAATTGAATACTGATTCAAAATTTTTTGTACATTTTCCGGAAGCACGCGAAGAACTTCTTCCAAGAATGTCCCTCCTCTCTAAGCTTGTTTCTCCCTACACTACTATTCCTGCCTTGATTAAATTATGTCTCTACTAAATCTATGTAAGGGTTCCAATTAAAATAAAGGCAACCCCTATCATGATAAAAATAATTTTCATAATTGATAGATCACCTGCTAGACCAATCAACCCCACTGACATGGTAACTATTAAAATAATTGGCCCAACTATAGCGAGAATGGCATTAATCATCATGGCTGTTCTTAGATCCTGAATAAAAAGAATGAGAATCGCTGCTGTAAGCTCAATCACACCAGAAAGTATTCGAAGCACTCCCATGACAAGAACGGAATGAATCATCTCTAGCCTCCCACAAATTGTTTGTACAACTTATGATGAATTTATGATTTTCAGAAGAAGTTCGTAAATCATATAACTCAATTCATTATTGAGAAATCAGCTTCATCATGCACCTGAGGCAAATAGTATGTTAGCTAAATTGTTGTATTTAAAATATTGAACTTATTGGAGGAAAACAAAAAAACCACCCAGCGAAGGCTGGATGGTCATTTTACTTTTAAACCATTTAATATAAATTGTACTGTCAGTTCAATCTCCTGCTCATCATCCCACTCACTCTCCGGCACCATAATATACCGTGCAAGAAAAAACCCGAGAACGGCTGTTATCGAAAGTCTGATCGCAGAGGAAGGTGGAATTTGGATTAATTCGCCTTTCTGTTGGAAGTGAACAATCACTTTTTCAAATCGATCAAACAAATCCTTTGCTACATGCTCGATAAATTGGGTACGAAGTTCTTCATGAAAAGGAATCTCCTGCATCAGAATTTTAACAATTGGTAAGTGCTTGTGTATGAACGCCTGTCTATTTTTTACAACAGCTCTCAAAAAATCCTCATAGTGCTCATAGTCTGGTTTTAATACTTTGTCTAAATCTTTCACGATGAAAGGGGCAACAAGATGGCTCATAACAGGTGTAACAATAGCGAGCAGCAAGTCTTTCTTTGTATTATAATGGCGAAATATTGTTCCTTCCGCTACACCGGCACGTCTCGCAATTTGACTTGTTGAGGAAGCGGAAAATCCTTTTTCCTGGAACATTTCAACTGCCGCTTTAACAATGCGTTTTTGTTTCTCAGTTAAATCTCCGGACTCGCTTACCTCTTCATCAAATAGCCATTCCATGCCGTCTTCTATCTTTTTCATAAGCTCCCCCTGACTCTAAATGCGTCGGTGTTTTTTTAGTGCGTATATATTTAAAATCATAAAAGCGATTGAGAATCCAAATAAAATAAGTAAATCAATCCATATTTCTGTTATTCCCTGTCCTTTGATCATAACATCTCTAAGAGCTTCAGCTCCATAATACAAAGGAGTTAACGGACCAATCCAGCTTAAATAATTTGAAATCGTATCAAGATTAAATAATCCAGAAAAAAAGAGTTGCGGTACAACAACAAGTGGTATAAACTGAATCATTTGTAATTCATTCTTTGCAAATGATGAAAGTAAAGTTCCTAAAGTTAGGGCACTTAATGCTAGCATGAGTGTTATAAGTAGTACATAAAAGAAAGCGCCTTCCATTTTTAAATCAATCACATAAATACTATATAGGGCAATGATCGCTGATTGAAACATAGTAAATAATCCAAAGCCGATCACGTATCCAATTACAAGTTCCCACCTTTTAATAGGACTAGCTAAAACTCGTTCGAGCGTCCCCTGGGTTCTCTCTCTCAAGAAAGAAACTCCAGCAATTAAAAACACAAAAAAGAAAATAAAGAAACCAACTAGTACAGGACCAAAGTGATCAAATGAAGTCATGTCACTCGAGCCAAAAAGATAAGATACATCTAAATCCACTTCTTCGTTGTTTACCATAGAATTACTTCTAACAAGATTAATTACTGCTTGATTAATGGAGGGATCACTGCCTTCTAGATGTAGTTTCTTTTCCCCATTGCTGAAGTCAATAATTGCATCATAATCTTCTTTCAGTAGTGACTCAATGGTATCTTTTGACGTAACTTTTTTAACAATAGCATGCTCTTCTATTCTTTCGACGAGTTGCTCAGGTATGTTTAGTGTGCCCACTTTCAACTCCAGGTCTTCCCCGTTAAACACTAGCGATAACATGGTTAAAATGATAATTGGTGCCACAATCATTAGGCCAATCGTTCGCTTGTCATGAATGAACTGCCTTAATATACGTTTTACAACGGCTGTAATTCTCATTCCTTAACACCCCCATATGAGAGAAAAGCTTGCTCAATTGTCGTCGAATCCGTTTGCTTTTTCAATTCTTCTGGTGTTCCAACAGCAATCAACCGACCATCTCGAATCATCCCAAGCCTTGAACATCTATCAGCTTCATCCATTACATGAGTCGTAACGAGAATGATCACGCCCTTTTGTCTCAGATCTTCAAACGTATCCCATATCTTTTGTCGCAAGGACGGATCTATACCAACAGTTGGTTCATCAAGCAACAGGACTTCAGGGTCGTGCAATAAAGCGATAGCAAGTGATAAGCGACGCTTCATTCCTCCTGAGAAGTCTTCCACTCTTTTCTGAAGTTCGTTTTCTAAATCTACTAGCCTCATAGCAGATAAGATACGATCTTTTCGATCACGACGACTCACACCGCTAAGCGTTGCAAAGAATTCTAAATTCTCATAAGCGGATAGTTCACCATACAAAGCATCCGCTTGTGCCATATAGCCGATACGCTTCATTATCTTTAAATCAGGCATTTGTTCATCTAATACTGTTACCTTTCCTTCTGAAGCCTCTTCAATACCACAGAGCAGTTTGACAAATGTCGTTTTTCCAGATCCTGATGGTCCTAGGAGACCGAAGATCTCACCTTGCTTAAGTGAAAGGCTAATATTATCTAAGATCGTAGTCGTGCCATATCGTTTTGTAACACTTGCTTGGATAGCATCTTTTTGCATATGACCCCTCCTTAAATGAGTGATTACTCACTTCATTATACCATTCATCCCTTTTTTGTAAAGTGAGTAATCACTCATTCATGATTTTAAAAAAACCGCTCATACAGAGCGGTTTAAAAATGTTTACTTTATCCTCTTGATACATACTCGCCTTTAGAAGTATCTATAATTAAAACATCTCCCTGGTTAACGAAGAAAGGCACTTGAACAGTTAAACCCGTTTCAACAGTTGCGGGTTTAGTTCCACCTGAAGCTGTGTCCCCTTTAATACCAGGCTCAGTTTCAGTAACAACGAGTTCCACCGTATTCGGCAATTCAACTCCGATCGTTTCTTCACCATAAGTACGAATAGAAATCTCCATGTTTTCTTTTAGAAATTTAAGTTCATAATTAATTTGCTCTGCAGGAAGTTCAACTTGCTCATAAGTAGTTGTATCCATAAACGTATGCATATCGGCACTTGCATAAAGATACTGCATTTTACGATTTTCAATATGAGCTTTTGCTACTTTTTCTCCTGCTCGAAAGGTTTTTTCTTGAATTCCACCAGTACGAAGGTTACGTAGCTTCGTTCTTACAAAAGCTGCTCCCTTACCAGGCTTCACATGCTGGAAGTCCATTACCGTCCAGATGCCATTATCCACTTCAATTGTAAGACCAGTTTTTAAATCGTTAACAGAAATCATTAATAGTCCCTCACTTTCATTATTCGCCGAGGATCAGCAATTCTTTAGTAGAATGAGATAATGTCTCATTTCCAGTTTCAGTAATTACTGTATCATCTTCAATTCTTACTCCGCCTTTACCAGATAGGTAAATACCTGGTTCAACGGTTACTACCATACCTGGCTCTAATACTGTATCAGATTTAGTTGAAAGACTAGGTCCCTCATGTACTTCAAGACCAACACCATGACCTAGTGAGTGCCCAAAGTATTCTCCAAATCCTTTAGAAGTAATTAAGTCACGTGATAGAGCATCTGCTTCTTTTCCGCTCATTCCAGGCTTAATTTGTTCCATCGCCTTTAATTGAGCTTCTAGAACAGTATGATAGACACCTTTAAGCTCTTCTCCAGGATCCCCAACAGCCACAGTACGTGTAATATCAGAACAGTATCCTTTATAATAAGCACCAAAATCAAGTGTTATCAGTTCGTTTTTTCCAATGATTTTATCACTTGCAACGCCGTGCGGAAGAGCTGAACGTATACCCGACGCAACTATAATATCAAATGAAGACGAGGTTGCGCCATTTTTTCTCATGAAAAACTCTAGTTCATTAGAAACGTCCAATTCAGTTAGACCCGTACGAATGTATGATGTAATATGTTGGAAAGCAGCGTCTGCTATTTCGGTTGCTTCTTTAAGAACCTTTAATTCACTCGAATCTTTAATCATACGATGTTTCTCAAGAATACCATTAATCGGTACAAGTGTACCGTCTACATTATTCTCATATGCTTTAAAAACTTGATATGTAACCTGCGTTTCTTCAAAGCCAAGTTTTTTAACGCCTAGTTCATTCGCAAGCTTTGCTACTTCTCCAACAATCGGGCCTTTATGCTGCACAATATCAAACCCCTGTGCTTGCTCTCTTGCCTGATCCATATAGCGGAAATCTGTTACAAACTTCGCTTCTTTCTCAGTAATGAGAACAACACCTGAGCTACCTGTAAACTGGGAAATATATCTACGATTGCTTGCTGAAGTAATTAACATCGCATCTATATCATACTCTGTAAATGACTGACGTAGTTTCTCAATACGTTCCACTGTTTCGTCCCCCTTTAAAATGATGGCTATGTTAATGAACGTTGTTTATTATTGGCTCATATACGCTCTGTGACGACCAACCGTCTGAACAAATTTATTTGCTCGAAGCGATTAATCGTCACAGAGCGACCTTTCAATAGAGGTGAAAGGCAAGTGAAATGAAGATTTCACTCGAGTGAGCCAAAAATCGAAAATCAACAGCATAAGCTAACATAGCTAACTAAAATTATAAAAACGACCGCAATGCCAGTTCGTACCCATTCAAACCAAATCCTACCACTTGCCCTTCCGTTACTGGTGAAATAACAGATGTATGGCGAAAAGGTTCTCGCTTATGTACATTCGAAATGTGTACTTCCACAACCGGTACAGGAACACTTGCGATAGCATCTCGTATGGCGTAACTATAGTGAGTAAAAGCACCAGGATTTAAAATGATACCTGAAGCACTTTCTGCTTCATGAATCCAATCAATGATATCTCCTTCATGGTTTGATTGACGAAAAACAACAGCAGCGTCATTCTCACTAGCAAATTGTATTAACCGTTGTTCAAGGGTCTCTAGCGTGTCATTACCATAGATGCCGGGTTCACGTTTGCCAAGTCGATTTAAGTTAGGTCCATTAATTACGTAGAATGTTTTCATCCCGGTCTCCTTCATCACGATCTGACTTCTATATTAAATAGAAAAAAAAGAGAATGTTCCATGAACATTCTACCATAGCTTCATTTATTTGAATAGGAAGCGCCCTTCTGCTGGTTTTCATGATATTCAAAAGAAATCGAATACCCGATAAAGACGCCGTAAAGAAGATAAAGGCATATCGTAGTAATGACTGTGTTGCGATCAAGTTTCGTAATCGTTGGCAGATCGATGAACATTGGATTGAGTAAATAAAATACAATTATCCATAATACAATCCCATAAGCAAGTCCTGCAAGCATGTTATTTATTTTCACAAGCGTTACTTTGTACAAAAAAGCCACAAGTATGGATACAAGCCCAAGGGCAAGAATTCCAATCCACTGCCCTAGCTGTTCATTTTTCCATTCGCCAAGTGCCCATGGTGACAAAATGAGAGAGGGTGGTATCTTAGTAAATTTAAATAAGTATGTAAGATAACCAATTACACCCCAAAATAGTCCTCCAGCAATCCCGATTGTAATAACTTTTGATGTAAAAGATAGAGGTTGCTCCTGCTTATTTTGTTCAAGTTGCTCATTCTCTTTACCATCTTTCTGCTTCTCTTTATCCATAACACTCACCTCCCCCTTAAGCATTCCCTGTTGATGATGGAATTATTTATTAGAAGAATTGCCTATTGAAAAGATTAAAATTGCCTGTGTTGGGGAAAATGATTATTACAATCTATTACCTAGAGGTTTTTGCCTATTTCTTGTAGAATGGTATAAAGTACAATTTGTTAGAGTTTGAACGCTTCAAAACATTCTACTTCATACAATAGGTTGGTGAGAGATATTGTCAGATACAAATAAGCCTGCTTATGGCGGGCAAGCGGTTGTTGAAGGTGTTATGTTTCAAGGGAAACATACGTCTGTAACCGCCATTCGGCGCAAGGATGATTCAATTGATTATTTAGAAGTTCCGAAGCAGCCGAAGCCTATCCGAACAAAGCTTAAGAAAATCCCATTCATACGTGGTGTTGTTGCGATTATCGACGCCAGTGGCAATGGAACTAAACATTTGAATTTTTCAAGTGAACGCTATGATGTGGACCCTTCGGAAGATCAGGAAGTATTAGGTAAGGAAGAGCCTTCCAAAATAACGCTTTTATTAGGTGCAGCAGCCATAGGCGTTATCTCGTTTGCATTCGTAAAAACGATTTTCACTATATTACCCGCCTTAGCGGCAGCCTCACTTGAGTTTATATTTCCAGGGCACGTTGTACAGAACTTGATTGAGGGTTTCATTAAGCTCATTCTATTGCTTGGGTATATTTATTTTATTTCGTTAACCCCAATTGTAAAAAGAGTCTTTCAATATCATGGTGCAGAACATAAAGTCATCAACGCTTATGAAGCAGGACTTCCTATTACAATAGAGAATGTTCAAAAGCAATCGCGTCTTCATTATCGATGCGGAAGTAGCTTCATCCTTTTCACAGTAGTCATTGGGGTATTTATTTACCTTCTTGTTCCTACTGATCCATTATGGGTAAGGTTACTCTATCGTGTTGCATTAATTCCGGTAGTTCTTGGAGTTTCATTCGAAGTTCTCCAATTAACGAATAAAGTTAGAGAAGTTCCTGTATTAAAAGTGCTTGGCTATCCTGGGTTATGGGTTCAGCTACTAACAACGAAAAACCCAGATGATAAACAAGTTGATGTTGCAATCCACTCATTTAATGAACTACTTTCTCGAGATAAACAACGAGAGGAAGACGATTCAAGCACAAAAGTTGTGTAAAGATGAACAGGAGGTGAATCATTTGTCGCGCCGTGTTGTTCAACCTCTAATTTATTTATTAATTGGCCTAGCAGCTATTGGTTTTGTTTGGAAAATGGTCACAGACCCTCAAGGACTTTTCATGCAACTTCTTATCACTGCTGCGATTGCTGCGATCATGATCTTCGTTGTCAGAAAGTTAATGGCTAGAAGAATGGGTCAACAATCAACTTCCTATCAAAAGGCCGCTAAACAATCAACCAAAATGAAAAAGAAAAAAGCTACACCAAGAAAAAATGCACCTCACCTTCGTGTCATTCCATCTAAACGTCTTTCTCCTAGAAAGCGCTCTTTACAGGAGGATCGAAAACAAAATCCTTTTACCGTAATCGAAGGACGTAAAGGAAAAAAGAAAAACAGAGCTCTCTTTTAACATGGTTCACTTGTTTTACCGATAAGATTGGGCGCCTTAATAAAAAGTCATTGTCTTGAATGGAAAGCTCTTTCTACTTGGAAGTAACTAAACTAACATAAATATAGAAAAGGTGGCTGATTTCATCAGCCACCTTTTCATGTAATAATGTCAGGCAATTTTCTCCACGTATTGAGAAATTGAGAAGTTCGCTCTTCTCCTAACAAGATTAGTTTCTTTTGACTTTGTCTCTCTAGTTTAAAAGCTGTCGTCAGATCATGATCCACAGGTATAAACACAATGTTCTTCGCTTTTTGTTCTTCAATATATCGCGCATCATGAGCCTGCTTCATTGTTTCAAATAATGCCTGATACATATCAACAGCATTTGTAATTTTATTTTCCGGAACGTGGTTAAAGTTTGCACTCAATTGAAAGCCTAATACAGGTCTTTGTGGCTTTTTATTTTCAGGAGGTTGGAATATCCATAGAGGGAAGTTACTTAAAATCCCGCCATCTACCATATAGTGCTTTTTACCATCAATGGAGTAGAGCGGTTGAGGTTTAAAGAAAAATGGTAAACTCGCACTCATCCTAACAGCTTTCGCGACAGAAAATCGCTCAGGTACGAAGCCGTACTGTGCTAAGTCATCAGGTATAACGACAAGCCTCCCTTTCGATATATCGGATACAATAATCTTGAGTGATCCCTCGGGTAAATCACCGAATGTTTCAATGCCTTTGTTTTTTAATAACTCCCCTACCCATAATTCTAGGTCCTTCCCAGAATAGAGCCCAAGATTCCAGTACAACATCAACCACCGTATCAACGGGAATGTATAACCTGAGTTTTTTTCGAGTAGTGTCGTTAGATCCGTATCGAGCAAGATCTTTTCTAATTCATTTCCTTTATAACCTGATATAATCAAAGATGCAATTATAGCCCCAGCACTCGTGCCCGCTGTACGTTTAAATTCGAGGCCTTTTTTCTCAACGGCTTGAAGTGCTCCCACTAGCGCTATCCCTTTAACTCCGCCACCTGAAAAGACGCCATCAATGTACACACTCAAACCTCCTTCCCACCTTATTAAAGCCTAAGCTTTAACGGGGGAATTTAGTACAAAAAAAAGAAACAACCCGATTAAACTTCGGATTGTTCCTCGTGTGCTTCTTCATTTTTACGTTGCACTTCTCTAAGTTCATCCACTCGTACATTTGTCTCTTCAAAGTACTGGACAAGATCACCAATGCGATCGATAGCGTCCCAGCTTAGATGATGTTCAATACCCTCAACATCTTCGTATATATTCTCTTCGTTAACCCCGATAACACCTAGAAATTGTTCAAGCAAAGCATGGCGATCAACGAGTCGCTTTCCTAGCTTTTTCCCTTTTGGAGTAAGCATAAAGCCGCGATATTTTTCGTATACGACATATTTACCTTTATCTAATTTTTGAATCATTTTGGTTACCGAGGAGGGATGTACCTCTAATGCTTCCGCGATGTCTGATACGCGAGCATACCCTTTTCCGTCTATAAGTGCATAAATACGTTCAATATAATCTTCCATACTGGGAGTAGTGGCCATTGGATTCCCTCCATCTTTTATTCCATTTAAGCCAGTTAATAAAAGCATACACCATAGTATGGGCGGATACAAGGAAAGGTTCCATAAGCTTCTATTAACTGCATTAACTCAGTTCTAACACTCTTATGTAGAGCAGATATTATATCATATTTCATTTAATCGGTTTTGTAAATTAGTGGATAAAATACAAAGTCACTTGAACACCCCAACAGCACTTGCGAAAAAACGCCCCTAATCTACGCACAAAAAGATGAAGGATAAACGTTTCCGTCTATCCTTCTCTTACATCAGTTAGCTATTAAAGTCCGCACTTCAGCTGTGCACCACAATTATCACAAGTATTGCATCCACCGATTTCCTTTACCTGACCCTTTCGACAAACAGGGCACGTATTACCTACTTCAGACCCGATAGTAACGTCTGTAGAGCGTAGATCTGTAATCGTGTCAACTAGGACTACTTGCTTCTTTTCTTGCATGCCACCTTCAAACTCAAGCTGTTCAAATGAATTTTCTTCTGCTTTAAGAGTTAGAACCTGAGAATCACGGCTACCATCTACATAAACGGTACCGCCCTTGGCTCCTCCATTATATAGACGCTCATAAACTGCTTCCACTTGTTTCACTGAATACCCTTTTGGAGCATTAACAGTTTTTGAAATCGAGCTATCAACCCAGCGTTGAATAACGCACTGAGTGTCAGCATGATCTTCTGGTGCGAGCTCCATTGCTGAAACGAACCATTCCGGAAGGTTTTCTGTATCAGCTTCTGGGTTTCTTTCAAAGTACTCTGCAAGAATATCTGCTTTTACTTCAATAAATTTACCAAGTCGTCCACTACGGTAATAAGAGAAAGAGAAGTAAGGCTCAAGACCGGTGGACACCCCTACCATCGTGCCAGTGCTCCCAGTAGGCGCAACTGTTAGAAGATGTGAATTACGTATACCATAGTCCATAATGCTGTCGCGTAGGTCATTTGGCATTTGTTGCATATAACCTGTGTTAACAAATGCTTCACGTAATCTATTTGTCTCCGCAACTGTTTCACCCTCAAGGAAAGGGAAGCTTCCCTTTTCTTTAGCAAGGTCCACAGAAGCACGATAAGCTGTTGTAGCAATTGTTTCAAAAATCTGATCTGTTAAATTATTCCCTTCTTCTGATCCATATATTGTTTCACAGTATATAAGAAGGTCGTGTAGCCCCATTACTCCTAGTCCTACTCGACGTTCGCCAAGAGCTTGCTTCTCATTCTCTTCTAAAAAGTAAGGTGTCGCATCAATAACGTTATCTTGCATGCGTACGCCAACTTCAACCGTTTCTCTCAGCTTATCGAAATCAACAGTCTTTGTCTCTTTATTAGCCATCTCAGCAAGGTTCACTGCTGCTAGGTTACATACAGAGTAAGGTGCTAATGGTTGCTCACCACATGGGTTAGTAGCGACAACTTTTTGACCGTAAGAAGTTGCGTTTGTTTTTTCATTTGCATTATCAATAAAGAAGATACCTGGCTCTGCAGAGTAAGTAGCACAAATATTAATTAAATCCCACAGCTCTTTTGCCTGAACCTTACGATAAGTTCTTACTGGAAAGCCTTGCTTCTCCCAGTCACGTACATCCCCTGATTCATGCCAGTTCTCATTATAAAGTGCCATTTGTTCTTTCGTATAGTTCTCTACATCCGGGAATCGAAGTTCATATTCAGAATCATTTTCAACCGCGTCCATAAAGTCTTTCGTTAAACAAATCGAGATGTTTGCACCAGTCAAGAAGTCAGGATTGTGGACAGAATACGTTCCACCCGTTGCAAGCTTATCCTGCGCATCCTGCATCACTTTTTCTTCAAAGCCACCTGTTCCGGGAATACTACGGTAGTTTAAGATACTTTGGTACATAGATCTTTCCGACTCTGAGAGCGGTGTGAATTTCAACTTATCTTCTGCAAGTTTCTTAATTTGTTCATCCTTTGTATTCTCCATAAGGAAACGAAGAATGCGTGGATTCTGCATTTTTGAAATGATAAATTCAATAATATCAGGATGCCAGTCAGCGAGCATAATCATTTGGGCCCCACGTCTTGAGCCACCTTGCTCCACTAGATGCGTCAGCTTCGCAATATCATCCAGCCATGAAACCGAACCTGATGATTTACCATTCACACCCCTAGCAAGCGTGTTTCTAGGACGAAGTGTAGATCCGTTCGTTCCTACTCCACCACCTCGACTCATAATCTCCATTACTTGTTTACGGTGTTCAGAAATACCTTCTCTTGAATCCTGTGGAAACGGCATAACGTAACAGTTAAAGTACGTCACTTCCGTATCAGCTCCAGCTCCGTAAAGCACACGCCCTGCAGGAACAAAGTTCATAGATGAAAGTTCTTTATAGAAACGATCTTCCCAATATGTCTTTTCCCCATCTGTTTTCTCTACATCAGCAAGGCCACGTGCATTACGACGAGCAATTTGCTCATAATATACTTCCAAGGGCTTTTCTATGACATCCAACGAACGGACAATAATACCTGATTCTCTTTCTTCTTCTGTGTCTAAGACGCCAACGTAATCCTCATGAACAGCTACAGTTGCTTTCTTAGATTGAAGATCGAATTCTTCAATATACCCAAGACCTCTTGCTGGAAATTTTGGATCTTCTTTAATCGTTAAGACAACAAAATCACCTTTTTGTAATGTCTTTTTCTCTGTATCTTTAAATGCATAGCGGTCAAGCATCACAAGACGACTAACACCTTTGTGAGTTAGATGCATATCCTCTGTAATCGGATGAACCTGCGCAAACATTTCAATATCCTTATTCAACTGCTCAATGTTAATAGATCTTCTTTTTTCATTGGTTTGTATTGTCATATAAACCCCTCCGTTTCGACATTTATACACTTAAGAGCATCTCTAGATGTATGTAGCTATGATAAATCGTCTTGATTAATAGTAGCACATGTACACGAACCAGACAATCATTTTTAACCATATATAGTGTTCAGAATTCTTCAATCAATACTACATATAGTAAAAGAGCGAATACTTTAGCGATTTGTCAACTTTCAAATCCAGTGAAAATGAAAGGTTTTCCTCGATAAATAAAGATTAGATTAGAAGAATAGAGAAAAAAGAGGAATTTTGTCTATTGCACATTTTTCCACACTCTGCCTTTTTAACATTGGAGACAAAAGTTAATCAGTTAACAGACCATGATTAAGATTAGAACATTTGTTCTTGTTAAGTCAATAGGAAAAAGCACCCAACGAAGGTGCTTATTTGCTAAAGTTCCATTCCTTGCTAGCGTATTTCTCCTCTGCTAGTTGAACAACAAAGGACTCTTGTTCATTCGTTAGTTGATATGGAACCAATTCAATATCAAGTCCCTGTTGAAAACCATCATAAAAAGCTTTAACCGCTTCAGATATCGATACAGGAGTTTCACGGAGTGAATTAATAGCTACAGCCTTTTTTCTAAAACCTCGCTGCATCCGCTCACGTATCCGTTCATTTTTAAATTTGAAACAATCAAACAATTGGTCCTCATCAATGTCAAGCAAAATCGATCCATGCTGGAGAATGACACCTTTTTGACGAGTTTGAGCGCTCCCAGCGACTTTTCGCCCTTCTACAACAAGTTCATAATAGGATGGAGAGTCAAAACACACACCCGATCTTGGTGCACGTAGCTCTTCTTTCTCTGCATCCGTTTCAGGAACAGCGAAATAAGCATTCAATCCAAGTTTTCTGAAACCAATCAATAACCCTTCTGAAATAACCCGGTACGCTTCTGTTACGGTTGAGGGCATGTCTGGATAATCTTCAGAGACAATAACGCTATAAGTCACTTCCTGATCATGAAGGACAGCTCTTCCACCAGTAGGGCGTCTCACAAACCCTAGACCATTTTTTTCTACAGCATCCATATTAATATCACGTTCGATACGCTGGAAATAACCAATTGAAAGTGTTGGGGGATTCCAACCGTAAAATCGAATAACAGGGGGGATAGTCCCATCACTATGCCATTTCAATAATGCTTCATCAAGTGCCATGTTATAAGCCGGAGAACGTTCTCCCGAATCAATAAATGCCCATTGCTTCATTTTCGGAACTCCTTTATCACTGTCAGTTTTCTAACACCTTCCCTATTCTAGCAGAGGAGAAAATGGATGACCAATGAACACTCTCAATTATTTTAGCTATGTCTTGAACATTATTTGTTTTTCGATCTTTCGAGTATAGGCGTATCCCAACTAATTTAGAACAAATTTGATTTAATTACTGAACACTACCTATTCTTTTTATAGTTATTCCTTTTTTTCTTTTGCGGAAAGCCGAAAAGACGTGTAAACTTAAAGTTGTCGATTTTACTTGAAAGGGTGTAACAAAGTTTATGGAATGGATTATCGCAATACTCGTCGCGATCATTGTGTATGTTGTCATAACTCGATACATGCAAAAGAGGAATTTGAAAACGTTAACGGAGGAAGAATTCCGTGCCGGCTATCGTAAAGCCCAACTGATTGATGTTCGTGAACCAAACGAATTTGATAATGGCCATATTCTAGGGGCAAGAAACATCCCTGTTAGTCAGCTAAAAATGCGAATTAAAGAAATCCGCAAAGATCAGCCAGTTTATATGTACGACTACAACGGAATTATTGTAGCTCGTGCTGCAAGCATTCTTAGAAAACATGGCATTAAAGATCTTTATCAATTAAAAGGCGGCTTCAAAAAATGGGGCGGCAAAGTAAAGAAAAAATAAAAAGCAGCTGCCTTTGCAGCTGCTTTTTTTGATTGCTATTCAGCAACTCAAAATGGCTTTGTTGATTTTGCATCATTGATTTATCCATGTTAAACGTATCTCTCATTTGAATGAGCCATAATCGAGTAGTGAACAATATAAGTTAACAGGGCCTATCAATAAGCATTAGGCTTTTTGATAACGTAAAACAGGCTTTCTGGCAGCCGTGGTTTCATCAAGGCGACCAATAACTGTTGTATGTGGGGCTTCCTGAACAATTTCCGGATTTTCCTCTGCTTCTTTTGCAATTTGAAGCAGTACATCACAGAACTCATCAAGTGTTTCTTTTGATTCTGTCTCCGTAGGTTCAATCATCATACATTCCTCAACGTTAATTGGGAAATAGATCGTTGGCGGGTGGTAACCAAAGTCTAGCAGTCGCTTTGCCATATCAAGCGTTCTGACACCAAGTTTCTTTTGTTTTTTTCCTGAAATCACGAATTCATGCTTGCAGTGCTGTTCATAAGGTAACACAAAGGCATCTTGTAAGCGTCTCATCATATAGTTAGCATTTAATACCGCATTTTCCGATACTTGCTTTAAGCCTTCTGGCCCCATAGTACGAATATACGTATATGCTCGAACATTGATACCGAAATTACCATAGTAAGGCTTTACACGACCAATGGACTGAGGACGGTCATACTCGAAACGATAGGCATTATTCTCCTTTACGAGTACAGGCTTAGGAAGGTAAGGAATTAAATCAGATTTAACCCCAACCGGTCCAGATCCAGGTCCACCACCGCCATGAGGTCCAGTGAAAGTTTTGTGTAGATTTAAGTGCACAACATCAAAGCCCATATCTCCAGGACGAGCAGCCCCCATAATAGCATTCATATTTGCACCATCGTAATATAGCTTTCCACCTGCGTTATGAATAATTGACGCCATCTCTGTAATCTGTTCTTCAAATAGTCCAAGTGTATTTGGATTTGTAAGCATCAGCGCAGCCGTATCTTCATCTACTACACGTTTTAAATCTTCAAGATCAACTAGACCTTTTCCATTTGATTTCACTGTCACTGCCTCAAAACCAGCAACTGTTGCAGAAGCAGGGTTTGTACCGTGAGCTGAATCTGGAACAATGACCTTTGTGCGATTGAATTCACCGTTCGCTTCATGATAAGCACGGATCATCATTAATCCTGTCCATTCTCCGTGAGCACCTGCTGCAGGTTGAAGCGTTACTTCATCCATACCTGTTACAGCCACGAGGTTTTCCTGAAGATTGTACATCATTTCTAGCGCTCCTTGAACGCCCTCCTCTTCTTGAAGCGGATGTATGAAGGCAAAGCCAGGATACCTTGCTACATCTTCGTTAATTTTTGGATTGTACTTCATCGTACAAGACCCAAGTGGATAAAATCCAGAATCCACTCCATGGTTACGCTTAGACAAGGCTGTATAATGACGCATCAATTGTAATTCTGACACTTCTGGTAACTCTGGTTCTGTTTTACGATTAAACTCTTCTGGCAACCACTGATCTAGATCCATATCAGGAACATCAAGTTCAGGTAGACTATAAGAAATACGCCCCGGTTCACTTAGTTCAAATATTAATGCCTGATCTTTACTCATTGTGCTCCCCCCACTTCTTTTATGAATGCATCAATTTCTTCTTTCGTCCGATTCTCTGTAACGGCTATAAGCATATGATCCTTCAATTCTGGATAATCTCTCCCAAGATCATATCCACCAATAATCCCTTTTTCTAATAACTTTCGATTAAGATCTTTAACCGAACCGTTTAATTTAATCACGAATTCATTGAAGTACACTCCATCAAAAACGGTTTCAACTCCCGCCTGTTTCAGCTGACTGTTCGCATAATAAGCTTTCTTCATATTTTGCTCCGCCATATGTCGAACGCCTTCTTTACCAAGAGCACTCATAGCAACTGAAGAGGCAAGAGCATTCAACGCCTGATTGGAACAAATATTCGAAGTCGCTTTATCCCTTCGAATATGTTGCTCGCGTGCTTGTAAGGTTAGAACGAAACCGCGCTGTCCATTATCATCAGTTGTTTGCCCAATCAAACGACCTGGTACTTTTCGCATCAGTTTTTTTGTCACTGCGAAATAACCACAATGTGGTCCACCAAACTGTGCCGGAATTCCAAACGGTTGACAATCTCCAACAACGATATCTGCCCCCATCTCTCCTGGAGGAGTTAAACGACCAAGGGCAAGCGGATTACTTGAAACAACAAACATCGCTTTTTGCTCATGAACAAGCTTTTCAATTTCGGGTAAGGGCTCTAACTGACCAAAAAAGTTCGGGTACTGAACCATAACACATGCAGTATCTTCGTCGATTTCATTTTTCAATTTATTAAGATCTGTACACCCATTCATCGTATCTACTTCAACCACTGAAAGACGCTGTCCACGCGCATATGTATCAATAACAGCACGGGCTTCAGGATGTACGCTCTTTGAAACAATGATCTTTTTCTTTTTAGTTTGCCCAGCACTGAGCAGACCAGCTTCGGCAAGAGCAGTTGGACCATCATACATCGAGGAATTCGCAACATCCATTCCAGTAAGTTCGCTTATCATTGTCTGAAATTCAAAAATGGCCTGCAATTCCCCTTGTGAAATTTCAGGTTGATATGGAGTATAAGCTGTATAAAACTCTGAGCGACGAATCACATGATCTACAACAGAAGGAATGGCGTGATCATAAACACCAGCACCAAGAAAAGATACATTCTCCTGTATATTCGCATTTTTAGAAGCCAGTTTTGACATATATCGAATCAGTTCAGGTTCAAATAACTGTTTCTCTACTTTAAGATCTCCCTTAAAACGAATAGCCTCCGGAATATCTTCAAAAAGAGCTTGGACAGAGTCCACTCCAATTGTTTCAAGCATTTCCTTTCGATCTTGATCAGTTGTCGGCAAGTAGCGATGTTTCATATGTTTTTCTCCTCCTCTATTTCCCTTTATTTCTGTCTTTTATAAAATGGTGATGGAACAACTTTAGCTCCCACACGTTTGTTACGAATTTCAACATCTAGCTCAGTACCCATTTCTGTAAACTCTTTCTTTATTAATACAAGACCAACATTTTTTTTCAAAGTTGGAGATTGTGTCCCAGTAGTAACTTCGCCAATCAATTGTTCCCCTTTGTAAACAGGATAGTGGGTCCGCGGAATCCCGCGTCCAGTCATTTCAATCCCAACTAACTTTCGCTCAAGACCATTTTCACGCTGACTTAGTAAAACAGATTTTCCGATGAAATCAGCTTCTTTACTAGTTTTAACAGCAAAACCTATTCCCGCTTCTAGCGGAGAAATATCTTTCGTTAACTCCTGCCCATAAAGAGCTAGCTTTGCCTCAAAGCGAAGCGTATCGCGAGCCCCAAGGCCACAAGGTAGAATGTTTTCTGGCTCCCCCGCAGCAAGAATCGCCTTCCACAGTGAAGGGGCATCCTCCCAAGAAGTATACAGTTCAAAACCATCTTCACCCGTATAGCCGGTTCTAGACACTAACGTATTAATGCCCTCAATCACGACTTCATTCTGAAATTTAAAGAAACCGATAGTTGAAAGATTCACCTCCGTTAGACGTTGGAGAATCACCTCTGCTTGCGGACCCTGAATAGCAAGTTGGGCCATCTGACTTGATATGTTCTGAATAGAAACTCCTTCGATAAGGTGTTTTTCAAGCCAGTCAAAATCTTTCTCAGTGTTAGCGGCATTAACTACCAATAAATAATGGTGTTCTGAGTGCTTATACACCAGAAGGTCATCCACAGTTCCGCCATCTTCATAGCACATTGCTGTATATTGAGCACCGTTGACCTTTAGTTTGCTTATATCATTTGTCATCATCTTTTGAAGGTAATGAAGCGACTGTTCACCACTAACATCAATTTCTCCCATATGAGAAACATCGAATAAACCTGCTCTCGTTCTAACGGCCTCATGCTCTTCTTTAATACTTGAAAACTGAACCGGAAGAGCCCATCCTCCAAAATCGATTGTTTTAGCGCCCATAGCTTTATAGGTTTCAAATAATGGTGTCTTTAATAGTTCACTCATCTTATTCCCTCCTAAAATCATTCATCTTAAAAAGCGTTTTAACGAAGCATAAAAAAGGACAGAGAAAACCGCTTTAAGTAGCGCGGTTTCTCTGTCCCGTTGACCTGAAAGTTTCTCCTCACATTACGCGAGAATTACATCTTTGGCGGCTATAAAAGCTCTCTCCAGAGGTGCGTCTAGCAAGAGTCTTTTTGCCTGAGAGATTCACAAATTTGTTTGCTCCTTCGGCGCTGCATATAGCAGTCTCTCCTCTTGCTTTCATTCGCCTATTTTCAGTTTTAAGGTATTGGATTCTACTGATTGATTCATACTAATAGTGCTTTCGATTTCAATCCTACCACTACCATAGTGGCATTGGCAACAATCTTTTTAATAATGAAAGTATTTTAACTAATATATTAAACACGAACATTATTATACATTAATCACGTATCATTCGTAAATAATCTTTATCGAGAAAGGGTTTTCATTTTGAGAACAGAATTGAAATTTGATCAAGAGTGGACAAACAACTTTCTGAAACAAATTGATGAAGACGGCCCCTGGGCTAACTGGGACCTTTTTAAACTGGCTATTGAAGCTGAGCATCATACAACCATCCCCACTTTCGCAGGCTTACAGGCGCCATCACATCTCCCTCATTTAACACCACATCCTTACCAGCTTGAAGCAGCTCGGCGAGTTGTAGAGGAAATGAACGGAAAAGCGATTCTAGCAGATGAAGTTGGACTTGGAAAAACCATTGAAGCTGGTTTGATTATTAAAGAATATATGATTCGGGGTCTTGTCAAAAAAGTTCTGATCCTTGTTCCGGCATCATTAGTATCACAATGGGCTATTGAATTAAATCAAAAATTCTACATTCCAGCTGTAGTCCAAAGGAAAAGCTATGTATGGGATCAATGTGATGTTGTGGTTTCATCGATAGATACAGCTAAACGAGAGCCTCATCGCTCAATAGTTTATGAGCAGAACTACGACATGGTTATTATCGATGAAGCACATCGTCTAAAGAATAGTCGTACAAAAAATTATGAATTTGTACAGCACTTACCTAAAAAGTTCTGTCTGCTATTAACGGCTACCCCTGTTCAAAATCGTCTTGATGAAGTCTTTAACCTTGTATCGTTATTAAAACCAGGACATCTAGGAAGCTTGGAAAATTTCGAAAAAGACTACAATGGTAAAGTAAAAAAGCTCGAAGACGAAGAAAGGCTTCGCGCTCTCATTCAAAAAGTGATGGTCAGAAACCGGCGTGAAGATACTGGAATGGACTGGCCAGAACGTATTGTTCAAACAGTACCTATTTCTTTCTCACCTGAAGAAGATGAGCTTTATCGTTCAGTCGAAGCGCTAAAGAAACAGCCAGTGGCTACGAGAAGTCAATTCTCGATCATCACTTTACTAAGAGAAATCTGTTCAAGCCGCGAAGCAGCATATATGACATTAAAAAAAATGCTTGATAAAGAACACCTTGACGACTCTTCTAAAACTCTCATTCAAATGTTAATTAAAAAAATTGAAGGAGTGCCAACAAATTCAAAAGCAGAAAAGGCCCTTGAATTGGTGCAATCAATCGAAGGTAAGGTCATTATTTTCACAGAATATCGAGCGACTCAATTATATTTACAGTGGTTTTTAAAAGAACATGGAATTACGTCCGTCCCATTTAGGGGTGGATTTAAACGGGGAAAAAAAGACTGGATGAGAGAACTCTTCAAAAATCACGCAAAAGTCCTCATTGCAACAGAAGCAGGGGGAGAAGGAATCAATCTTCAATTCTGTCAGCACGTTATCAACTACGATCTACCTTGGAACCCAATGAGAATTGAGCAGCGCATCGGTAGAATACATCGACTTGGGCAAGAAAGCGATGTGCACATTTATAATTTTGCTACGAAGCACACAGTTGAAGAGCATATCCTTACCCTCTTATATGAAAAAATTCAACTATTTGAAAGTGTTATTGGACAATTAGATGAGATTTTGACACGACTTGGTATGCGCGATATTGAAAAGCATATTTCTGATATACTTCTACACTCTGAAAGCGAAGGTGAAATCCGAATTAAGATGGAGAATATTAAAGAGCTTATCAATTATCAGAAGGAGGAGACAGATGCAACAAGAAAATATTCATAATTATCTGCGCTCGTATTTCCTTGCCAATGACTGCCAGATTCGAGAAGAAAAATCCGGCTATCTTGACGTCCAATTAACGATTGATCTTGATAAAGAACTAATGAACCGCCCTTTTTATTGGCACTATCTTGAGAAGACTGGTGGTACTCCTCGACCAATGACACTCACACTAATTACAAACCAATCAAGCGATGAAAAAGGGGAGTTCGTTCACTTTGGTGCGCCAAGACTACATCAAATTTTCTCTTCTACTAAAAAGCTTGCGTCCTCTATCCGACTTTTTGAGGATGTGCAAACAAATTATCAACAACAATATTCTCTTCATCCATGGCTCTGCCTTAATATTAAAATATCTTATCAGTGTGATCGAAAGAAACACCGTCTCCTCTCCCTCGGTCTACACCTTGTAAGCGGAGCGGTTGTTGATGACTTTCACCAGTTATTACTAACAAAGAAACTCACTCCTAAAATTCCAGATTATGCTTTTACAATAACGCCTATTATTAAACCCTCAAGCGGCTTGAAGAGACTTGAAGATGTGGTAGAAATGCTTATTTCACAGGAGGATTCAGAATGGGCAGAAGAAGCAAAAATGAGATGGGCTACTGATTTAAACCTTCTTGATCAATTTTATAACGGAAAAACCAATGATCAGAGCTATCAAGTTGAAAGAGATGCTCTTCGAAAACAATATGAGCCAACAATTACGGCAGAAATAATTAACGGGGGCATCTTTCATTTAGCACCAGGTATTGAGTCACATCCTTCCTAAACGAAGAATGTTAAAATTAGCGAATCCATACAAAAAAGCTCAGACGAGTCAGTCCGAGCTTTCAAGTTTCTTTTTTTTAACAAACATTAAAATCGACATAGGGATAATGCCAAACCATCGAAACAAAAATGGTTGCTTTTTGGCTTTTTTGACAGCACGCTGTTGCTGCCTTTCCTCTTTTGGTTGATCAATATAAGACACAACTTGCTGAGTCATATATTTCACAAGATCATTTGATGACATCTTGATCACCCTTTAATAGTTGTCTTCTATTTTAAGGATGCCCATTTATTCTTTGTTTAACCAAGCAGGTTACATATTTCCTTTACAATTCCCCCTACTGAACGTTTCGTTGTGTCAATTTCATATTCAGCTTCACGATAGAATGATAATCGCTCTTTGAATATCGTATGAACCTTATGTTTTAGATCGGCTCCAGCAAGTAAAGGCCTTGATGTATCACCTTCAAGTCGCTTTATGATTTCTTCTGGTTCACAATGTAAGTAAATCACCGTTCCATTTTGCTTCATAAATGTTCGATTTTCTTCTTTTAAAACAATCCCACCGCCTGTACTAATAATCACGTTTTCAGTTGGTAGATCTTTTAGAGAGGCTGATTCATACTTTCTAAATGCAGATTCTCCTTCCTCATCAAAAATGGCAGGAATGGTCTTCCCTTGCATTTTCGTAAGATGCTCATCTGTATCAACCGATTTCAGCGATAACGCTTGAGATAATCCCTCACCTATAGTTGTTTTGCCAGAGCCCATAAATCCTGTTAAATAGACCGCTCTCATGTTGAACCTTCACTCCATTCTACGACTTGCTTCATCATTTGATTGTATTGAAAAGACGCAGCTACGCGTATTCCATTATCCGTCGTTCCACTCAACGTAATTTGCAATACATCAGAAGAAGAATTAATCACAGCGCGAACTGTACCTTCATTGTACGTAAACGTTCTTTCCGCACTAGATCCCCCTGTTTTCTGTATATATGAAATTGTATCTTTCATACTAAGGACTAGCAAGGTCTGCTTCTTAATTTCTTCCTCTTCACGATCAAGAAAAACTCGCTCATTTTGTGTCACATTCCATAAATGAAAAACAAACCCAAGAAGCAGCGTACTAATCATCATCATCATAGCCGTCATATAACCTTTTTCATTAAGGTTTATAAGACATTTGAAATATAGCGCGCTTTTCTTTCTGTCCATCAGCAAGTTCCACCTCAACAATCACTCTTCCATCAGTTACTTCAAGAAATAACTCGCGAATGTTCTGTAATACAATTTCATGCCCAGCATTGTTTACTCTACGCCGAATGGACGATCCGTAGCGTTCGTATCGTATAGTTGTTCCGTTCTTCGACAACATCTCAATTCCACCATTATGGATCTGAATTCGAGAAGATTCTCGAACTTCTTTAGAAAACAAATGAAAGAATAATTGTGCTTCCTCATGCTGAAAATCTGCATTCACTTCTTGTAAAGAAGCGTTCATTATCAAAGGAAGCACACATACAATCGCAATGAGAATGGTCACAGTTAACATCAATTCTAGTAATGTAATCCCTTTTTCATTCATTATCTTGCGGTAAGCTTTTACATATCATTGATTCAGTTTTTACTCCGCTATCAAAAGAAACACACACTTTATCAGCCATTACTAAAAAGGAAAATTTGGAGCCTTTAACGGTTTCGCTTGCAGGTAGAATTCTCCCCTCCAAGACCATTCCCCTCCAGTATTGATCAAGCAATATCACTGCAGTTTTTCGCACATGTATCACCTCTCGCTCTTCATAAAGATGGGAATAAATCGGTAATATACTTGAAGATAAGATCGTTAAGATAGAGAGACCAGTTAATGCATCAAGCAAAGAATAGCCTTTACAACTTTTTAATATAGAAACGACCAGCTCCCACCTGCACCACAAGTTTATACTCCTCCTTGCCAGCCTTTATATAAAGTGTTCCTGCTTTTTGAACGTTTCCATTCCCCCCAAACACAATTTGATACCCCATTGTTCCTTCATCAATCGTAATATGTTCTGGAATTTCATTCGACTTCACTACCGTAGATGCGGTGCCCTGTATACTATACGACCCTTTACTAGGTGAAATGGAAAATCGATACGAGGATTTATTTACATATGCAAGCTCCTGGGTATACCTTAGATCTGATTGGATGTCGCCAAGAAAATGTCGTGTGGAAGAAGCATTTTGCGTAGGGGATATGTGTAGAAAGATCAGACATAGAAGAATTGATAAAACGGAGAGAACAATCATCATTTCTAGCATGGTGTAGCCAAAAGAATTTCTGAATTGCACACGAAAAAACATTAGTTAGCTAGCTTTACCTTCCCATCGGCGACGGTTAACTCTTCACCTCCAGGACAAGTTACTTCATCCATGTCTAGGTATTCTTCTGAAACAAGATCATTGATTGAAGTTGGATAGGATCCAAAATTCGCTTTATACGCCGCTACCTGTGTTTGGGCAACTTTTATCGTGGCCTCGCAGCTTTTCGCCTCAACAACCTCATTGTTTTTAGTTAATCCTGGTACCGCAATTAAAAGCAATATTGAAATGATCATAATAACAATCATCATTTCAATTAGCGTAAACCCTTTCTCATCTTTAATAAGACCTAACCATTTCCTTATTTTCATTTACAATCTCCCCTTTAAATATTTTGCAAATAATAAAACATCGGTAAAAGAATAGACATAAACATCAACATAACGACAAGACCAACACCGACAAAACTAACTGGTTGCAAAATCATGAATCCTTTTTTTACCAACTCCTCAAACCGTTCACCGATCACCTCCCCATATAAGATTAGCTCTCTTCCTAAATTCCCACTTGCCTGGCCATGCATTAAAATTTCTTTGAATTCAGGAACATACAAACGTGTCTGATCAAATAAATCCTCTAATTTTTCACCCCTCATTAATGATCGTGAAACACGTTCGGCTTCTTCTTGAAAAAACACAAAGTGAGATTGTTTAGTTAATAACGAGAAAGCTTCTGCAATTGAAAGACCGCTTTGAAGTAGGAGCCCCAGGTGAAGAGAGGTATGATGTGTCAGATAAAGAGGAATAAAAAAATGCACGAACGGAATTTTACTGTAGAGAAGCATTCTGTGTACAGCTGAACTTTTCTTGTTTTTTATCAAATTGGATAGGTAAAGAACAATAGAAAGTAAAATTAAACCGACAAAAATAGCCGGAGTAAATCTCACGAGCGTCATAAAAAATCTTGAAATAAAAGGGAGTGGAACATCAAGGGAGTGATAGAGCGTATTAAATTGAGGAAGTAAATACTTTCCTACGACAAACAGCATGATCGCTGTCATCCAAAATAAGAAGATGGGGTAAGCAAGCGTACTTCTAAGTCGTTTTTGCCATTCACTTCGCGTTTTCATCAACTGACCGGATGCCGAAATACCGGTTGCAAAATCTCGCTGCTCAGACATATATAAATAGGATAAGATATCTGCTGGAAACTGAAAATCTGCTAAAACATCGTGAAAGGAATCACCACCCTTAAGTCTGATAATAATCATTTCAATATTTGATCGAATATGATCGTTTTGATATAAGGCGTATACCTCCAAACATTTGGCAAGTGAGTATCCTTCCTCAAGCATTTTCCCTATACGACAAAGAAAATCTGCTTTACGGTCAAGCTTCCATTTGAATCGTTTCACGATTAAATAATCCCAACTCCTTCTCGACAGTCTCTTTTTGAATATAACCTAGGGCATAGGCTCGAAGAATGTAATCTTTAATGGTGGATTGACCAGGAATCGATAAAAGTTCTGGATGATCGAGGGCTTTTTGAAGGTGAATACCCGCGAGGATTTCAACGACAGCAAGTTTTCTTCGTGTTCTTCGCTTTAGACACTCCAGAGAGCATACTTGACAATAGGGACACTTTAGGGGAACAAGTCGTTGAGTGGCGACTCCTCTTAACGTTTGAGTAATATTATGAAGAGGAATACCAAACTCAAGTAATCTCGGAATGCACTCTAGCGTACTTCCGGTGTGTAGCGTTGAAACCACAAGATGCCCCGTCATGCTAGCTCGAATAGCGAGTTGGGCAGTTTGTTCATCTCTTATTTCCCCAACGACAAGAATATCCGGATCATGCCTGAGCCCAGCTTTGAACCCTTCATAATAAGATAGTCCAGCTTTCTCATTGACTTCCATTTGAATAAAATCAGGATTGCGCTTTTCGATGGGATCTTCAATTGTAAGAACTCGCCTATGCCGCTTAACGCTGAGAGTTTGAAGGAGGGAATACATCGTTGTAGTTTTTCCAGAACCTGTTGGTCCTGTAATCATAAATAAGCCACTGTTACAACTTACGATTTGGAGAAGTCTAGTTGCAGTTGAGGGGAAAAGAAAGAGTTCTTTAAAGGAGTGGGTTTCATCTTGCGGAAGGATACGAACGACAAGACTTTCGTGATAAGGGGTGGGAATCGTTGAGAGTCTTAAGTGGAGTTTTCTTGGATATAGAACCATATCCATGGCCCCATTTTGTGGGCGACGCTTCTCTCCAATATCCATACCACTGAGGAATTTAAAATGAGACAATAGCTTTTCTGCTACCATCATAGGAAGCCAAAGCGCATCATAAAGTCTATTATCAACACGAAACTGAATCAACGCTCCTTTTTCCTTCGGATGAAAGTGTACATCTGAGGCCCCTACTTCCACCGCTTGCTTAATAATATCCTTTCCTTTTTCTTCAATGTTCAGCAAAAACACACCTTCCTTTCATATAAATTGACAGCAAAACCAGTCACGATTTTTAAATCGTAAAGAGAAGGATTCGCCAGGCAAATGGCAATTCCTTCTTAAATAAAGAAATTTCTTTTTGACTGGCGCTCAATAATGATTTGGGATTTATACTCAATATACATTATCTAAATGACGCATCATTGAGAAAATCATGAACCCTTATTTCAAATAATGCTTTTTCTTCAAGAAAAGGATAATGATTGCTTTGATCAAAAATAGCCAGTTGGGAATTTGGAATTTCATACGCTATTTCTTCCGAAAATGATAAGGGACACTGGACGTCATGCTTCCCACACGCTATTAAAGTTGGGGCAGATATTATATTAAGTTGTTTCGTTACATCAAATTGGATGATTTCGCGGGCAAAAAAGTTCATCCGATTTGTTGCCATCTTTTTATTTATTCGTTTTGAAAAATAGTCTTGATATTTTTCTGGCAAATAAAGAGACAGCTTGGTTCTGTCTCTGGTGATCCTTTCCCGCTCATCATCACCAAGTCTCGAGTCTTTTAGTTTTTCTATGTAATGCTGCATGATGTGATAATTCTCATGCGCAGAGTTATATATACATGCTGACGACGAAGAACCATATTCTCTAGCTGCAGCTCCTACTATTATTATGGCTATAAGCGAACGGGATGCATGAATTCCATATACACAACCAAGCATCCCTCCCGTAGAATGACCAGCGAATGTCCACTGTTTAACTCCAAGAGCTGATCTCACACTTTCAAGATCAAATACAGTCTCCAACATAAAATACTCATAAGGTGCGTTTACAGAATCTGAATGACCCGCATCCTTTAAATTAACTAAGTAGACTTTATGACTATTCGTAAACGTATCTGCAAAATAGTCTCCGCTTTCATTAAATTGAGAGTACAGGTGCGTCACACATAATGGAGGACCGTTCCCTTTGATAAAAACTTCAAAAGTCCCTCGCTTTGTATTAATAAGCGTTTGTTTCCACATATAGACCACTCCCTTTACTTAGGTTGCGTGTATCCCGTCATCCTATAATAACCGCTGTTCCATAAGCTATAATTTCTGATGCGCTTGACATTACAGCTGAAGACTGAAGGCGAAAACCGACAATTGCATTTGCTCCCTTTCCTTCAGCGTCTTTGACCATTCTTGCGATAGCTCTTTGCCGTGCTTCCGTCATCATTTCTGTATATTCTGTTATTTCTCCACCTACTATTGTTCGAAGACTTGCTAGTATGTCTTTCCCTACGTGTTTGGATTGAACTGTGCTCCCACGAACATACCCAATAACTTCCTTGATCTCTTTCGTTGCTATCTCATCAGTAGTTACGATCATCATCACTTTTTTCTCCTCTCTCCATCGATCTTCGTTCTTTTATTAGTACAAGAATTAATAATAAAAGGGAAAGAACATATGCCAACGCAACGAACGGCACCCAAACTTTCTGGATAAAGAACATTACTACAATAAGGAACTGAAATACAGAGGAGCTAGTTATGAGGAATATCTTCATTATGCTCTCCCCTCCATTCTTCAATTACTCCTTAAAGAATACCTTATTAGGAACTACTTTACTTCATTTTCTCTGAAAATTTCGCTTTTATTAGTGAACATATTTTCACTAATTATATATACAATCTTTAAAAAACTACAAAAAAAGCGATACGCAGAAGTTTTCCGCATATCGCTGTGACATGGATTATGATGCTATCTTATTCAAATAAGCAGTAGGACATTCCTAAAACATACATTACTTATTATTTAACGTGCTAACTCAGAAAAAAGAGACCATTACAATTCGCACCTTCAATGTGAGTATAAGTTACTGATTCTCTGATCATACTATCAGAGAAATACATGATTGGGCTATAGCCAAGCGGTAAGGCAACGGATTTTGATTCCGTCATGCGCTGGTTCGAATCCAGCTAGCCCAGCCAATTTCTTATGAAACCACCGCGAGTTTTTTCTTTCGCTGTTTTAAGTTCTGAAGTCCTGATTTGTTATAGCCCACAATCAGTTTTTTTCCATTTGTTACGATAGGTCTTCTAAGAAGTTTAGGTTCGTTATGCATGAGCTCTAACATCTCTGTTATGGTTAAATCGTCAATTTCAACATTTAGCTTTTTAAAAGAGCTACTCCTTCTAGCTAGAATTTCTTCGATTCCGTCAGTAGAAAGAGTGATAATTTCTTTTAGCTCTTCAATGGAAGGTGTGTCTTTAAATAAATGACGCTCCTCAAAATTAACGCCATTTTCTTTTAACCAGGCTTTCGTTTTTCTGCATGAGGTACAACTTGGATAAGTGTAAAACAACAATTTATCTTCCAATTTAAATCCTCCCCGTTTCGTTTTCCGTTAATAACTAACAATACCCACATTATACAACACTTAAACAAATATTGTACAAGAAAAAGATTTGTATTTTTGTGAACGATTTGGGATAATAAATTGGAACCCTTTTCAAGGTTAAATAAGGAAAGTCATTATTTTGCCATGAGACTAGCATTTACTTTTCTACAGAACCTCATATATAATACGATATGTATGAGTAATGAACGAGCAAGGGAGGAACTATTATGCCTAGAATGTACCGAGTTTTAGCTTTCTGGACCGGCATTTTCTCACTAATGGGCTTTGTTGGTGAGATGCCAGTATTGGGATTGCTGTTCCTTGGCCAGGCCGGCATGTTTTTAGCGTTAAGTTATTTAAACTTAACAGAACGTACTTATCTGTATATTTTTGGTGTATACTTAACTTTATTTATGGTCGGTTTTTCATACTGGTCAGTGTTCATGATGACGCCTGGATCAGGCGGACATTAATTCGAACGAAAAAAGACGATGCTTATGCATCGTCTTTTTTTCTTTGGCGCTTTTGTTGAATCATGACAAGAAACTGATTTGATTCCGCTAACCATCTAATTGCTCGATTTTGTTTTTGTTCATTAGAAAACGGTTTATCTGGATTGACTTGCTTAATAAAGCTTAATAGATCATGCTTCAAAAGAAACTGTCCCTGCGGCAAGCACTCAAGCCATTCTAGGCCATTTTCTATTCCAATCTTTTCAATTGCATCAATAGAAACATGGGTGGTTAAATCCATTTCCCCTGGATACTGAAGAACGTCTTCCATTAATTGGTGTTTCCTGTATCCGCGCAGACTCCCTCTTTTCCTTGCAGGATGTTGCCATTCCTCGTTCGTATAGCCGTAGTCAATTGTATAAACTTTCCCCTCGGAAATCCATTCACCAGTCTCATAAAGCCAATCGCTCATGATCAACGGTACTTCAAAGCGTTGATCTTCCGCAAGAACAACGTCATGATGATTTAACCATTTGATTAGCTTTGCATCTGTACAAGGTTTGTAGATCTCCCTAAAGGAACCACGATGATCGATTTCCACACATACTTCGTACAATTGATTTTGAAATTTCTCTACAACCCTAACAGGAAAAGCATCTAACAGTTCATTGGATAAAAGAATACCGTTTAATATAGGTACGTCATTCTTTATTTCCGAAAGTGAAGAATATATTCTCACGTTAAGCTCGTGCACCTTTTCTTCAATTAGACGACGATGGTATTGACTTGCTTCTATCACACAATAAGTTAGTTGATGAAAAAGTTTCTGGTCTTTTTGTTTCACTTCATCAAGAAAGGAGGCAATGAAGTTCCCATCACCAGATCCTGCATCAACAATAAAAGGGGCAAGATTATGCTTGTGAATATCCGCAATCAGAACCCGAGCCATAATTCTAGAAAAAACATCATGAACACTTGTAGATGTATAGAAATCACCGTTTCGACCTGTTTTTGGTTGATTTACCTGGTAATAGCCATACCGCTCATGATAAAGAGACAGTGTCATAAATTTCTCGAACGATATAGCGCCTCCATGACTACGCTCGATCTCCTTCATGATTTCATCCCTTAAAGACGTCATTTATAAAGAAAATCCATTTAGAAACGGGTTCTCTGCCATCTCCACTTCTATAGTCGTAGACGGTCCATGACCAGAGGCTACAATCGTTTCTTCTGGTAATACTAGAAGGCGGTTATGTATACTGTTCAGCAGCTGCTTTTGATTTCCACCAGGAAGATCCGTTCTTCCTACGCTACCTGCAAAAAGGGCATCACCTGAAAAGACTAAATTAACGTCTTTAAAATAAAATGAGACGCTACCAGGTGAATGTCCTGGCGTTTCAAATACCTCAAATTGAAACGGTCCAATTGTCATTTCCCCTTCACTTTCAATTAAATGATCAGCCGGCTTACCTTCAATATTATCAACTACCGGAAACAGCTTAGAGCCATTTAAAGAAGCATCTGAAAGCCATTTTTCCTCATAAATATGTAAGTAAACTGGGATTTGATACGTTTCTCTTATCAGATCCACCGCTCCAATATGATCGAAATGAGCATGAGTTAAAAGAATAGCGATTGGTTTAAGTTCTAGCTTTTCCACTTTCCTTTTGATTCGACCACCTTCAGCTCCCGGATCAATGATAAGAGCCTCATTTTTCTCATTCCATAAGAATCCTGCGTTTGCTTGCACCGGCCCAACAGCCATTTGTTTCCATTTCATTGTTGTCGCCTCCATTGAAAGATTATGTTTCTTATTCTACACTATACAAAAGGTTGTACAAAAGGAGATGTTTATGTTGAAAAACATGTATGGCGTAGAAATGAATCCCCCAAATAATAAACTACCTGGCTTCATGGCCCAGATAGTGAAAAAGACAGCCGAACTTGCAAAAGTGTTTGATCGAGATAAACAGCTCGTTATTCTAAATGATCGTGAAGAAGCTGTTGCTCTTCAGAAATACTACATTTCAAAAAATATATTTCAAGAGTTCTACTCACTTCTATACCTTTCTCCAAACACAGAAATAACTCCCTCTTTTTCAGATTATGGCTTTGTTTCTCAAAACAATGAGTATTTTCTTTATAAAAAGATGATCTCCTGCTTCACTATAAGGAACGGAGAGCAGTCGCAAATCGAAATGGCGATTCTTCAAATGGAAGAGCATTTAATATGCAAAGAGGGTGAACTCTTTTTTGTTGATCATATGTCCATTGAACTAATGGAGGGTATTGCTCGAGCTTATAACATTGAACTTACATTTTTGGTTGAATAACACCTCGACAAACGAAAAGAAAACGGTTAAAATAAGAAAGGACTTATCGTACATACCACGCAAGTTAGAAAAATTTATGATTTAACCATGCAACAGCTATTTTACGGGTATACTGATAAAGAGTGCATGGATAGGGAGGTATTCCAAATGGGGTTAGCAATTATTTTTGCAATCGTTACGTTATTTTGCGTATGGGGCGTATTCCGTTCTCTTCGTGAAAAGAACTTTATGGGCCTTGCCTTTGCAGGATTAACAGTGCTTGTATTCGGCGCCTTTACTGTTGCCACAATGATCGATATACTTTTCGGATCTGGGGGCGGCGGAGGCCACTAAAAAAACAGCCTAAATGGCTGTTTTTTTATTTTGAAGAAAAATGAAAAGAATAAGCTTATGAACCTGTCACAGTATAGCAAAACAACCAGTAATCAACTAAATGATGACAGGCACTTATTCTAAGTGCCTGTTTACCGAATCAAGTTTATCATCCATCTTAACCTTTTTATCACGACGATCATCTATACGAAGGTTAGTAGCGACACGCTCTATCCCCGCTTGAAAAGGTGCTTCATGTATGGCATGGACCACCTCGAGAAGATCTGCTATTTCCCCTTCAATTAGAGTGCTCATTGGTGTTAACCTATAAGTAACTCGATCTGAATAAGATTCAAGAATTTTCTGTACCTCAGCTACATATTTGCTGACACTAGGAGTTTCTGTACCAATCGGAATAACCGTCACGTCTACAATTGCCATTATTTATTTCCTCCTTTGACTTCTAATAACTGCATCTTTCGATTATAGAAAAAGCGGTATGTAACTAACGATATAATCATCGCACATATGGAAACGGATGAGAAGATGCTTATCGATATTACAATTTGATATCGTATAGCTTCAATGGGCGAAGCGCCACCTAGAATAAGTCCTGTCATCATACCGGGCAATTGTACAAGACCAATCGTTTTTAATCCATCTACGTTAGGGATCATAGCCGCACGAATTGTTTTCCTTATGATCATTTGAGAAGCTTGTGATGAATTTGCCCCAAGTGACAACGCTGCAAGAATTTTCCCTTTGCTATCATGAAACTCATTTTTCATTCTCTCAAATGCTAGACCTGTTGCAACCATACTATTACCAATAATCATTCCACTCATTGGAATGACTTGTTCTGATTTAAATGGAATGATATCAAAAATAATCCATAGTGAGAGAACAAACACTTCAATCAATATGAGAGAACAAAGAGATAGCAAAAAGGCATAGGGTATACCCTTTCCTCTTTTGGCAGCTTGTAGAGAAGCAATGACCAGCATAACCGCTACCCAAAGTCCTATTCCCTGCCAATCAGGCATTGAAAACAAAAAAGTAAGAATGTAGCCTATAAAAAATAATTGAACTACCCCACGTAAGGAGGACCAAATCGCGGATTTGCCAATTCCTAGTGAAAATAAATAAGAAAGAGACACGGGGATCATGACAAAGAGAATCATCGTTAGTAAAGATAGATTTGATATTTCAGTCATCGGTTATCCTTCCAAAAAATGCTTTAAAGCATCTGATTTAGGCGATTGAAACATTTTTTTCGTTTCTCCTTGTTCTTCAATCTTCCCTTCATTCATAAAGAGAGTGTATGAACCAAGCCTCTTCGCCTGCTTTAGATCATGTGTAATCATTAGAATTGTCTTCCCTTCTTCATTCACAAGTGTATGTAACAATTCTTCCATCCAATCAACTGTACGCATATCAAGCGCACTAGTCACCTCGTCTAATAACAACACCTCAGGATTATTAGCAAGCGTTCTCGCAAATGCCACTCTTTGCTCTTCACCACCAGATAAATTTTCCACATCCTTTGTTAAAAAATCACGAGGCAATTGAACTTTCTCTAAAAGTTGAATGCCCATTTTTTCATTCCATTTCTTTTCTAGAAGCGGTCCAAACTTTAAATTATCTTCAATTGTTCCATTAAATAAGTGGGCCTGTTGAAAGACCATCCCAATATTTCGACGTAGCTGACTGATTGGAAATTCATCTAGCTTCTTTCCTTTAAAGAGAATTTCACCTCTATCAGGATCCTCTAATCGGTTTAGTAACATCAATAAGCTACTTTTTCCAGCGCCTGAAGGACCGATGATCGTTGTTAATGATCCTTCTAGCATATCAAAATGAATATCTGACACACGTTCATTATTCACATTTTTCACTTCAATTATTTTATTCATGAGACGACCTTTCCTTACTGTAAATTAACACCATTATTCTATCATGCATTGATGACCTATGATAAGAAAGTGCATTTCGTGTATAGCTTATGTATTTTCGACCTTCTCATCCTAAAAGACACCCCCCAAATAAAAAACTCTGCGCAGTGCAGAGCTATTGTTTCATTCCACTTATTAGCTTTTGCCTATGAGCAGAGTGGTTCGTAGGTCCAATTCCATTACCTATAGAAAGAGAATTCGCAATGGCTGCTGTAATAAATTCTTTTGCAGTTGAGACCGCCTCTTGTATTGTTCGTCCTTTCGCAAGCTCTGCAGTTATGCAAGCAGAGAAGGTACATCCCGTTCCATGAGTATGTTTTGTATCAATACGTTTAGACTCATAGTGATAAAAACGTTGGTTCGCATACAAAACATCTATCGAAGTTTCTCCATCCATATGTCCGCCTTTAACAAGGACAGCCTTTGCACCAAAGTGTTGTAATGCCGCTGCAGCTTCTTCCATTTCTCGAACTGAAGTAATTGAGTCGCCACCTAATAACTCCGAAGCTTCAGGAATATTTGGTGTAATAATAGTACCAAGAGGAATGAGTTCTTCCTTCATGGCACGAATCGCCTCTTTTTGAAGGAGTGATGCTCCTCCCTTCGCAATCATAACAGGATCAATCACAAGGTTTGGCACCTGGTATTCTCTTATCTTCTCAGCAACGCCCAAAATAATATCACTAGAGAAAAGCATACCAGTTTTCACAGCATCTGTTCCAATATCCGATAGCACAGCATCTAACTGAGATTGAACCGCTTCTATAGATTGGGGATAAACATTGTGAACCCCTAGAGTATTTTGCGCTGTAAGTGCCGTTATGGCACTCATCCCAAACACTTCCCGCTCTTGAAATGTTTTTAAATCGGCCTGAATACCAGCTCCTCCCCCACTATCAGATCCAGCTATCGTAAGTGCTTTACGCATAAAACTCACTCCTTCATTATATAACCTGGAAACGATCAGGTCGAAATTGACCGAGCCCTAATTCACTAACACTTCCATCGATTTCATCAGCTACAATCTTTGCTGTAACAGGACTAAGTAAGATTCCGTTCCGATAATGACCAGTGGCTAAAATAACCTTAGGTTTATGATCTAGCTTTCCGATAATAGGAAAGCCATCTTGAGTAGCAGGTCTTAACCCCGCCCACTTATGAAATGGATTTTTCTGCTGTAAGGCAGGCATCACTTGCTTACTCCATTTCTCAAGTCTTCCTACACCATGTTCCGTAACAGCTGTATCAAAACCAGCGATGTCCTCCGAAGCACCAGCAACAACTGATCCATTTGCTTTCGCTACAAGATAGCCTTGACTCGTAAAAATAATGTGATTGAGAGATGGGGCTTCATATGCGCAAATTTGTCCTCGTATTGGATAAATTGGCAACGTCAAACCAAGTGCTTCCTCCCAGTACATCGACCATGCTCCTGCAGCAAGAACAACTCGATCGCTTTCGATTTGTTGACCTTTTACCACAACGTTATTCTCTTCAAACGTCGCCTCTCCCGCATTCTCTATCACCCGAACACCTAACTTGCGACAAGCATCTAAAAGTGCTGAGACGTAGCCAGGAGCATAAATATGTGACTCTTCTGGACACCATAATGCTGCAACAACATCTTGAGAAAGGCCTGGCTCTTTCACTCTTACTTCGTCAGCATTTAATATTGTAGATTCAACGTTAAACTTACGTTGCCAGGCCTGCTTTGTCTCAAGAGACAGCCGATCAGCCTCATGATAGATACAATAAAGACTGCCGCTCTCGCAATATTCAAAATCAACCTCTGAATTCTGTTTAATTTCTTCCTGCCATTTCGGGAAAAGCTTTAAACTATGTTGGCAAAGCCTGAAAAAATCATCTGGATCTTCTTCAATTTCCGAATAAGGCGCAAGCATGCCTGCAGCTGCACCTGAAGCTTGCCCCCCACACTTATGAGCTTCTACTACAGTCGTTTCATGTCCCCTCGTACGGCATTCATATGCTATGGAGAGACCAATCACACCGCCTCCTACAACCGTAATGTTAGCCATGATCGCCCTCCTTCTATTAATTTCGTACCGGACTACTTGCAGTGGCGTACTTCTTTTTAGGAATTCTTCCTGCAACGTAAGACAATCTTCCTGCTCTAATAGCCAACTTAACTGACTCAGCCATCATGACAGGGTTTCTCGCTTTCGCTATGGCTGTATTAAGGAGGACTCCATCTGCCCCAAGCTCCATCGCTTGTGTTACATCAGATGCATGTCCAAGACCCGCATCGACTATGACTGGTACCTTCAGTTGTTCTGTAATTAGTTCAATATTGTATGGATTTAAGATGCCGAGACCAGTTCCAATAGGAGATCCCCCTGGCATGACAGCCGCTGCACCTGCTTCTTGTAGTCGATAGCAAAGTGCTGGATCATCAGAAGTATACGGTAAAACAACAAAACCTTCTTTAGCAAGAACCTCTGTAGCTTTCAAGGTTTCCACCGGATCAGGGATTAGCATTTTTTCATCTCGACTAACTTCGATTTTTATCCAATCACTTAAGCCAGATGCTTTTGCTAAACGAGCGATGCGAATGGCTTCTTCAGCAGTCGTAGCACCGGAAGTATTGGGCAAATAGTGAAATGATTGATTCTCGATGTGCTGTAAGATCGCATCTTCATTTGGTGCAGTAAGATTCACTCTTCGAATAGCAAATGTGAGAACTTCTGCTTCAGAAGCTTCAATTGCTTTATTTTGAACATATGGATTTGGATATCTTCCCGTGCCAAGAAACAAGCGGGAAGAAAGTTCTTTACCAGATATTGTTAATTTATCATTCATTCGGTCAACCCCCTCCTACAAAGTGGACAAGTTCAATTTTCATTCCTTCTTTTACTTCTGTATCGATCCATTCCGAGCGATCAATAATTGTTCCATTAACTTCAGTGACAACCAACCCTTCTTGCAAGCCAAAATGAGTAACAACTTCTTTTAATGTTGCCACTTCTAAATCATGCTGCTCTCCATTAACTAGTAATGTCACTTGGGAATCACCTCTTTTTGAATGGATTTAATAAATGCTTCGCACGTGCCTTTAATATCGGCACTACCAACTACTTCACTAATGACACATACTCTAGAAGCACCTGAATGGAGGACGTCCGAAACATTATGCAATTTGATGCCGCCGATGGCTACAAACGGAATAGATATTTCTGCTGCAACTTCTTTGAGATAGTCAGTTGTTACTGGATCAACAACATCGCTTTTGCTATTTGTGGGAAAGACTGGCCCAGCCCCAATGTAATCAGCACCACGCTGCTCTGCTTCACGCGCTTCTTCGATTCGATGTGTGGAGATACCTATGATCTTATTAGGTCCAACAATCTTCCTTGCTACCTCTAAAGGTAAATCATCCTGACCGAGATGAATGCCATCAGCATCAACGGCTAGCGCAATATCAATGTGATCATTCACAATAAAAGGAACTTCATATTTTTGTGTTAGCTCCTTTAATCTCAAAGCTTTTTCTAGTACAACCTTTTTAGAATTCGTCTTATCACGCAATTGAATAATATCAGTACCACCTTGTATCGCTTGCTCCATTACCTCAACTAGGTCTCGATCAGGGTGGAATTCTTCCCCTGTAATGACGTATAATTTAAAATCCTTCATTATTTACCTCCTCTAATACTTTTAACCTTAAGCCTATGTTAACGAGCTTTGTTGATTTTCGGCTCAATTACGCTCTGTGATAACCAATCGCTTCGAGCTAAAAATCGAGAATCAAGAGTATAAGCTACCACCGTAAACGCTTAAAAACGATTAACATAAAACACACTAAAAAACCCCATTCCGCGTAAGGAATGGGGGTAGTAATACGTAATCAATACTGCTACCGACTTCCCTACGCTGGTATCAACCAGATCAGGTTCAAGGGTAAAAGAAATGACGGTTTCTTTTTCTCAGCCTTCCCTTACATGAAGGCACCCCTAGTCTTTGGAATTATGAAATTAAGTTTATTATGACAAAGAAGTGATTAAAAAACAAGCCACTAACCTACATATACAGAGAAGAAAGGAAAATCCCTAATGTATCTTGGTAAATAGTGTTGAAATCAGAAGTAGGCAAAGGACTTTCCCCTTTTCCAATTTCTACGGTAAAACCCGGTCTTCTAAAGTCTTGAATAAACCAATCCTTGTATCCAGCGAAACTATCAACATAGCGAACTGCTCGATAACCGCTCAGTCGCGAAAATTCTCTCACCAAGATTTCTGACTCAGGAGGTTCAAGTCCTTCGAAACCCCAAAAGATCACTTCACCTTGAGAATGAAATGCTAGCGCACGATCAAATTTCTTTCTTCTCGTCAGGTCTGCGATCGCTATTGCTTCTGGCTCTGTAAGCGGTGCTTTTCCCGGGTAATTTCTTGGAGAAGGTTTTGTTGGTTTTCGTTCAGCTTCTATTTCCCATTTAGCAGGATACTGATTGTTTAAATCAACTCCCCTAATGTTCGCCTTCCATCTGTTAAATTGTTCACTTCCATTATTAATTTGATCCGCCAATGAGCGGTAAGGTTCTTCTTCAGGTAATCCATTAATGACAAGATCCACTCCATCTGGGTTTACCATGGGTACAAGAGAGAGAGAAGTCGTTTCATATAGAGATGGGAGGTAAACACCGCTCAATCTCTGACTATTCGTCAATTCACGAGAATAATCATCTACAAATTTCATAATGAGAGTTGAGGTTAACCATTCATTAGCATGAAATGCTCCATTCATATGAACTTTTTTCTTTCCTGTTCCCACTACTAGTTCTGGGATTGGCTTTTCCATGACAGATTCGCCAATGATGGATCGTTTAATAAATGGATAAACAGCAAGTATTTTTCGAATATCATTAACAAGGGTTTGATAATCGTAATTTTGATTTGGGTTAATGAGTGACCACGTTACACGAATCGGTATATTCACTTTTTCTCCTGGTTGTAACGAAAAAGGATTCGAATCGTTTAGCAAAAGAACACCATCTAGGGGTGTTCCGTACCATCCTGCTATTTTCCATAATGTATCTCCTGGCTTAATGGTATAACTTTTCGTGACAAACCCAGGGATCTGAATTTGTTCTCCGACTATAAGTTGATCAGGATTCTCAAGATTATTACTATCTAATATTAATCGAAGTGGAATTTGAAACACTCGGCTATATTTCCAAAGGCTATCCCCACTCTTCACCCTAATTTTCATGTCATACCCTCCCACATTTCATATCCTTCTTACAATGATATGAAATAATGAGTGATGCATATGCTACATAATTAGGACATATTAGCCTTATTGCTCGCCTCAGAAAAAGTTCATTACAATACAAAAACCCCACCTAATATCCAAGGTGGGGTTTGCATCTTTCATGCTATTTTTCTATTTCTGTATTCTCTTGTTGCTCATCATGCTTGCCTAAGAAACGTAGAAGGTCTCCATAAACGATTTTATCTGAGTAGGCAAGATCAGTTTTTGCCTTCTCCATGTATGGTTCACAGGCCGATTTATCCGTTTCTTCTCCTGTTTCTTTGTCATAACAGACATTTTTAGTGTATAGATTATTTTCAGTAATGAAGCTTCCATCGCGAAGGATAGTGAAATTATCCTGTTCTTTTGCAAAAAGATCGTTACCAAATTTAATCATATCCTTCGTATCAATACCAAGCAGGTGCATAATTGTCGGTTTCAAATCAATTTGACCACCGACCTGTTCCATCACTTCCCCTTCTTGGCCAGGAATATGAACAACGAGCGGAACTTTTTGAAGCTCCGTGGATTCAAATGGTGTGATTTCTTTGCCTAAGAATTCTCCCATAGCTTTGTTATGGTTCTCAGAAATTCCATAGTGATCACCGTACATGACGAAGATCGAATCTTCATAAAGTCCTTCTTCTTTCATTCGCTCAAAGAATTTCTTTAGAGCTTCATCTTGATATCGAACCGTAGTGAAATATCTGTTAACAGTTCCATCATCTGAAGTCCACTCTGGAATATATTCATCCTCTGATTCAAGTGTAAAAGGAAAGTGGTTTGTTAATGTAATGTATTTAGCATAGTAAGGTTCCGGTAGCGTTTCTAAATATTTAATGGATTGATCAAAGAAATATTCATCTTTCAATCCCCATCCGATTGAATTATCAGGCGTTACTGTAAAATCATTAATGTCATAGAACTTATCGTATTTAAGGGAGTCATACATAACGTCACGGTTCCAGAAGCTTTTGTTATTCGCATGGAAGACAGCGTTATAGTATCCATTCTCACTTAATATTTCTGGTGATGCATTGTATTCGTTCCCTGAATGGGTAAAGAATACAGCTCCACTTGGAAGTCCATATAATGAATTCTCAAGAATAAATTCGGAGTCAGAAGTTTTACCCTGAGCTGTTTGATGATAGAAATTCGGGAAATAATAACTTTCATCTATAAGATCATTTAAGAAAGGCGTAATTTCTTCTCCATCCACTTCTTCATTCACTACAAAACTCTGTGTGGATTCTAACGATACAAGGATGATGTTTTTCCCTTCAGCTTCACCAAACATTTCAGGATTTGGCTCAACGTGATTAGCTTTTACATAGTTTTCAATATCTACGATCTCACTGCCATCCGCAAATGCTCGCTGTGCTTTTGCTTTGGACTGAAGAACAGCGTCATACACGTGATAGTTATAAGTACCAATATATTTTATGAGCATTTCACGATCAAACGTACGAGTTAAAAGCTGAGGGCGTTCTGTTTCTGCAAGCCCAACATTAACAGCAAAAAGAGCTATAGCGCTAGCAAATACAATAGCAATTTCTTTCTTCTTAACCATGTACGCCTTCGTTTTTCTTACGAAAAGGAAAACTGCCAGAATAATAATATCTACAAAGAGCAAGAAATCAAAACCGCTTACAAGTTCAGCAATACTATTACCAAGCTCCCCCATATTATTCGTTTGAAACAACAATGGTATTGTTATAAAATCAGTAAATTCACGGTAGTATACGACGTTTGCAAATAGGATAAATGAGCCAATAAAATTAATGACCAGTAGTACTCTGTTGCGATACTTTGGTGAGGCAAATAGGGCAAAACCGAGGAATAGCAATACAGAACTAATTGGGTTTAGCAGTAATATAAACCCTTCCATTTTATTTTCAGGTTCAATGTTGAAAGCAAATTCGTACACCAAATACGTTTTTAACCACAGCATAAAGGCTACGATTAGGAAAAAAGAATACTTATTTTGTAGCTTTTTCATGTTTTCTTAGTACCTCCTTAGTTGAATATAAGGAAAAGCTACCATTACTTTCTACGACCATACATAATCGCTATGATAGTATGTTTTCGAAATTTAATCAACTAACTTTTGTCCTTATTTTAGTATTTCTTTCACAATTATTTTGATTCTGAGCTTCCTGTCTGTTAGTAATAACGAATGAAATGGACAAAAAGTTTCATTTGGGCAATTTTTTTACAAAAAAAAAGAAAAGATCGAACTTAACTGATCTTTTCTTCCCTTGTTATAGCAGGCTGAAACATGAAAAACCAGGACTATTTCATCAATTTCGTTTTTGCGAGCCACGCTCCTCCTATTACGCCAGCATCATTGCCGAGTGTGGCAATTGCAAAATCCGCACCTTTTCTAACTCTTGGCAATGCATATTTTTCAAATTGTTTTTTTAAGGGGGTAAGAAGCGCTTCGCCTGCTTTTGATACGCCCCCACCTATTACAATTTTAGAAGGATTCAAAGAATTAGCCAGGTTGGCAATCGCAAGTCCTAGATGGAAAGTTACATTATTCACTACTTCAACAGCATATGGATCCTGGGCCTCAGCGCCTTCAAAAATATCACGAGAAGTAATTTCACTCTTTTCTTGATAAATATGATATAGGACACTGTCCTGATGTGACATAAGTTTTTCCATCGCAATACGAACAACACCAGTCGCTGAGGCTACTGTTTCAAGGCAGCCTGTTTTGCCACAATTGCATTGCGCTCCACCATCAGGGATGGATGTAATATGACCTATTTCCCCCGCCATGCCATTCGTTCCATGAATGATTGTTCCATTCGTAATAATGCCTCCGCCTACTCCAGTCCCTAGCGTGACGCATAGTAAATCACGTGCTCCATCCCCTGCGCCACGCCACATTTCACCAAGAGCAGCAATGTTCGCATCGTTATCAATAATAACTGGTAACCCTGTTTCAACTTCAAGCTTGTCTTTTAAAGGAAAGTCTCGCCATCCAATGTTTACTGCGTGGTAAATAAATCCTGAATCCATTTCAATGAAACCTGGAGCTCCCATACCGATACCAGAAAACTTCTTTCTGCTAACATTCATTTCTTCCATCTTATCATCAATAGCACGAGCTATGTGAGTTGTGATATGACGACCAGCTTCCGATTTATCAGTAGGAATTTCCCATTTACTAATAATTTCACCATAAAAATCAAGGAATGAAAGCTTGATAGTTGTTCCACCTAAATCAACACCAATGAGCCATTTTTCTTCTTTCATCTTAATCCACCTTTCGCAAGTAACACTCTATTTCAGAGGAAAACCTTTCTTTTCAAGAAATTTCTTCATATACGTTCGAACAGGGGTCGCTAATTTATGTGCCATCATAGAAGTCCATCCTGCTGATCGTTGACCTCCCGTTCGATTCGTGTAGTAACCTGAAATAACTTCATCATATTCGTTTAACCCTTCTTTAAATGCATTTGCATCATGCTCATATTCATCAATATGATAGATGTTATTTAGAGGTAATCGTGGTTTTACATCTGGATCCTGATCGGGATATCCAACACAAAGTCCAAATAAAGGAATAACAAATTGAGGAAGATTCAATACTTCACTCACTTTTTCAAGGTCGTTCCGAATGCCACCAATATAGCAAATACCTAGTCCCATTGACTCTGCTGCTATGCTGGCGTTTTGTGCAGCAAGCGCTGCATCTATTAATCCTACCATGAACTTTTCAGTTGTTTGCGTCGTTTCCGTTACATCTGTCCCATGCATTTCAGCTGTTGCATGGTGGCGATTGAAATCTGCACAAAAAACAAAGAAGTGACCATTCTTTTCAACATAACTTTGCCCACCAGCTAATTCAGCAAGCTGCTTTTTCTTTTCTTTATCTTCCACACCAATGATCGAATAAGCTTGTATGTAGCTTGAAGTTGAAGCGGATTGCGCTGCTTTTACTAACGTATGAATTTGCTCTTCCGTTAATGGATTATCTTTAAATGCTCTAATTGAGCGGTGAGCAAGCATCGTTTCAATTGTCTGATTCATGTTTTGTCCCTCTCCTTGCTAATTTCATTTCTTATGATCATTCTGGCGACGAGGTAATCCTCATTCTCGAGAATTTTCATATCGTATAACTCTTGGATCTCGCCTTCCATTAGTTCCAGGTCTCCAAGTCGAGTTCCCGTATAAACAATCATGCCATATTGCTTTAAAAGCTGCTGTATATCATAAAATGTTTTCATTATCTTCACCATTGTTCATTATAGCAATCCCTAGCGCCAAAAAAAATAATTACGCACAAAAAGACCACATCCCATTTAAGAAATGTAGTCTCTTCTTTACATTTTGTAAATAAGCCATTGATATTGGTCGATATTAACGATCTGGATCTTTAGGATGTAATACCGTCGGCCTGCGATTTTTAAGTGGCATAGGTGATCTGAAAATAACATCTCGAAATGCTCGATAAGAAAACGGAATAAACGGCCATAGATAAGGAATATGAAACGATTTTGTACGAATTAAAAGCATTATCCATAGTGTAAATCCTCCAACAAATCCAATTACGCCAAAAGCTGCGGTCAAAACGAGCAGTAAGAGACGAAAAAGTCGATTGGCAAGACTTAATTCATAGGATGGTGTTGCGAATGTCCCCATTGCTGCAAGGGCCAAATATAAAATGACCTCATTAATAAACAGTCCTACCTCTACTGCTACTTGTCCAATCAAGATGGCCGATACAAGACCAAGCGCAGTCGCAAGGGAGGTTGGAGTATGAATGGTTGCCATCCTGAGTATATCAATCCCTATTTCTATAAGTAAAAATTGAACGAACAGAGGCAATGTCCCGTTTTGATCTACCCCAATAAACTGCATATTTGAACCTAGTAACCGTGGGTTTGTAGCAAATAAATACCATAGCGGCAAAATGAAAATTCCGATCCAAACGGCTATAAAACGAACAAGTCTCAAATATCCGCCAACAAGCGGCTTTTGCCTGTACTCTTCAGCATGTTGCAGATGATGCCAGAAAGTAGTAGGTGTAATAAGCACACTGGGCGATCCATCTACAAAAATCAATACGTGACCTTCATAAAGGTGAATAGCTGCTGTATCGGGACGCTCTGTGTACCTCACAAGAGGATAAGGATTTAAATGTCTTCCACAAATAAACTCTTCAATCGTCTTTTCGCCCATCGGTAAGCCATCTGTATCAATGTTACTAACAGAATCCTTAATTCTATTTACGATTTCAGGATCAGCAATATCTTCAATATAACTAATACAAATGTCTGTTTTGGACCTTCTACCTACTTGCATATATTCCATTCTTAACGTTTTATCTCTCACTCTTCTTCTCGTTAGTGATGTATTGAATACGATTGTTTCTACAAAGCCATCTCTCGCGCCCCTTGTTACACGCTCCAAATCTGGTTCCTGTGGTCCTCTGACCGGGTACGTTCTTGCATCGATCATAATAACTTCGCTCATACCTTCTACAATAAGGGCAGTTGGACCAGCAAGCACTAAATCCATTACAACATCAAGATCCTTTTGTCGATCAATTTCAACGTATGGGATATGTACTTTCATGAGCTTCTCAAGTGGATCAGGATCAAGTTGGGAAGGTTCAAGTCTTGATAGTAACTTCATAAGATAGTGAAGAATATCATCTTTGACAAAGCCATCGATTAAAAACATCGCCATTTTTCTACCTGCGTAATCAAGATCTAACTGAATAACATCAAAACTTTTCCCAACACCTAATTCCTTATGAAGGAAATCGATATTTTCCTCAAATGAACGACTAACGGGATGAATGATCTTTTTTTGAGACATAGTTCCCCCTCCTCCTTTCCATCATTCACCATTCTTACATTATGCATACCTCATTGGAAAATTGGGCATAGAAAAACCAGCCTTTTAAGAAAGGCTGGTTTTCTCATTCAATCGATCATTTCCGATAAGAGGTACTGATAAATTAAATGTGCTGTATGAAGCATTGAATCCTGATGTGTTCGCTCATATGCGTGGGAAGCATCAATACCAGGACCAATAAGCGCATGACGAACATCCACTCCTGCCCGAATGGCAGCTGATGCATCTGACCCATAATAAGGATAAATGTCGAGTTTATACTCAATCTTATTTTCCTCTGCAAGCTTCACAAGATGTTTACGTAAGCGATAATGATATGGACCGCTTGAATCTTTGGCACAGATCGAAACCGTATATTCATCAGAAGTTTGTCCATCTCCAAGTGCTCCCATATCCACAGCTATGTATTCGATGGTTTGATCAGGGATATTGGAATTACCACCATAACCAATTTCTTCATTATTCGAAATTAGAAAATGCGTCGTATGTGGAAGCCTGATGTTGTTTTCTTTTAGTTTCTTAATGTTTGCAAGAAGAAGAGCTACACTAGCTTTATCATCCAAATGGCGTGATTTGATAAATCCAGAATCGGTAATTTGGACACGAGGGTCAAAAGAAATAAAGTCACCAACACTCACTCCCAATTTCATGACATCTTCAGGATTAGAGACACGCTCATCAAGACGCACTTCCATGTTCTGTTCGTCTCGTTTGACCTCCCCGTTGTTTTTATAAACATGAACAGAGGTTTGGTGTAAAAGAATCGTTCCAGTAAAACGCTTGCCATCTCCGGTGATAATCTCACAGTACTCACCTTCAATTGCATTAAATCGAAAACCACCAATTAAAGATAAGCGCAGGCGACCATCACTCTTAATTTCTTTCACCATCGCTCCCAATGTATCAACATGAGCTGTTAACATCCGTTGACGCGACGAATCTGACCCTTCAATAGTAGCAATGAGTCCACCCTTATTATTTCGTTTAGTCTCTACTCCAAGCTCTTGCATTCTCCCCTCAACCCAACTAATGACTTCATCAGTGTAACCAGATGGGCTTGGAATACTAACTAATTCTTTCGTAGTTTGTAGAAGTTCTTCTGCATGAAATAAATCACTCATTGATTTCATCCTCTCAAATTGAATTAATTGGAAAAGCAAACGAATCCTTCTTCATATTTCAGTTAACTATCACATACATATGATGACAAGCTTACTCATTTGGAGGTATCGGGATGATCAAAAGAATTCACTACGTTATCATGCTAGGTATGATTGGTTTTTTTGCGCTCATCCTTGTTAACACTAGTAGTAATCCTGTTAGGGAATCATTTACGTATTTCCCACCTGATCCAGACGTCACATTTGATTCAGCAAGTACATCTCTTACTATTCTAACGCAGGACGATGAAGATGAATACACATTGGATTGGAAGACAGAATCAAGTCTTTCTGAAGTGGCTTACCTTCGTCAAGATTTATCATTTCTCTATGAAGAAGGTCGCCTGATTGATTCAATGTCAATTTGGAAAGAAAATACGGCTACACTTCGTCAAAAAAAAGAATCTACAAGTGAAGATAGCGGACATTATGAAGCGATTACCTACCATTATGGAGAAATCCATTACCCTAATGATGTCATTAAAAGTGCCCAGCAATTGAGTTATGACCAACTTTACGTCATTGACTCTCCGATGACACCACTTGAATCTTTTAAAGAGGCTTCAAGTGAAGAAGAAAAAGAGTGGCAATACATTCTCGATCATGCCATGGATCAACAAGCCCAGTTGGTTTTCAAAGCTATGGTAACAGAATATAATCTTCATCCTGAAGACTATTATATTTTCCCGCTAACCTCGTTAGATCAATATCAACAGCGAACGCTCCCAGGACTATCTCAGAAACAGACTGCTGATACGATCGGAGGTATTTGGGAAGGTCTATACAAAAACTATTTCCTTGGCATAATTCCTCCTAATGGCCCGACAGAATCACCTATTGGCAGTACAATTCCAATCATATTGCTTCATAAACATTCACCATATTTACTCATCCTATTCCAAACGAAAAGTGGAAAGAACATTGAGCTTATTCAATACCTTAACGAGCCTATATTAGAGCCACAAGATACTGAAGAATAAAGAAAGTATTAATTGATTAATACTTTCTTCAGTTCCTCATAAGTCAATATTTCTGGAATATCTTTCCGAATTGAGTGGTCAACAGCTTCATTCCTGGAATTAAAATATATTGCATCAAAGCCTGCTTCTATAGCAGGCTTAATGTCATGATCCCATGTATCCCCTATGTAAAGATAATGCCCCATACTTCCAAGAACATATTGAAATATGTCAACGTCTGGCTTTTCAATCCCTACAGTTTCTGAAATGTAAATATTCTCACGAGGGATCCATTGAAGCAATTGAAGAGCTTTAATTTTTGCTAGCTGTGTTTCCTGCCCACCATTTGTAATAATGCCTAGCTCTATTCCACTATCCCTCAAAGTAGATAGAATAGAGGAAACCCCGTCATATAATTCAGCGAAGGAGGCAACTTTAGATTGATATTCTCTTTGGAACTCTAACGCTTCCTCCTCAGAGCAAGTTAAGTTAAAATAGTCATTCGTTTTACAAAATCGCTTCACCTGGTACCGTTCTCTTGACCATCTACCTTCTTCATAGGCATTCCAATATTGATCGCAATTAGATTTGAATACATTAAACCACTGCTCAACTGAAACAGATGTACTTTTATTTAGCAACATTTTTTCTGCACAATACAAAATGGTTTTTTTAAAGGCCTTTTCATGATCATAAAGAGTGTTATCTAAATCAAAGTAGATGTGTGTCCACTTCATATAAAGCTCCCCCAGTCTCCGGTTAATCAAACGATTCCTGATTGTCTTCCCCCCTATTCTAACCTTTTCAATTTTTAGAAGAAAGCTTTGTTAACTTATATTGTTGATTCTCGACTTTTGCCTCATTCGAGTGGTCATCACAGAACATAAATGAGCCAAAATCAACTGCGCGCATTAACATACCCTAGAACAAAGAAAAACCTCCACCGGTGAGGTAGAGGTTAAGATAGAAAAGAGCTAAAAAGTTTGTTACGTAAACCTGGAAATTTCAACGAATTTCCGACGACAAAGCGCCTTATCACCGCGACGCCTAGCAGCCCATTTAATAATCGGTATCGGTATTCATACAACACGACTACTAAAGATAATAGAACAAGAACCTTCGTTATTTTCATCATTCTCCTCCTGAAACTGTACTATATCTCTACTGTTTGCAGGTAATGACGTTTTTATCCATGATTCACAGAGGTGTCTTCACCTAATTTCTTATTATTCCAATAGCCCAAAATCACAGTAAATAATGGTGATAGCCATAGAAAGACTGCAAACGGAAGATAGCTTAACACCGATACCCCTAACGTTTCTGCAAAAAAGGCTCCCGATACTCCCCATGGAATTAATGGATTAATGAGCGTCCCAGCGTCTTCTAATGTACGGGAAAGATATTTCCGATCCACGCCTGCTTTATCATAAAACGGCTCAAACGTTTGACCAGGAAGAAGAATTGACAAATACTGCTCACCTGTTAACAAATTCACTCCAATTGCAGATGTGGCTGTTGCAGAAATTAAATGACCTCGCTTATTTAGAAGCTTTGTTAATCCACTCATGAGGGATTGAATGATTCCCATCACTTGCAGAACGCCACCAAGTGCTAATGCTAAAATAATCAGTGAGACGCTCCACATCATTGATTGAAGGCCACCTCTATTTACGATTCCATTTACAAGTTCACTTGATGTATCACTCGCAAAACCATTCTGCATTGTTCCAAGAATTGAACCAGCTGAATACACGCCTTGCGTTAACATTGATACGATAATTCCCGCAAGAAGCCCAGCAAACAAAGTGACTAGGACAGGTACTCTTCTTACAGCAAGAACGAGCACGATAACAGGAGGAATTAATGTCCAGAACGATATATTAAACTCACTTTGCAAAACCGACATAGCTTTGTTCAAATCCTCCGGGTTAACGGAAGTAGATAAATTTTTACTCATCATAAAAAAGAAGATCACTGCTACGACAATGGCTGGAATCGTAGTCTGTGTCATATGTCGAATATGAGTGAACAGATCTACTTTTGCAACAGCAGGAGCAAAGTTGGTCGTATCAGAGAGAGGAGACATTTTGTCTCCGAAGCATGCACCTGAAATAACAGCTCCAGCCGCCAAAGCCGGGTTAACACCCATTGCTGCTCCTATTCCCATCATCGCTACGCCAATGGTACCGATTGTAGTAAATGAACTGCCTGTAAAGCTTGAAACGATAATGGTCACGATCAATGCACTGATGAGAAACCACTCAGGCTGGATGAACTGAAGCCCTCCATATAACAATGTTGGCACCGTACCACTCTGCATCCATACGGCGATCATCATTCCTACTACAAAAAGAATGAGAATTGGCTTTAAGCCCGTAGTTATACTCTGCAGTAAAGCCTTCTCTATTTCTTCCCACTTCATACCAAGAATTAATCCCAAAATCCCCATTCCTACTACGCCACCAAGAAGAGGAATATGTGGTTCTACCTTTAAGCCAATAATACTAAACAACATCCAGCTCATTAATAGCGCAATCACAACAAGCGCTATTGGAAATGATATTTTTTTCATTTTCTTTCTCTCCCTTGATCTATGTTCTCTCACCGATTAGTTTTGCTCTATCTGTATTTTTCCATTAAAAAAAGCCCTTCAATAATTGAAGGGACGAAATTTTTTTCGCGGTACCACCCTTATTGACAGTAATAACTGCCCACTTATATCCTCAATATCGGGAGGATCACCCGTACCTAGCTCCTCAAATGTAATTTCACTCCTAGACGCCCTAGTTTTCACCAACCACCAGGTCTCTTCGACTGCTTATCTAGAGAAGCTACTTTTTCTGAATCTTCGCTTTTATACTTTTATGCTTTTGTGCGTTTAAGTAACATCGTTATTCTATAATTGAATATGAGCTATGTCAAGGATAAGAGTTAAGATGTCAAAAAGCACCAGCCTAAGGCTGATGCTTTTTACATGCCAATATATCTTGAATAGAGTGCTTTTGCTCTTCCACTATCTTCTGTTCCTTGAATAAGTACCCGCCCATCTGGAAATAACACTAGTCTTTCCCCTTCCTCAAGTTGCGCTTTAAGTAAGAAAGGAGTTTTCTTTACTGTTGTTGTTTTTTCTAGCTTTGATGCCCATTCTTTTAAATCAAAATGACTTTCAAGGTGTATCTGAATCGTTTCTCTTCCACATAGAGAGGTGATATCCTGCTTAGCTCCCGCTTTTAATGATGGATATTCGTTTGTTTGGCATGTTGGACAACCCTCTTTAGGCGAAGAAAATTTCATCGCATAACTATGATTATGCCAAATATCCATTGTCATTAGGCTGCGATGAAGCTTCTCATGGTCCCCCGCTATATATTTCATAATCTCCGTCACTTGATACGATGCTATAATATCAACGATAGGAGAAATAACCCCGATCGTGTCACACGTTTCACCAGTCGTTCCTTCGCCCCCCTGAATAAAGCAACGAAGGCAAGGCGTTTCACCAGGAACAAACAGTGCTGTCATTCCCCTTGAACTTACCGCCCCACCATATACAAAAGGAATATTCATTTTAAAACAAGCATCATTTAAAAGAAAACGTGTGGAAAAGTTATCGGTCCCGTCCATAACAAAGTCCACTTCTTTCATAAGGTCACTTACGTTACTTGCATTAACATCCGCTATGATCGCTTCGATTTCAACTAAGGAATTCATTTTTTCTAGTTTCTTTTTGGCTGCAATTGTTTTTGGTAACGCTGCAGAAACATCCTCTTCGTCAAATAGCATTTGTCTTTGAAGATTGCTCTTCTCAACATAATCACGATCGACAATTCTTACATGACCGAAGCCCGCTCGCACAAGATGATTGGCAATCGCTGTCCCTAGTGCACCCATTCCTACAATAAGAGCCCTTGATTGACTGAAATTCTTTTGGCCTTCTTCGCCTATAGGAGAAAACAGCATTTGTCTTGAATACCTTTTAAAGTCATCCATTTAATCTCTCTCCTTTTGAACAATTTTATATTCTTCTTTTGTATTTACATTTAAAAACTGCTTTCTCAGTTCTTCAACTGTTATATATTGGGCATTAATTAATTCAAAAAGATCATTCATTTTTCTTTTTCCTGATAAAAGAAGCTCTTCGATAATGGATTGACAGGAAGAATGATAGATAGCACAGAGTGGCTGGCTTCTTCCTGAGCTCACCGGTATGACGGCCATTGCTTCTGGATGTTTGATCATTTCTTCAATTAGTGTAGAAAATAGACCATCTGTTACGAACGGCATATCACAAGCGACCGTTAGATAAAGATCACCATTCGTTTGAGTCATCCCAGAATAAAGACCTGCTAGCGGTCCCATCCCTACAAATTTTTCCTCATCTCTTATCACTCTTATCTCTTCTGATGTGCTCATGCTAAACTGCTCTAATAAATCTCTATTTGTTACGATAATGGATTCATTTACAACAGGGTGAAGTTGATTCAGTACCACTTCATAAAAAGGCTTGCCGTGATAAGTGGCAAATGCTTTTGGGGATCCAAACCTTCTAGACTCCCCTCCTGCTAGCAATGTACCTATTATTTTCATAACCACCATGCCCCTCCCACAAGAGCGCCAATCATAGACGAGGCGAAATTGACCACGTCATTATTAAATCCTTTTATACCGCTGATTTTGACTGTCTTATTTCCACAATGCATATGGCGTTCGGTTTTTGAACCACATTTCTGACATTTTAATTCTTCTTGCAAGGTTGCTCCAATCAGCGTATCGCTTAAACAGCCGACAAATCCTGCGACCGTAACAATAACTAACCCTAGATAAGATAAGTCAAAAACAAGTGAACCAACTCCTCCAATTAAACCAGCTCCGAGCAAAGACGCCAATATACCTGGCATACTAATAGCTCCAGAAGTGCCTGCCGGAACGAATTTCATCGTTATTATATGAAGGGGGCGTCGCTTTGAGAGAACGCCAAGTTCAGATGCCCAGGTATCAGAATTAGAAGTGGCAATCGCACTTAGAAAAATAAACAGCCATACATCCCCAGGGAATAAAAGCATCATTATTCCAGCGAAAGCAGCAACCCCACCATTTGCAAGAACTTGATACTGATCTCTCGAAGCGCCCTTTTCAACAATTTGTTCCACGCCATCTTTTAACTGCGCTTTATACTTACTCCATATAGTAGAAGTTAAAAAAAAGATACCAAGAAGCAAGAGCCCTTTCCAGCCAAAACCTAGTGCGATCGCGCACCCAACACCTGTGGCGGCTATTGCTCCATTTCTCGAAAGTGCATGAACTTTATATCCTAAAACACCTGTTATAGCACTTAAAAAAGCGTAAATGATCATTTTACGTTAACAAGCTGTTCATTAGTAATGATGGCTTCCACAGGTACGTCAAAAGATTCGGTTGGCACCTTTTCAACGACTTGAAATTGATAGGCAAGGGATACGGTTGAGTTTGAATAGTGTTGCAAATATCGATCATAGAAACCGCCACCAAATCCAATCCTAAAGCCATTAAGATCAAAAATGAGACCAGGAACAAGCAAAAGATTTATTTCTTCTGGGGGACATACTACTGTTTTATCGGGGCGAGGTTCTTCCAACCCAAAATAAACGCTTTCTAGCTGATCCCACTCTGTTAAGTAGCGAAAAGTCATCTGCTTCGTCTTCGGATTACACTTCGGGACTGCTACTCTCTTTCCATCAGTCCAAGCTTTTTCTATAATTTTCTTCGTATTTATTTCACCTTTCATTGCCACGGTTAATCCGATCGTTTCAGCCTTTTTGAATGGTTCATATGTATAAAGACGTTCACGTATTTGTTCATCAAGCAATATTTTCTCATCAGCACTAATTTCTTTTAATTTCACTTTCATGTTTGTTCGCCATTCATGTTTTGATTGCATCATCATTCCTCCTACTTTTCTCTTCTATTAGTTTACGAGAAAATGTGCAAATAAAAAAGCAGTAGGATATCCTACTGCTTACTTTGTTTCGCGATGTAACGTCTGCTTTTTAAGTCTTGGGCTGTATTTTTTAAGTTCAAGACGATCAGGGTTAGTACGTTTGTTCTTCGTCGTGATGTAGTTACGATCGCCTGTTTCAGTGCAAGCCAATGTAATTTGTACGCGCATGAATATCCCTCCAAATCCTATCAAACTGTTCATTTAACAACATACTTCATTATGATAACAAACATATCTCATTCAATCAAGTTGTTTTTGTTGAAGAAAGTGACTCATATTTCTCAAGATAATCCTTCACCACATCTACGTACGTTGCATGCGACCAGGTTAAGGGTGCTACAGATAGTGGTTTACCCGTGTAAGGATGAACCTGTTCAGGTAGTATACCACTTGTGAGGGCTTGCTTAAATACCCAATCAATATGATTCTTCGCATCGCGAAGTTGTTCAATCGTTTGAGCACTAGAAATTTTCCATTTAGCGATCCATAGAGTACAAATAACCCACGGATTGCCTGGTACTTCTTCTACATTTTGTGATTGTTGAAAATAATAATCACTAACATAACGTGCTACCCCGCCTATACTTGTTTTGACAGACAGGCGTTTTTCAATTTCTTCCATTGTACGAACAACCCTTGGATCATCTGCAGGGAATACTCCAAAAGCAAATAGACCAAACAAACTGCTTTCTATTGTATAATCCTTCGTTATCTCTCCAGACTCGCCATTGCGGTACAACCCCCGGATAAAGCAGGAACGGGTCTTATCATATAAATGTGTCTCAATTCCTTTTTTGATCCGCTGTGCCCCTTCAAAATAGCTATCAGCGCGGTCATCTTCACCAAATAGCCTTGCAAACGAATGAGCTGCCATCAAACCTCCATAGCAAGCGGAAGCTGTAAAGCTAAAAATTCCAAATCGCTCTTCCCAAAGATCGTAAGAAGGAAGTGGCAAATCTAGCGCTTCATCCATAAATTGCAACAAGAACTTAGCTCCTGGCCGTACTAAGAACTTATAGAGCGATTGAGCAAATTCAATATCTCCTGTCGATTGATAATGCTCCCAAAAAGCCCAGAGAACAAGAGCAGTTTCATCTTCTTGTATTGGAAGCTGAGATTGCTTTAAGCGATCCACATAGGGATGCCAGCTCGATCCTACAGAGCCATCAGGATTGTATTTGTGATGTAAATACCCTTCTTTTGAAAGAAGCTCTGCACAGCAGCGATAGAAGTTCGCCACCATTCCATGGTAACCTGCTTTTGACATCGCTGAAGCAATGAGAGCGCCATCTCTTGGCCACATATAACTATAATGGTCTCGATTGTAATGCAAAATGTCTGAATCATTCGCCGCAATAATCGTTCCATTTTGGTTGGTTTGCGTTCGAACAATTAATAAGCTTCTTTTATAAAGTGAAAGAATGTCCGCCCCTAAGTCTGTCTCAGGTAACACCGACTTATTCACCCATCGGTTCCAATACATCCGAATTTTTTCTACAGTCAATTGTGTTCCAATCTCACTTACATACTCATGAATACTACTAACTTCTTCCTTCGTTCTTCCAACTGTCATCCAATAATAGGCTACTTTCTCACTGTTAGGTTCCAACTTCGTTTCCAAAGAAAATGTGCTATCTACTGATCCCTGCGCGATGGGGTTCACATGTAAGTGGCCGTCTTCAGCATCGCGCCACGTACCTTCTGCAGCCTGGAATCGTTTCACACCAGAAGTATACTGTTTAATCCCTGCCCCATCTATTTCACCATTAAAAAGAAAATATCGATATCGTTTGTAATGAATCATCGACTTAGTATCCGGACAATAATAAGCTGTATCGCCTACTTCAGTTTCATAAATATTCAGATCTTGGTGAAAAAAAATCCTAACGTCACGTCTTTGACCTTCAAGGTTATGAATGGTAATCTTACGAATCATCAGCATCTCACGCTGATGGACTCCCTCTTCAAACACAAGCTTAAGTCCGAGATGAGGATGGACAGCTGTACTATATGTTACCAGCGTGTCTTGATCATAATTAGGCTGAATCTCCCATTCAGATGAATGTAACCATGAAAATTTCCCATCTACCCAAACCCCTATACGATTTGCATGACCTTGAACGTGATTTTGCTGCCCAACATACGGATAATAAATATCTCGTATTTGAAGAAACTGATCCATATTTATAAGCAGTTGTCCATTTCCTATCACTAAGTGTCTTGGCATTTTTGCTACCTCCTATCCATCTCCTACACTAGTTTATTGCACGAGTGGACAGGTCATTACATAAGCTTTCTAATTATATAAAAAAACCACACTCTCATTTAGAGTATGGTTCGATCACTATGCATTAAGGTCGTATCGTTTCCCCTTCACAACATAAATCACGCTTTCGGAAATGTTCGTACAGTGATCACCAATACGTTCAACATAGCGGCATATAAATGAAAGCTGTTGAATTTGACTAACACTTTCAGGATGTTCGGTCATTAACTCAAGTAGCTCCTTTACAAGACGACCATACATGTTGTCAATTTCATCATCTGCATCAGCAACAGCCATAGCCTTATTCACATCTTCGTCATAGAAAGACGCAAGAACTTCTCTCAACATGTTATTTGCTTTCTCAGCTAGTGCTGGAATTTCTTCGATTGGCTTTACGAATGGCTTGTCGCCAATCCGGATAATCGACTTTGCAATGTTGACCGCAAGATCTCCAACACGCTCAACATCTGTTGTAATTTTAAGTGCTGAGATGAGTCTTCTCAAATCTGTTGCAAGCGGCTGCTCTTTGGCAATTAACCAGATCGCTCTTTCATTAATTTCTTCCTCAAGTCTGTTTATTTTATGATCATTTTCAATGATCTCAAGAGCTTTGTTAACATCCTGAGCTTTTAATGCTGTAATCGCATCATCAACTGCTATTTGTGCTAGTGATCCGAGTTCAAGTAGTTGTGACTTTATCTCATCTAACTGTTCCTGGAAATTCTCTCTTACTACCATGGTTGCTCACCCCCGAATTTATTAACCGAAACGGCCTGTAATATAATCTTCTGTACGCTTGTCAGTTGGATTAGAAAACAGCTGATTCGTATCAGAAAACTCAACAACTTCACCGTTTAAGAAAAAGGCGGTTTTATCAGAGATACGAGCTGCTTGTTGCATATTGTGTGTCACAATAATAATACTGAAATCCTTCTTCAATTCCTGAACAAGCTCTTCTACTTTAAGGGTAGAAATTGGGTCAAGAGCAGAAGTTGGTTCATCCATTAGAATCACGTCAGGCTCAATAGCAAGACAACGCGCAATGCAAAGACGCTGCTGCTGCCCACCGGATAAACCGTAGGCATTCTCGTTAAGACGATCTTTTACTTCTTCCCAAAGCGCCGCCCCTTTTAAGCTTTTTTCTACGATTTCATCTAAAACCTTTTTATTTTTAATTCCATGAATTTTAGGCCCATAAACAACATTTTCATAGATTGACTTTGGAAATGGATTCGGTTTCTGAAAAACCATACCTACCTTTGTGCGCAAGTCTTCTACTTTATATTTGTTTTCAAAAATGTTTTTCCCTCGATAATTAATATCACCAGACATTTTAACAATCGGCACCATTTCTACCATTCTGTTAAGTGCTTTAATAAAGGTTGATTTCCCACATCCAGATGGCCCGATGATGGCTGTTACCTGATTTTCTGGAATTTCAAATTTGATATCTTTAAGTGCTTGATCTTTACCGTACCAAAGATTAAAATTTTGAATGCTATAAACTGATTTCTCCTCTTTATTCTGTTTTTCTGAACGAGGAGCTTTCACAACTTTTTTTTCATCCATGATTGTTTTCAATTTCAAAATCCCCTTTTCACATTGATGAGAGTTTTATTCAATCTACAGTCTCTTTGAGAATTTATTTCGTATTAATACAGCAATTGAATTCATAATGAGCAACATTGCGAGAAGTACAATAATACCAGCTGCTGCTACATCGTGGAATTCGGTTTGTGGACGACTTGTCCAGTTGAAAATTTGAATAGGCATTACTGTAAATCCAGACAGTAAATTCTCGGGTAAATAGGCTACAAACGTTAGTGCACCAATCATTAGAAGTGGAGCTGTTTCCCCAATTGCTCGAGAAAGGGCAAGAATTCCTCCTGTAAGGATTCCAGGAATAGCAGCAGGAAGTACTACTTTCTTGATGGTTTGCCATTTTGTAGCACCCATTGCATAAGAAGCTTCACGTAATTCTTTTGGAACAGAGCGAACGGCTTCTTGAGCTGCTACTACAATAATTGGTAGAATAAGCAAGCTCATCGTCAGTCCACCTGCAAGAACACTACGCCCCATTTCTAACATACGAACAAATACAGTTAGTCCGAGCAAACCAAAAACGATTGAAGGTACGCCTGCCAAATTGGATATATTGATTTGAATAAAAGTTGTAAACTTATTTTTCTTTGCGTACTCTTCGAGATATATCGCAGTTCCTACACCAAGAATGAGTGAAACTGGAGCAATCACAGTCATTAACCAAAGTGAACCAAAGAAGGCTGCTTTGATCCCTGCTTTCTCAGGGAAACGAGATGCGAAATTTTGAAAGAACTGAAGGTCGAGATAACCAATTCCTTGAGTGAATATCCGATATAACAAGATAACAAGTACAACAAGGGCAAACATCGTTGCACCAAAAAAGATTCCTTTAAGAATTTTATTTTGTGTTAATCTGGTTTGCATTCTACTTTTAACTTTTGCCTGATCTACTAATTGCATTAGTATTCCTCCCTGAATCTACGAGAAATATATTGCGCGATAAGGTTCATGATAAGCGTGAATAGGAAGAGCGTCATACCGACAGCATAAATGCTGTAATAGATTGTCGTTCCAAATCCGGCATCACCAAGACTTACCTGGACAATATAAGATGTCATCGTTTGGATCGATTCCGTAACATCTAATGTAAGCTTAGGTGTCGCACCACCCGCTACTGTGACAATCATCGTTTCACCAATTGCTCGAGAAATCGCAAGCACAAAGGATGCGATAATTCCTGATAAAGCTGCTGGCAACACAACTTTCACAGCTACTTCAAAACGAGTTGCCCCAACACCAAGCGCACCTTCTCTAATTGCATTCGGAACAGAACTCATCGCATCCTCAGAAAGCGATGCAATCATAGGGATAATCATGATTCCAATAACTATACCAGGACTTAACGCATTAAAGATCGGTAAGCTCGGAATAATGTTCTGTAGTACAGGTGTGACAAAGGTTAAAGCAAAAAAACCATACACAATTGTTGGAATACCTGCTAATACTTCTAGAATCGGTTTGATAAATCTTCTTACACGATCACTTGCATATTCACTCAAATAAATGGCTGCTGCAAGACCAAACGGGATAGCAACCAGCATGGCAATTCCAGTAATCATAAGTGTTCCTGAAATAAGTGGCCAAATACCGTAATCAGGATCACTTTCAAAGAATGGATACCAATCTTTGTTTGTAAAAAACTCAACAATAGACACATGGTTAAAAAAGGTGATTGTTTCGACAATCAGTGTAAACACAATTCCGAGCGTTGTTAATACAGAAATAATTGCACATAAAAGCAATAAGCCCGGTACAAGTTTCTCCATAAACTTTGCTCGTGTTTGATTTTTCTCTTTTTTGTCTTTAATCATTTGACGAACTGAGCTTTGCATTTATTACTCCCCCTCACAAAGAGCAAAACAGGATTAAGTGAGGAGTATGAACTCCTCACCAATCTGCTTTAATTTATTCTTATTTACCAGCGATTTCGTTTAGCTTATCCATATCTTCTGTATACTTTTCTTCTGGAAGAGCTACGTAACCTACTGCTTCAGCCATATCTCCAGCGTTCTCAAGTGCATATTTAGTGAAATCATAAACAGCTGGATTGTCAGTTACTGCAGAATGCTTCACATAAGTGAATAGTGGACGGGAAAGTGGTTCATAAGATCCGTCTTGAATTGTCTCTGCATTCGGCTCTATTGCTTCGCCCTCACCGTTAACAATTGGAATAACATTTAATCTATCTTTATTTTCAAGATAGTAAGCATATCCGAAGAATGCCATACCGTTTTTAGAACCAGTTACACCATTCACAAGTACATTATCGTCTTCAGAAAGTGTTGCTTCTTTTACCATTTGCTCATCTTCTAGAACAACTTCATTAAAGTAATCATACGTACCAGAGTCCGTACCCGGGCTAAATAATTCGATTTTTTCTTCAGGCCATTCAGAGTTAACGTCACTCCACATTGTTGCTTTGCCAGTCCAGATCATATTAAGCTCGTCGATTGTAAGTTGATCTATCCAGTCATTTTCAGAGTTAACAACGATAGAAAGACCGTCTTTTGCGATTTCAAATTCAGTGAATTCAATACCAGCTTCTTCAAGCGCCGAAACTTCTTCTTCTTTAATCGGACGAGAAGCGTTACTCATGTCTGTTTCTCCAGCTGCAAACTTTTCGAATCCACCACCAGATCCCGAAACACCTACACTTACTTTTACGTCAGGTTGTGCAGAAGCATATTCTTCAGCGACAGCTTCCATGATTGGAAATACTGTAGAAGATCCGTCCATTAGTACGTCTCCAGAAACTTCACCATCGCTGTTTGTGCTACCAGAGTTTTCTGTATTACCAGAGTTGTTTCCGCAAGCTGATGCGAAAACCATTACTAGCGACATAACTACCATGAGCATAATACCTTTGAACTTCATGTAATTTCCCCCTAAATGGATGTTTGTACTTGTGACCAACCAGGTTGTTTGTGTACTGGTCTCTCAATCACAATTCTTAGAATACAGGCTAGATATTAATGTCATATAAACCGTATGTAAAGAGATTGTAAATGCGTGTCGGAAAACGTTTAAATAAGTCTTTTTGGGGCATACCTTACTTTTGCTATGCATTCAGCCTATCACTTCACCTCAATCTGACAAATATTATTCATTCATTTGTCCTTAAACAAAAAAACCGCTTTTCAGCGGTTTTTCATGAAATGCTATTCTGTTTCTTTTTGGTTAGCCTCAATAGGTTTCTTCGCTTCATCTTTTAAATCAAAATAAGCATCTAGAACGCGTCCACCTATTTTTTTATTAACATATCCTGAAGAAGAGTCATTCACTTCTGGAACTACTACAGAAAAGGCTACTTCGGGATTATCATAGGGCGCATAGCCAACAAGGGTTAAATTATATCCATCTCCGATTTGCGCTGTTCCAGTCTTTCCAGCAGCTTGATAATCATCACTTTGGAAGTAAGGATAATGTGTACCTGCAGTTCCATTTGCCGTATTCATAACCATCCACATCCCTTTTTGGACATGTGTCACTTCTTCTTCACTCATTTTAATTTTGTTTAACACCTCTGGAGTATTTTGAAAAAGAATGGTATTTGAAAGACCATCTTTTTCAGAAGGTTCATGAACCTCTTTTAAAATGTGTGGCTCAATACGATAGCCACCATTTGCGATGGTAGAAGTATACTGAGCCATTTGCATTGGTGTATACGTATCATACTGTCCAATTGCAAAATCGAGGATTTTTCCGAATTCATTCACACCTCCGTTTAATCCTGCACTTTCACCAGGGAGATCAACCCCGGTTTTAACACCTAGACCAAACTGAGAGAATGACTCTTTTAGCTCATCGTAAGCTGACGGGTCATAACTACTGCTTTCGTAAGGAGCATAGTCATAGCCAGCCATCTTCATCGCGATTTTCCACATATATACGTTTGAAGATCTTTGTAGAGCAACTAAGTCTGAAATAGGTCCCATAGCATTAGCCGTATAAGAAGATTTTTTACCTTCGTCCTTAAAGTATAAAACTTCATCCACAAGTGTCGTATTCGGGTTAATAGCATCATACTGATAACCGGTTAACACTGTTGCTCCTTTAACAGTCGATCCCATTGCGTAGGAGTCACCGATCACTCCAAACGTCCGGTCTTTAAACTCTCCGTTGCTATATTCCTTACCAGCAAGAGAAAGGACTTCACCTGTTTTGGGATCCATCATGACTACATAGCCTCGTGTTGCCCCATATTGTCTTGCATCACGAAGCTCTTCATCCAAAATTTTCTCGACTTCCTTTTGAAGATCGATGTCTAGTGAGAGGACCAAATCGTTTCCTCTTTGACCTTCAATTACTTTTGGTTCACCAATTGGCTCTCCCGATTTGTCGGTCACGTAGGTTTGCTTTTCTTTTTGACCTTTTAAGTACTCTTCGTACTCTTTCTCGAGATAGCTAATACCTACTTTGTCATTTCTTTCATAATCTCTCAAACCATAATAATCTAACTCATCTTTAGGGATAGGTCCGACCCTTCCGAAAATCGTTTGCAGAGTATTTCCATAAGGATATTCTCGAGTGGCGTCTGCTTGAATTTCTATTCCAGGTAGCGAACCAAGGTTTTCACTTACTTTAGCAATTTCATCTTCAGTTAAACCTACCTTAATTGTTTGAGAGGATAAGGCATAACCAGTATCCATCGCCCTTTTGATAGCAGCTACCTCAAGTTCTTTTGGATCGTTCTTAATCTCTGCTAAATCCTCATCATTAATCCGTTCAATTTGGAGTTGGTAAGCTTCACTCGACTCAAGTGCTTCCCACTCTTTTTCCGTTAGCTTCGCCTTCGCTTTTTCCGGATTCGTCACAATCCAATAATCTTTAAGATCTCGGTCAATGACATCATCTGTATCTTTTTCAATATACCCTGCTAATTTCTGAGCTAATTCAAGTCTCTCAGCTTGCTTAGTATTCTGCGTTCGGATATATGTAAGTGCAAATTCCGGGTTATTATCAACCAGAACTCGCCCATAACGATCATACATTTTTCCACGAGGTGCTGTTGATTCTGCTGTAACATTCTCAGTTTGCTCAGAAACACGTTCGTATTCTTCACCGTTTACAATCTGTATAACGCCCAGTCGAAGTATTAATGTAGAAAACAGAAGGAATACAGATAAAAATAATATACTGAGCCTTAAAGGCACATGATTTTTCTTTTTTTTCGTTTTCACGATTGACTCCCTTCCTTTAAACAAATATAGACACCTGTTCCAGACAGGTGTCTCTGCTCTCTCTTCTACTTACTATACTTAGTGATATAAAAAAAGTAAAGAGTCTAATGAGCTATTGTACGGTGTCAGGAGAAGGGTTTGAGGGATGGGGAGCTTGAAGTTTTCTTACAAACAGGTAAATAAACGAATGGCCAGCACCAACAATTAATAACAAAATCGGAATGCTCGTTACATCATCGAATAACGCTACTGTTAATAAGAATAAAAGAACGGAAACAATTCGTCCTAAGTTTAAGTACACCTCTCGAACGACAATGTACTCAATCCGCATTTCTGCTGCATTCCAAGCCTTACCGATCACATCGTAAGTGAGCGAAATGTAGGGGACAAGTAAAAGTGGATAAGCAAGAGAAATACAAACACCATACATTAACAACCGGGCAAACGTTAGGTCGGATACAAGCAAGAAAACCGAAGCGTAAAGAATAAGCCCGCCATATAAAATAGCCTTCTTACGATATCGCGGTTTAATCAATCTCGTCGCCAAATAATAAGCTAAAAATGACACACCTGAATTAACAAGTCCAAATGTACCAATTGCAAGCTCACTTTCCGTCGTAATAAAAACAAGGACAACGATAATGAAAATAAAAGTACCTTCTCTTATACCTTGAAAAAAATGCGCGTGCAAAATGTTAAGCCAATCTGCATTCGCTTTTCTTTCTTGAAGAACACGTTTAAATGAAAAGGTCCCTTTGGCAGACCGACGTTCGAGAAAGAAACTTAAGATTACAGCTGCGAAAAATAAAGCAAGTGAGACGGCAAATATTACTTTGTATCCCGTGAATGCTTCTAGACTTGAAATAATAACACCAGCAAATATTGGCCCAATCATCCCAGCGAAAGATGTAAGTAAACCAAGGAATCCATTAAAAAAATCCCTTGTGTCCGGTTCTGTAATTTCGAATGTTAGCACATTAAATGCAAGCCAATAAAAGCCAAACCCTATTCCAAGTAAAGCGCCCAGTAAGATAAGCAAATGACTAGCGTTCTGACCAAGAAAAAGCACTGTTATATAGAAAAGAGCGAGAAAAATCACTCCAATCCGCAGTACAATAACTCTATCCATTTTCTTAGCCCATCTACCAGCGAGAATAAAGGTAAGCGGCTGACTTATAACCGCAGCAAGGTTGTATATACCTATATCCGCAAACTCACCAGACTGCTTCCACAAGTAAACATTTACGAACGTATTTGAGAGCGCAATACTCAGCGCGTATAAACCACCGATTGTAAGTAATAACAACAAATCTTTTGTTACCTCTATCTCACCAATCATATGTTTTATAACTTTCATAACAAACTCCCCTTTTTTCATCCACCCTTATTTTGACTTAAATTCTGTTCGTTATGCGGATGAAACAAAAAGGATAAACTGTTTTTGAAAGGGGACTAGGTATGTATTACTTTCTATATCGGACAGACTACATTACTAAAGACAGTCGAATCCAACTACTTCAAAGAGTTCAACATCATATAAAAGTTGATGAATACTCGTTCTTTATTAATAGGATGAGGCACTATCTTCAAATCCAATATCGAAATGACCTCATCTCATTGACAATCACAGATCATCAAGTTCTGATTTGTACACCTCATGATTTTGAAACCGGCTGTGATTTTACAGATTTTTTAATAAATTTCACACTACACCATTTAGGAACAATTTATACCTTAATCGAACCATAATAGAAAAACCCCCAACATAAATGTTGGGGGTTTTGAAAGCTTGGTAAATTATTTAGCTGCTTCGTAACGCTTTGCAACTTCATCCCAGTTAACTACATTCCAGAATGCAGCGATATAATCAGGACGTTTGTTTTGATACTTAAGATAATAAGCATGCTCCCAAACATCTAGCCCAAGAATTGGTGTAACACCTTCCATTACTGGAGTATCTTGGTTTGGAGTGCTTGTTACTTCAAGTTCTCCACCTTTTACTACTAGCCAAGCCCAGCCTGATCCAAAACGACCAGCTGCAGCATTAGCAAATTCTTCTTTAAAGCTTTCAAAGCTACCAAATTTCTTTTTAAGTGCTTCGCTTAGATCACCTGATGGTTCGCCGCCACCGTTAGGGCTTAGCAATTGCCAGAAAAGTGAGTGGTTAGCGTGTCCGCCACCATTGTTTCGAACAGCAGTTCGAATGCCTTCAGGAAGTGCGTCAAGGTTGCCAAGAAGATCTTCAAGGCTCTTAGATGCATGCTCCTCATGACCTTCTAGTGCACCATTTAACTTTGTTACATATGCGTTATGGTGCTTGTCGTGGTGGATCTTCATTGTTTCTTCATCGATGTGTGGTTCTAGTGCATTGTAGTCGTAAGGTAGTTCTGGTAGTTCAAATTTAGCCATTGTGAATCTCCTCCTTAAATATAGTATGTAACTTGCTGTTAGGGTAGCGTTAGCCACCACTTGAACATGATGTCGTCACATGTTTACACTAGCAGAATTGTCATGCGTTTTCAAATAATAAACCTTTGAATTTCCGCAACACAGATAAAGTTTCCCCTCAGTATATAGAATTAAACATCTTAACGAATAAAATCGAGAATTAACACCGTAATAACATGCATAAAACATAAAAAAACTCGTCATTAATTGACGAGTGGGATCTTTATTGAGTGGTGGCTCCGGACGGAATCGAACCGCCGACACGAGGATTTTCAGTCCTCTGCTCTACCGACTGAGCTACAGAGCCAAATCATGTTATCAGTATTAATTTTAATTAGTATGTAGTTTGCATTTACATCAAAAGTAATTTGGCCTTGCTATGAGCTTAGGTTGCCCCTGGAGCACTCCAATTAAATTCTAACAAAGAAGTATGTTCGACGTAGTAAGAATTTTATTTTGGTTGCGGGGGCAGGATTTGAACCTGCGACCTTTGGGTTATGAGCCCAACGAGCTACCGAACTGCTCCACCCCGCGATAATGTAAAAGAAATTAATTTGCATCCATTTTTTAGAAAGCTAACTTTTAAAAAATGGAGGAGGAAGAGGGATTCGAACCCCCGCGGGCGACTAAGCCCCTGTCGGTTTTCAAGACCGATCCCTTCAGCCAGACTTGGGTATTCCTCCGATATGCATTTGGTGGACCCTGCAGGACTCGAACCTGCGACCGGACGGTTATGAGCCGTCAGCTCTAACCAGCTGAGCTAAGGGTCCTTATGTAATAAGTGGGGCGGCTGATGGGAATTGAACCCACGAATGCCGGAATCACAATCCGGTGCGTTAACCACTTCGCCACAACCGCCATGTTTTATCGTTAAAATTATGGTAGCGGCGGAGGGGATCGAACCCCCGACCTCACGGGTATGAACCGTACGCTCTAGCCAGCTGAGCTACACCGCCATATGGCTCCACAGGTAGGATTCGAACCTACGACCGATCGGTTAACAGCCGATAGCTCTACCACTGAGCTACTGTGGAATATTTCTTAACGACAAGAACTAATATATCATATAGATTAAGAAAGCGTCAATAAGTTTTTCAAATTTAATTGAATTAATCTTAATTTCAATTATGAAAATACTATATCACGCTTTCATTTTGTCATCAAGAACTTATAGGACATACACTAGGAACACAACAACCATGACCATTTGGAGTAAACCTTTCATAACAGCTCCACCAAGAAAACCAAGCAATGAACCTACACCTACTTGAACAGATTCTTTAAAAGCTTTTCGATGAATAACTAATTCAGCTAAGATAGCACCGATAAATGGTCCAAGGATGATTCCTGCAAATGGAATAACAAACGGGCCAACAAGTAAACCAATTGTACTCCCCCATATCGCCGCCTTTGACCCTCCATACTTCTTCACGCCAAATAAGTTACTAGCATAGTCCGCAACAAATAATAACATCGTCAGCAGAACTTCAACAATCCAAAAGGAAATAGTCATTGAACCAAACTCAAAAAACACCCCATACAGGATAAACCCAACATAAATAAATAGTACGGCTGGAATAATCGGATAAATCAATCCCACAAATGCAATGATGAATGACGCAATGATCAGGCACCATAATAGAATATCCACGCTTTTAACCTCCCTTCAACTTGACTCTATTTTAGCGGAGATGTCACTTTCCTTCTATATAATGATAAAAAGAAGCAGAGGCATCCCTCTGCTTCCCAAATTTATTCTTCTCCAATGACGGCTTCTGCAATATTCACCGCATGGTCACCAATACGCTCAAGGTTACTGATGATATCAACAAAAACAATTCCAGCACTTCCAGTACATTCACCCTCATTTAGACGAAGGATATGCTGTTTACGAAGCGTTCTTTCCATTTTGTCGATCTTATCTTCCAATTGCACAACATCCTGGGCCTTTGCTACGTCCCATTTATCGAGTGAATCAAAGGCTTCTTGTAGTGCAGAAAGGGTTAAATTAAACATTTCATCAAGATCTTTCATTGCAACGTCAGTCATTTTAACTTTATTACTAATCTGATAATCAACCAATTCAACAATATTTTCCATATGATCCCCAATACGCTCAATATCCCGAACAGAGTCCATTAACATACCATGTCGTGTTGACTCATCACCGGACAAAGAAGTGGCTGATAGCTGAATAAGGTAGTCTGTAATTTTAGTATCTAGGTTGTTAATAGCTTCCTCATACTGAGCGGTTTTTTCTGCGCTTTTCTGACTTTTAGAAGTCAGATAGTTAGAAGCCTCTTGAACACCTTTATAAGCAAAACCGCTCATACGAATAACTTCTTCTTTCGCTTGTCCAAGTGCCACTGAAGTAGATTGTTCAATGAACACAGGATCTAAATGTTTAGGTTTATATTCAATTGTTGAATCATCACCAGGAATAATTTTCGTAACTATAACGGCTAGTAAAGCAATGAAAGGAAACTGAATTATTGTATTAGACACATTGAAAATTCCATGCGCAAATGCGATTGTCATTTCTGAATTAAGATTTAATACACCTTGAAGATAGGAAATAAAAGGGGTGTATAGGGACAAAATAATTAAAAAGATCGTTGTTCCAATTAAGTTAAAAATCACATGGGTAAGGGCTGCTCTTCTAGCTGCTACTGATGCACCAATTGATGCTAGAACAGCAGTTACAGTTGTACCAATGTTATCTCCAAATAATACTGGCATAGCTGCTTGAAGATTCATTGCATCTTGGGAAAACAAACTTTGAAGTACCCCAATGGTAGCGCTAGAACTCTGAACGATTACAGTAAATACAGTACCAATTACTACCCCTAATATTGGATTGTCACTCATACTAAGTGTGAGATCATGGAAAGCCTGAAGACTTCTTAAAGGTTTCATACCATTACTCATAAGTTCTAAGCCATAGAACAATCCACCAAAACCAAATATTATCTGCCCAAGATAAGTAATCTTTTTGTTTTTAACAAAGAAGATTAATGCTGCACCGAGGAAAATTATTGGTAAGGCGTAATCTTTAATAGGTATACCAATAATGAATGCAGTTACTGTAGTTCCTATATTAGCACCCATTATAACTCCGATAGCTTGCCTTAGGGTCATAAATCCTGCATTTACCAATCCCACTGTAAGAACTGTAGTACCTGAGCTAGTTTGTAATAAGATAGTAACTACAATCCCCGCAAGCACACCCATAAACGGGTTAGTGGTAAAACGATCGAGAATATCTCTTAATCGATCACCTGCTGATCGTTGAAGGCCATCTCCCATATACTTTAGTCCAAACAGGAAAATACCAAGACCTCCCACAAACTGAAAGATCATCTCCTGAACGTTGAGTTCCATCATTTCAACCCCTTGCACTTATGTTTTATTTTTTTCGACAATACTCAACAAAGTCCCTTGTCTATTATCTACATCGCTCCCTCCTTTGTAAAGAGTTAATCTAGAATTGTAAATATATTATGCCGAAAACAAACATGTTTCAATAAAGTTTCATTAAGAATACTGTTCCCACCTCTCTATATAAGATAAACTGATTGGGTGGAGAAATACTCCACATTTAGAAAGGAGATTATTAATTTGAACGTTTTTAAACAACTTTACTACAGCTTATTTTCCCCAAATATGATGGCCCGGTTCCGTTTTCAAAAGCTAGGTAAGCCAATATTGTACGTATTTTTCCTTATGTTCCTTTCTTCTGTGCCAGTTGGAATTATGACGGCTTTATCCTTTACAAACGCTTATGAGGATCTCAAAACACATATATCAGATTTACCAGAATTCACTTTAGAGGATGGATCTTTAACAAGTGAGCAGTCTGAACCGCTTATTCGACAAAATGATGGAAATACTTTTATTTTTGATGCGACAGACCAGACAAAGCCTGATGATGTTGATCAATATGATTCCGTTATCGCTTTCCTAAAAGATCGTATAATCGTTGTAGATAGCGGCGCTAGACAAGAGTTTAATTACAGTAACTTTAGTTCGATGACGTTCACGAAGCAAGATGTTAATGAGTTAAGTAATAACCTAGACAACTTGCTCCCTATCTTTATTCCGTTACTGATATTCGTTATCTATTTGTTTCAAACCGGCCTTAAGTTTATAGGAGTTACCGTACTAGCTACAATTGGACTACTATTGAGAAGTATTACCGGAAGAAAAGCTTCTTATAAACAACTTTGGGTCTTATCTGTTTATTCAGTAACAATTCCAACGCTCTTCTTTGCGATTATGGCCCTCATTAAAACAGCAGTCCCTTTAGGATTCCTACTCTATTGGATGGTGGCCATCATGCTACTTTATCTTACGATTAAAGAAATCCCGTTACCAAAAAAACGGGTAACGAACGAGCGAGCAAATGATCCAACAGAAGAAAAATTTTGATAATTTACTCAAATCCCTTGCTTTTCACTTTAAAGTGATGTAGATTATGAAAAAAGCGACACAATAAAATTCCATATATTTTCAATTCTTATCAAGAGAAGCAGAGGGACTGGCCCTATGAAGCTTCAGCAACCACCGGATAATTTCCGGTAAGGTGCTAACTCCAGCAAGTTGATTTCAACTTGGAAGATAAGAAGAAGAGCAACCAAAGTCTTCTTCTTATAGAGGGCTTTTTTTTATTGCCCTTATTCAATGAAAAGGAGATTGATTATGTCGAATAAACAGTTAGAAACACTACTTGTCCAATTAGGTAATCATTCAGATACTAAAACCGGTGCGGTAAATCCTCCAGTGTACTTCTCCACGTCGTATAGCCATGAAGGCATCGGTCAATCCACCGGATTCGATTATTCAAGAACCAAAAACCCGACACGATCCATTTTAGAATCCGCTATATCAGAACTCGAACATGGGGATCAGGGATTTGCTTTTAGTTCCGGAATGGCTGCGATTCAAGCAATCCTTGCCATATTCAAAAGCGGCGACCATATTCTCGTCTCAGATGATTTGTATGGTGGGACTTATCGATTATTTGCCCATGCTGAAAAACATTATGGTATCTCCTTCACATATTTTGATACACAAAGCAATGTACAACTTTCATCACTCCTAACTCACCGTACAAAAGCCATTTTTGTTGAGAATCCATCTAATCCATTAATGAAATTAACAGATCTTGAAAAAATTGCACGTATAGCAGAAAACAGGGACCTATTATTTATTGTAGACAATACTTTGTTCACCCCTCTTCTACAAAACCCACTACTGCTTGGGGCGGATATCGTCGTGCATAGTGCCACTAAGTATTTAGGCGGTCATAATGATATTCTCGCAGGGCTTGTGGTTGCAAAAGGTGAGAATATTTGCGCTGAAATCCAACAATACCAAAACGGTGCAGGCGCTGTGCTTTCTCCTTTTGATTCCTGGTTATTAATGAGAGGCATGAAAACCTTGCCACTCAGAATGAAGCAGCATGAAGAGAATGCCAGAAAGGTAACTGAATTTTTAACGAATCATGAAGCAATAACAGACGTTTTTTATCCAGATAAAGGTGGGATTCTTTCTTTCAGATTGCGGTCCGAAGAATGGGTAGATCTCTTTCTTAGAAAATTAACACTTGTCACATTTGCTGAAAGTCTTGGAGGGGTAGAAAGCTTTATCACATATCCTTCAACGCAAACTCATGCTGAAATACCAGAAGACATCAGACTTGAAAAAGGGGTGTGCAATCGACTGCTACGTTTCTCTGTTGGGATTGAAAACATTGATGACTTAATACAGGACCTGAATCAAGCATTGTCCATTTTTAAAGAGGAGGTTGTACAAATTGACAAATACTGATTATACATTTCAAACAAAACTTCTTCATAACGATCACAAATTTGATAAAGCTACGGGAGCTGTTAGCGTCCCTATCCAACAGGCTTCTACATTTCATCAGGTGGATTTTGACCAACCAGGAAAATACGATTACAGTCGTTCAGGCAACCCCACTCGCGAAGCGCTTGAAGAAACAATTGCCAATCTTGAAGGTGGGGTTAAGGGATTTGCGTTTGCTTCTGGGATGGCCGCTATCGCCACCTCTTTTATGCTTCTTTCACAAAACGATCACGTTCTTATATCTGAAGACGTCTACGGTGGGACGTATCGCATGATTCACGACGTTCTCGGTAGATTTGGAATTAAACATACTTTTGTAGACATGACAGATTTAAATGAAGTGGCGAGAGGTATTCAATCCAATACTAAAGTAATCTATATCGAAACGCCTTCTAATCCTTTGCTGAAGGTAACTGACATTCAAGCCGTTGTTAAATTAGCTAAAGCGAATAATTGTTTAACATTTGTCGATAACACCTTTATGACACCTGCTCTACAACGTCCGTTAGACTTCGGAGCCGATATCGTATTGCATAGTGCTACGAAATTCATTTCAGGACATAGCGATGTCGTCGCTGGTCTTGCTGCCGTAAAAAGTGAGGAATTAGCGGAACAGCTTGCATTCCTGCAAAACTCGTTTGGATCGATCTTAAGCGCTCACGATTCCTGGTTAGTTCTCCGTGGCTTAAAAACATTGCATTGTCGACTAGATCAATCGTCTAGATCTGCGTTTCGTCTTGCGCATGCTCTTACTAAAGAAAAGATGGTAGAAGAAGTCTTTTATCCAGGGCTTTCTTATCACCCTGGTCACTCCACTCATATTTATCAAGCCGCTGGTCCTGGTGCAGTTTTGTCCTTTCGGTTACCTGATGAAAATGCCGTGCGTCTATTCACAAAGCATGTTCAAATTCCTGTTTTCGCGGTAAGTCTTGGTGCCGTAGAATCAATTCTCTCCTATCCAGCTAGAATGTCACATGCTTCTATGCCTCCTATAGAACGCAGAAAACGAGGCATCACAGATGGATTATTGCGATTGTCTGTGGGACTTGAAAATCCTGATGATTTATTAAAAGATTTCAAAAATGGATTTGCAGCTATTAGAAAGCAATACTCCGCTTCTGAAGCGAGTGGTCAACTATGAGTTTCCTTAATAAATTAAAAAACAATATTCTAATCGGTGATGGCGCGATGGGAACACTTCTCTATTCATATGGGGTAGATCAATGTTTTGAAGAGTTAAATCTATCGCAACCAGAGCAAGTCTTAAACATACACCGCGCATATATAGAAGCAGGTTCAGACGTGATACAAACGAACACCTATGGAGCAAACTACAGTAAATTAGCGAGATATGGTCTTGAAGATCATGTAAAAGAAATGAACACTGAAGCTGTTAAATTAGCTCGACAAGCAGCAAACAAAGCGACTTATGTATTTGGAACTATCGGTGGCATACGAGGAATCAATACTCAAAAGACTTCTCTTGATGAAATTAAACGTAGCTTTAGAGAACAGTTATACTGTCTTCTACTGGAGGGTGTTGACGGGATCTTACTCGAAACTTATTACGATCTTGAAGAGATTTCATCAGTCCTTGCGATTGCTCGAAAACAAACGAACCTCCCCATAATAGCTCAAGTTTCTATGCATGAACCCGGGGTTTTACAAAACGGGACCTCCCTTCCATCTGCTCTTAAACATTTAGAAGAGTCTGGAGCAGATGTGACAGGTGTTAATTGTAGACTAGGGCCATATCACATGATTCAAGCTTTTGAAGAGGTCCCCCTTTCAACTAGTTATCTCTCTGCTTATCCAAATGCAAGTTTACCCGACTATGAGGAGGGACGATTGGTTTATCCCACTGCCCCTGATTATTTTAAACAAAGTGCTGAATCTCTCCACAAACAAGGTGTTCGATTAATTGGAGGATGTTGTGGTACAACACCCGAACATATCGCTGCTGCTTCAAAAGCTTTAAAGGGAACAAAACCTATTACTCATAAAAAAATAGAAGTAATAGCTAAAGAAATGACACAAACCGAAAACAACATAGAACGTTTGCCCCACTTGCATGAAATTGCTCAAAAGCAACGTTCTGTTATCGTAGAGCTTGATCCGCCTAAGAAACTAAATACAAAGAAGTATCTCCAGGGTACGAAGGCTTTACAAGAAGTCGGAGTAGATGCTATTACACTAGCCGATAATTCCCTTGCCTCACCTCGTATTTGCAATACAGCTATGGCATCAACTATTCAGTCACAATTTAATGTTCGCCCTCTCGTGCACATAGCTTGTAGAGACCGAAATATTATCGGATTACAATCGCATATAATGGGGCTTCATACACTGGGAATTAATCAAGTACTCGCTGTTACTGGAGACCCTACAAAAATAGGAGATTTTCCAGGTGCAACTTCTGTATATGACGTCTCATCTTTCGATCTTATACGGTTAATCAAACAATTCAACAGCGGGTTGTCTTACTCCGGTAAATCACTTGGGATGAAGACTTCCTTTTCGATCGCAGCAGCTTTTAACCCTAATGTTCGCCATCTTGACCGAGCTGTCGCAAGACTTGAGAAAAAACAACAGTATGGAGCGGATTATTTTATTAGTCAGCCTATCTATAGCGAAGAACAATTAATAGAAGTACATGAAGCTACAAAACATTTAACTTGCCCAATTTACATCGGAATCATGCCGTTAACAAGCTATCGAAATGCCGAATTCCTGCATAATGAAGTACCAGGAATAAAATTATCTGATTCAATACGTAAGCGAATGTCCACAGCCACCGATGCCAGTGAGTCACAAAATGAAGGACTCGCCATCGCAAAGTCCTTAATTGATACAGCATTCGATTTATTCAATGGCATTTATTTAATAACACCGTTCTTGCGCTACGAATTAACAGTAGAATTAACTCGTTACATTAAAGAAAAAACTCGTATTGAAGAAGAAAGGAAGATTCATAGTGGTCTACCCCTCATTTGAAGATCTACTTAAGAAGAGAATTCTTGTTCTTGATGGAGCCATGGGAACAATGATTCAACAGGCTAATCTTAAGCCCGCTGATTTTGGTGGTGAAGATTACGAAGGCTGTAACGAATACTTATCTTTAACAAGACCAGATCTTATCTCCTCAATTCATGATGATTACTTAGCTTGTGGTGCTGATATTATTGAAACGAACACTTTCGGAGCGACCGATCTCGTTCTCGACGAATATAATCTTGGCCATCTTGCTGAAAAGCTTAACTACACATCTGCCATTCTAGCAAAAGAAGCAGTTTCAAAAGTGACGACATTTGATAAGCCCCGTTTTGTAGCTGGTTCAATGGGGCCAACAACAAAAACATTATCTGTTACAGGTGGCACTACATTTGAAGCTCTATGCCGATCCTATCAATTACAAGCAAAAGGATTACTAGAAGGTGGCGTAGATCTCCTCCTTGTTGAAACAAGTCAGGATATGCTAAATGTTAAAGCTGCTTTTATTGGAATTTCAAAATCTTTTAAAGAAAGCAAACGTTCTGTTCCCCTTATCATTTCTGGTACTATCGAACCGATGGGAACAACTCTCGCAGGTCAAAGCATTGAAGCTTTTTATTTATCACTCGAACACATGAACCCAGCTGTTGTTGGTCTAAATTGTGCAACAGGACCAGAATTTATGAGAGATCACCTTCGCTCTCTATCAGACCTTGCCACAACTTCTGTGAGTTGCTATCCAAATGCGGGTCTTCCAGATGAAGAGGGGCAATATCATGAAACGCCAGAAAGTTTGGCATCAAAAATTAGAGGATTTGCGGAAAAAGGCTGGCTAAATGTAGTTGGCGGTTGTTGTGGAACGACACCTGCTCATATCAAAGCGATATCAGATTCTGTGAAAAATGTTCAGCCTAGAAAAGCACCTCACTCCCACCCGCACGCAATTTCAGGGATTGAGCCATTTATCTATGATGAAAATACAAGACCTGTTCTTGTCGGAGAGCGGACAAATGTGATTGGTTCGCGGAAATTCAAACGTCTTATAGCTGAGGAGAAATTTGAAGAGGCTTCTGAAATAGCTCGCTCACAAGTAAAAAAAGGAGCGCAGGTTATCGATATTTGCCTAGCAAATCCTGATAGTGACGAACTTGCAGATATTGAGAATTTCATGAAATATGTTGTAAATAAAGTAAAAACTCCTCTTATCATTGACTCAACAGATGACGCGGTGATTGAAAAAGCCCTTTCTTATTCACAAGGAAAAGCGATCATCAACTCAATTAACCTCGAGGATGGAGAAGAACGATTTGAAGCTGTCACTCCTCTTATTCATAAATATGGCGCCGCCGTTGTAGTTGGCACTATTGATGAGATAGGGATGGCGATAACAGCTGAACGTAAGCTTGAAGTTGCTAAACGCTCACATGAGCTACTCATTTCTAAATACGGTCTCAAATCTTCGGATATCATTTTTGATCCGCTTGTTTTTCCGATCGGAACAGGCGATGAACAATACATCGGCTCAGCTTCTGAAACAATTGAAGGGATAAAGCTTATTAAAGAAGCCCTCCCGGACTGTCAGACTATACTCGGAATTAGCAATGTATCATTCGGGCTTCCTCCTGTAGGGAGAGAAGTACTAAACGCTGCCTATTTATACCACTGTACAAAAGCAGGATTAGATTACGCAATTGTAAACACTGAGAAATTAGAACGATACGCTTCCATTTCTGATAAAGAAGTTCGGCTTGCAGATGAACTTCTTTTCGAAACAAACGACATGACTCTTGCTGATTTTACAGCTTATTATCGTGGTAAAAAGAAAGAAAGCAAAGTACAAACGTCGAACCTCACGCTTCAAGAACGACTTAGTTTATATGTAGTAGAAGGAACAAAAGAAGGTTTGCTGCAAGATTTAGAAAAAGCCCTTAATGAATACAGTTCTCCACTTCAAATTATCAATGGACCTCTAATGAATGGGATGGCAGAGGTGGGTAAATTATTTAATGATAACCAATTAATTGTTGCTGAGGTACTCCAAAGTGCAGAGGTGATGAAAGCTTCCGTCGCTTTCCTCGAACCTCACATGGAAAAAGAAGATGCCTCCCATACTAAAGGGAAAGTATTATTAGCAACCGTTAAAGGCGATGTTCATGATATTGGTAAGAACCTAGTTGAAATAATATTAAGTAATAATGGTTTTGAGGTGGTTGACCTTGGAATCAAGGTTACCCCTACCGATCTTATTCATCAGATTCAGGAGCAACAGCCAGATTTTGTTGGACTTTCAGGACTATTAGTGAAATCTGCCCAACAAATGGTTCTGACCGCTCAAGATATGAAGCAAGCTAAAATATCTATACCAATTATGGTAGGCGGTGCGGCTCTATCACGTAAATTTACCGATAATAAAATTTCAGCTGAGTACGATGGACCTGTTTTTTATGCAAAGGACGCAATGGAAGGACTATCGCTTTCCAATCGGCTAAGTAATGAAGAAGAAAAAAGAACTCTTATGGAAGAGCATTCTAAAAAAAGAGCTACTCAACCTGTCATAGAAAGGAAAACTAGCTCTAATAACAGAACGGCAGTTGCTGTTAAACCTGTTTCTAATGTAACGACTGATGTGCAGGTTTATCAGCCGTACGACCTTGAGCCACATATTTTAAGGAATCACTCTGTTGCACATATTGAGCCATATATAAATATGCAGATGTTAATTGGACATCACCTGGGTCTTAAAGGGAAGGTATCAAGACTATTAGAGGAAAAAAACGAGAAGGCTGTTCATTTAAAAGAAGTGGTTGATCAGCTGTTAACTCGAGCGAAAAAAGAAAATTGGATACAGCCCTCAGCGAAGTATCAGTTCTTCCCAGCACAGTCCAATGGGAATGAAGTGATCATTTACTCTCCACATGATCATCAAACAGTTATTGAACGGTTTTCATTTCCTCGTCAGCAAAAAGAACCTTTCTTATGTCTTGCTGACTACCTTCGTTCGGTATCAAGTGGTGAAATGGATTATGTTGGATTCTTTGCTGTTACAGCGGGAAGAGGAATTCGTGAACGTTCTCTAGAGTTAAAAAATAAAGGTGATTATCTGGAAAGTCATGCACTACAAGCATTAGCTCTAGAGACTGCTGAAGGTCTTGCTGAACACATTCATCAGTTGATGAGAGATAAATGGGGATTCCCAGATCCCACAGATTTCACTATGCAGAATCGATTTTCAGCAAAATATCAGGGACAACGCTTTTCTTTTGGATACCCTGCTTGCCCCGAACTCGAAGATCAAAACAAGTTATTTGCACTCATTCATCCCCAAGACATTGGGATTGAATTAACAGATGGATGTATGATGGAGCCCGAAGCCTCTGTCACTGCAATGGTTTTCGCTCACCCAGAAGGAAGATACTTTAACGTTTTATAAGAAACAAAAGGAGGAGCTAGGGCTCCTCCTTTTGTTTCTTATGGTAATTTTAAGATCGCTTCAAACGTATCATTGATGATCTTGAAATAGAAAAATAGTTTAAGCGAATCAATAGCATGTGATTAAAGAAATGTCTTATTCATAGCTTTTTCTAAAATGTCCTTCTTTTCACTTTCACACATGTGATTGTTCTTTATTTCCAGCCTTTTCTTATATAAACTCTCTACATACTGTCCATATGACTGGTCATATTGCAACGAAAGGTCATCTCGAATTTTCTTCGCGAGCAACGGACTTGCTCCACCTGTGACAACAGATATCACTAGTCTTCCTCGCCTCAACGTTGCAGGTAGAGACACGTTACCTCTGTCAGCCTGATGTGATGCATTAACTAGCTGATTATCTTCGGCATGTTTGACAACAAATTCATTCACATCATACAAATTGGTCGCCACAATAATTAAAAACGCATTATGTAGATCACACTCCCTAACTGCGCGTTCCATCAGGGTAATATTGTCAGAATCCACATATTTCTTAATGTCAATGTGAATATCAGGGCTTACTACTTTTAGATTCGCGCCGCAACCAAGTAGACCTTTGAGCTTCCTAAGTGCGATACGCCCCCCTCCAACAATGACAACTTTTTTTCCTACCAGGTTAAGGGTAACCGGATATTCCCTCATACCTTTACCTCCATCTCATATGCTTCTATTACTCTTTCTTTCAATACATCTTTCAAAAATTCATGGTAGCCAAGGTAATGACAAAGATAGAAATCTGGACCATCTCCATCTAACTTACTTATTTTATGTTCCATTTCTCTCATTAGAACACCTGTAAATAAAAGATAAGGAATGACAAAGATCTGACTATTAGTGCCGTTTTTAGCGTGTTTAATTCCTTCATCAAAGGTTGGAGTTGCAGCTGCAAGATAGCACACAGAGACCTTTTTAAATCTCATCTTTTCAAGGATTCGCCTTGCGATTCGATCTAAATCTCTTATTGTATCAGGATCACTACTTCCTCTCCCTACAAGTAGAGCACTTGCATCTTGTTGAATGGAAACTCCTGTCTCCCTTACTCTTTCTTCTATAATAGAGATCAACTTATCGTGAACTCCGAAAGGACATCCCATGTGAAAAGTTATGGATGGAAATTCTTTAGAAACGCGCTCTACTTCATTCGGAATGTCCTTCTTTACATGAGTTGCTGCAAGTAATAAGACGGGTACTACCACGATTTCTTTCGCACCTTGTTGTACACATGTTGATATACCTTGATAAATATCGGGCTTCGATAGCTCAAGAAAACATGTCTCTTGGATTGGATACCCAAGTTCTTTTTTACACTTCTCAACAAATTCAACCGCTTGATTTCTTCCTTCTTTCACGCGACTACCGTGACATATATATAGAATGGCTTTCACTATCCACCACCTCCTATAAGGCGCTAACGACCGACTTAGTGCTTTGTTCATCTCGTGACATTTTCTCAAACCAATTCAGTTTCGACCTTAAGTTGACCACTTCACCCACTATAATCATGCTTGGATTTTGCACTCCTGCTTTCTTTACATCTTCTGTTATTGTCTCAAGGGTACCCGTTACCGTTTGTTGGGTTTGTGTCGTTCCCCAGTGAACAAGCGCAACAGGAGTTTCTTTATTCCTTCCATATTTTCGAAGCATCGAACAAATATAAGTTAGATTTTTCACTCCCATATAAATGGCGAGTGTATCTATACCTTTAGCGAGACTCTCCCAACGTAATTCTTCTTCTTCGCCTTCTTTACGATGACCAGTTACAAATGCAAATGTTGAACTTAGTTCACGATGTGTTACTGGAATGCCTGCATACATAGGGGCAGCAATACCAGAAGTAATTCCTGGAACGATTTCAAAGGGAATTCCATGGTTTGAAAGGACCTCGGCTTCTTCACCACCTCGACCATAAACAAAAGGGTCTCCTCCTTTTAACCTTGTGACCACTTTCCCTTTAAGTGCATGCTTTACGAGAAAACGATTAATGGTTTCCTGCTTTAGTGTGTGGTAATCAGGTAGCTTACCGCAGTAAATTAACTCGACCCCTTCTTTTGCGTAATCGAGAAGGTCTTGATTGATTAAGCGATCATAGAGGATCACATCTGCCTGCTCAATACACTTTACGCCTTTCACTGTAATTAAGTCGATGTCTCCTGGCCCTGCACCAACTAGATAAACTTTCCCCATCTGATTTCCTCCTCCACGAGTTGATTTTATTCTTTAAAATCACTTAAGCTCAAAAGTTATTGATTTATAATCAACCCTTGCTTTACTAAATAGGACATCACTTTATTAGCACATTCTTCTCTGGAGTGGTTGTCCGTATCAATGGTGATTTCGGGATTGATCGGTACTTCGTAAGGAGATGATACGCCTGTGAAGTGAGGAATCTCGCCACTACGAGCTTTTTTGTATAATCCTTTAGGATCTCGACTCTCACACTCATTTATTGGACATTTCACATATACCTCAATAAATTCACCTTGTTGCAGAAGTTCACGTACTACTTGTCTATCACTATGGAACGGGGAAATAAATGCAGTGATTGCGAATTGACCGCTATCAACTAGTAGTTTAGACACCTCCCCAATACGTCTAATATTTTCCTTGCGATCTTCTTCTCGAAAACCAAGATCCTTATTTAAACCCTGACGGATATTATCACCGTCTAGAACATAGCTTTGGACGTTTAATTCATGAAGCTTCCTTGAAACATCATTTGCCAGTGTTGATTTCCCGGAACCAGACAAACCTGTAAAGAAGAGTACTGCACTTTTATGCTGATTTCTCTGCTGCCTCATTTCTTTTGTTACCACTGTATCGTGCCAGGTTAAATTATTGTTCACTGTCATCTCAAATCTCCCCCTTATGCGTTCACTGTCTTCTCACTCATTCCTTTAATTAGTACCTCCACAACCTCAGGACGACTAAATGTTGCCGGAGGCTGCTCCCCATTTCGTAAAAGGGCACGTACTTTAGTACCTGATAAAATGACGTGATGCTCATTCCCATGCGGGCACGTTTTGGCCGAAGCCATGCTATCGCACTTCTCACAGTAGAAACTGTGTTCAAAGAAGAGTGGTGTAATTCCTAATTCCTCGCTTGTAAATTGACTAAAGATTCTCTGGGCATCATAAGTGCCATAGTAATCACCTACTCCGGCATGATCTCTCCCCACAATAAAATGTGTGCATCCAAAGTTTTTTCGAACAAGCGCATGAAAGATTGCCTCTCTTGGCCCTGCATACCGCATAGCAGCAGGGAAGACACCAAGATGCACACGATCTTCAGGGTAATAGTTCTTAAGTAGAACTTCATAGCTTTCCATTCGAATTTCTGCTGGTATATCATCTGATTTGGTTTCACCTACAAGAGGATTCAAGAACAAGCCATCCACTGTTTCAAGTGCGGTCTTTTGAATATACTCATGCGCTCGATGAACTGGATTTCTTGTTTGAAATCCTACAACTTTCTTCCAGCCCTGACGTTCAAAATAATCTCTTGTTTCAGATGGATCATAATGATAGCGGTCAAACTTGCCTTTTTCGGTTCTTTTAATAAGTGTAATTGGTCCACCAATGTAAACATCTGGTCTATCGTAAAATTTTTTCACTCCTGGATGTTCACTGTCCTCTGTTAAATACACGTGGCGCGCCTCCACTCCCTTATCAGGAGTATATTTGGATTCCACTTCTATTGTGCCGTACACAGTCCCATTATTAGTTAACTTCACTTTATCACCAATTACGATCTCAGCAGCTCGTTCGTGCGTAACTGGCAACGTAATAGGAATGCTCCATGGCAACCCGCTTTCTAATTTGAGGTGATGAACGACTGACGTATACTCATTTTCATTAAGAAAACCAGTTAACGGACTATACGCTCCAGTTCCGATTAATTCCAGATCACTTAACGCAGTAGTGTCTAGCTCAATTTCTTGAATAATCCCATCAATTTCAGTATTAGGTTTGTAACGGTTAATCAATGTTCCTCCATGCGCGTTAATTGTTGCCATCTTAATCCCTCCAAATTGAATTTATTATAAGCTTCCTTCGTCTTGTAATGTCCCCTTTTGAGAGCGAATCGATCGAATTAAACTTCCTGACCCAAGCGTCGCTAGAATAACGCTGCCAATTGCAATTAATGTATATAAATCACTTTCTAAAAAAAGTTTGATCATACTATAAGAAATAACTAAAGAAAAAACCGGTGAAACTGCCCAAACTTTAATCATTCGCGTAATGACATCTTTCTGCCAAAGCTGAAATCCATCTTTAGCCGTTCCAATACCAATGATCGATGAGGTGGTAATCTGGGTAAGCGGCACCGGAATCCCAAATAAGGAAGCTCCAATCACAAGTCCAGCGCTCGTACCTGATATAGCACAACCTTCACCAAGTGAAAACTTTGTGATGCGATAACCATTCGTTTCAATAACACGTTTACCAAATACTAAAGCACCTAAAGCAACAAAAGCTCCCCCAAGAAATGCCCCGTGAGAAAGGGATAAAACACCCGCTCCAACTAGCGGTCCAATCGCATTTGCGACGTTATTCATTCCTGCTGAAAAAGCTTCTAGAAAACCGGCTACAATTAAAAAAATGGTGAGTGGCTTTTGCCAATTTGAAGTAAGTTTGATTCTTTGTTTTAAAAGACCTAAAAATTTCCCCACACTGAGAGCTGTAGCAAAAGCAATAACTGGTATAACGATCCACAACAACATAATGAACATCACATTCTGAAAGTACAAAGCACGGTAAGCAATACCAACTCCTACCACTGCGCCCACAGTAACTTCACTTGTTGATAATGGAATCCCCATCATATTTGCTAGAAAGAGCGCTGTTGTAGCTGAAATGAAAATAATCAAGATAACCTTTAGACTGAGTACGGAAGTAGGTATAATGCCACTCCCCATTGTTTTAATAACATTACCTCCACCTAATGTGGCACCACCAACAATCCCAATCGCACAAACACTCAGTGCTACACTTCTTCTTTTAATCGCTCCAGCCCCGTAAGCCACTCCCATCGATGCCGCAGCTCCACTAGCGCCAATATTCATAGCAAAAAAGAGAGCCACCGTAATAACTAAGGTTGTCATGACCGTCACCGATTTGGTGCTGAATCAAGATGCAAGCCGCATTCCGTTTTTTCCTGATTTGCCCATCTCCCAGCTCTAGAATCACTACCTTCCAATACGCTTTCAGTGCATACCGCACATCCTATACTTGGGTAGCCTTTATTATGCAGGGGATTGTATGGTAAATCCTTTTCGTACACGTACCTCCAAACATCTTTCCATGTCCAATGAATAAGTGGACAAACCTTAATCGCCTGAAACTTATCATCTCTATTGAAATAATTTGTCTTTTGTCTGAGTGGCGACTGCTCTCTCCTTAACCCTGAGATCCAGGCACTTACATGATCTAATTCTTCATGCAATGGTATGATCTTTCTCAAATTGCAGCACTGTCCCGGGTCTCGCTCCCATAGAGCATCTCCTTTACTTAATGCCTGTTCCTCGACCGACTCCTTTGGTTGCTTTAACTTAATATTTAGAGATGGATATTTGGCTTTTACTTTATTAATTAGCTCATAAGTCTCATCAAAATGGAGACCTGTATCCAGAAAAACAATTTTCGCGTTCTGGTTTATTCGGGAAATCAAATCAATTAGAACGACACCCTCAACACCGAAACTACAAGCATATACAATATCATCTTGGTAAATTTGATACGCCCGCTTCAGAACTTCAAGAGCCCCTTTCGTTTCTGATTCAACGTTGAATTCAGGTTCCTTACCCGACCAATTATCATAGAACCAATTCATTTCTAACCCTCCCAATTCCGATCAAGGAAATATATTTTATAGTTTAAAAAAAGAGGCGATTCTAACCTTTAGGGTTAGAATCGCCTCTAGTTTCTCTAGTCAGCGCCAATATTAAAGTCGTTCTTTTTCTTTTCTTTCAAGTTGAACAACTTTCCCATCTTGAACAACAAGCGTAATTGATCCAAATTTCAACGAACTTAGCATTCGTTCTATGCGTACAGCAACGTCTGAAAAATTCTGGTCTTTCGTTCCCATCATGCAACCTCCCTTTGTCGTAATAATCATGAGGAGAAGCTTATAAATGAAAAAAGCCTTCCCAAATTGGAAAGACAGATCAGGTTACCTTAATTCACCTTATCTTCCAAAATGGACTCCATTTTGCTGGAAGTAGCACCTTGCCAATCAGGCAGGTTGCTGGACGTCAACGGGCCAGTCCCTCGGTCTCTCTTGATAAGTTATTTTCTAAATCTTAACTATTATCTAACAACATGTCAACCCTAGTTTAGAGATCGGGATAAAGGGATTAGAAAAGAATATGAAAAAATCCCCGAATCTATGACTCGGGGACCATTTTAAATTGGATGACGTTTACTTTCTTCTTTTTTCTCTTCTATTAAGATACGCGTACCATCTACAGACGTAATAACTACTGCCGTATCCTTATCGATCCAACTTCCAACAGAAATGGCGCTATACTTTTTCTCATTGACTTGTATTGTTCCACTTGGTCGAAATGGAGTAATTGTCATAGCCGATTCTCCAACTAAACTCTTATACTCAGAGTTCATGGAATTATACCCCATTTCACTGCTTAACCGATCCTTTAACGTCATTTTCGTCCACATAGAGCGTGCGGGGAAAACACGCAAAAACAGGAATGAAGCAGCTGTACCAATTAAAAAACCACTTGAAACGAGAAGTCCATAAAGGAAAGTTGGAGAAGGAATGGCTACGGCTGTAACCATCATTATTAATCCAATCAAACCAAATGTACCATCGTTGAGTAATTTCCCATCAAGAATAACTAAGCCTAAACCAACAGCAAACACAAGTCCCATCCAGAGAATTGATGATAAAGAAGTAAGATGGAAACTAAAATAAAATGTGAGCAATAGTATTCCGATCAATCCAAAAATACCTTTTACACGAACAAGTAACTCAGCAAACAAGAATAGCACGCTAAGTAAGACGATAAGAAAGCCAACTGCTGGCAAAGATAGAATTTCCATCCTCGCTCCCTCCTTTTCCTTCTTCTCTTATACGTTCAAAAGGGAAGAAAGTTTCAGTCACTTGTCACTTTACGATTGAAATACCCCTTTTATTCCATCAATAATCGCAATAAAGAAATCAATAATTTTTTGAATAAATGACTGTGTCTCGTCTTTATTTAAAAAATCGTCTAGATTTTCTCTCGCGTTCTGCAACTGACTTTTCATTTGATCCCAATCAATATCAAGATTTTTCATTCGATTAAACAGTTCAACAAGACCATCCAACTCATCTTGAGTCAATTCAATACCTGAATCGTTAGCAATTTGCTTGATAACTGTTCTTAAGTCATCTTCCGTCTCGGGTGGGTTTGTAGCAATTTCATCCTTAATCTTAGTCATTAGCTCCGTTGCTTTATCTGCGCCAATACTATCGCTCAATTTTGCAGTAGTGACGAGCTCTTCATTTGCTACTTGTTTTTGCTCCTCAGGTATCACTTCATCTGTGCTTAATTCATAAGCTTTGATTAAACCAGTTAATGCGGCCGTACCTGAAACCTCCATTGGTGCTGTCACATAAACATCAGCATCTTTTACTCCAGCTGTTATTAAAGCATTTGCGTACATTTCATCTGTTACCCAATTAATATTTTTTGTGTCAACGCTTAAACCAGCATCTTTTTCACCAATGGTTATGGAAGAAGAAGATAAGGCGCGTGTACCGATTAGCGCTTTACTTATATAATTCCCAAGATATTTATGCTCTTCTTCATTTGATACCGTTACCGTCATTGCATTTTCCGGAGCTTCCATTTCATCAACTAGCTTCTGTTTTTGCTCTTCAGATAGATCTTCACCAAGTGTAACGATAACATCTCCGACGCTCGCATCCGCTTGTGCCACCATAGGAATAATAGACATCATTAACACCATCGACAATAAAAACGGCAATCCTTTTTTAAGCATGTTTTTGGTCTCCTTTTAACGTGAGGCTCTAATGAAGAGTAACTCAGTTAATCTCCCCATCTCTTAGTATTCTACTCGACACTCGATCGAAAGAAAAGATAATTCACTAGGAAATCTGTCATATCATGGAAGGACAAGCATATCGTAGTACAAAGGAAATCATTCTGAAGGAGTTGCGAGAGATGCGAAAACTATTGTTAAGTTCCTTATTTCTGCTTGTCCTTCATACAACTTATTATGATTTAACAACAGGAACCCTTACAAATAACAGAGCTATTTCAGAAGTATCAGAAGCAGTCGAAGTAGTGTCACCTGAAAAAAACTCTCCCTATGTGGTTTATAAAATAAATGCTGGCGATACTGTTCTTTCTTTAGTAGAAAAAGCGAACGGCTCAATACCGGTTCCGATTGAAACGGTCGTTCACGATTTTGAAACATTAAATAAAATTCATCCAACTCTTATACAAATTGGGAAAGAATATAGGATACCTACTTATGACCAAACATCTGCTCAATGATTATTTCTTGTCAATAGCTCTCTAAAGTTGCTACAATGGGATAGTATTACAGATGAGTCTTATTCCCTACAAGGGAGTATATAAAAGCGATCTAAATCATGAGGTAAGCAATCCTACATGTAAAAGGAGCGATTTTCGCATGAATGAAATTACCCACCGTAGTCAAACTAGACCTGTTAAAGTAGGTCCTTTAACAATAGGCGGTAACGATGAAGTTATTATTCAAAGTATGACAACAACCAAAACTCACGATGTGGAAGCAACAGTTGCTGAAATCAATCGTCTTGAAGAAGCTGGTTGTCAGATTGTACGAGTAGCTTGTCCAGATGACAGGGCAGCAGATGCAATCCCTGAAATCAAAAAGAGGATTAATATCCCTCTTGTCGTTGATATTCACTTTAACTATAAGCTAGCACTAAAAGCTATTGAAGGTGGAGCAGACAAGATACGTATTAACCCTGGTAATATTGGACGTCGCGAAAAAGTGGAAGCTGTCGTAAAAGCAGCCAAAGCAAAAGGCATTCCGATTCGCATTGGCGTTAATGCTGGTTCACTTGAGCGAAAAATCCTTGAAAAATACGGCTATCCTACAGCTGAGGGAATGCTAGAAAGTGCCCTTCACCATATTAAAATTCTTGAAGACCTTGATTTCTACGATATCATCGTCTCCATGAAAGCTTCCGATGTTAACCTTGCAACTGAAGCATATGAACTGGCAGCACGTTCTTTTAATTACCCACTGCATCTCGGAATTACAGAGTCAGGGACTCTATTTGCAGGTACAGTTAAAAGCGCAGCCGGTCTTGGTGTTATTCTTTCAAAAGGAATCGGAAATACGGCGCGTATTTCTCTTAGTGCGGATCCGGTTGAAGAAGTAAAAGTAGCTAGAGAGCTTCTTAAATCATTTGGACTTGCAGCGAATGCAGCCACATTAATTTCTTGTCCAACTTGTGGGCGTATCGAAATTGACCTTATTTCAATCGCAAATGAAGTCGAAGAGTACATTTCAACAATCAAAGCACCTATTAAAGTAGCCGTGCTTGGATGTGCAGTGAATGGTCCAGGTGAAGCGCGTGAAGCTGATATCGGTATTGCAGGTGCACGTGGTGAAGGTCTCCTCTTCCGACATGGTGAAATTATCCGTAAAGTTCCTGAGGAAACCATGGTAGAAGAGTTGAAAAAAGAAGTCGACAAAATAGCAGAAGAACATTACAAGAAAATGGCAGAAGAAAAAGAGAAAGCTGAAGCTAACTCTTAATTCTTTTTCTTGATCAAAGAAGAAAAGCCAGGCACTTTTAAAGTGCCTGGCTTTTCTATTAAGGTTTTCAACTAAAAGAACGGTGCGAAGAATAAGCTGATGATCATTGAAGCGGCACCAACACCAATCGCCCATGATCCGAGCGTTGTTAGTCCCTTTCTCCTAGCAACAAATCCTACGACGATTCCCGCTGCTCCAAGAATGACGGGAAGTATGAACAAGGAAATAACCGATAAAGCAAGAGCAGCTACACCCACTCCCACTCCTGTTCGATCCTGTTCCTGTCTTTTAGCTTCAAAGTGTTCATGATACTCCTCAGCAGTTGGACGTTCATTTTCAGGCGACTGTAAATAAGGACGGTCTAATACACCAGGGGCTACTTCAGCTGCAGCTTCCTCAAGATATTCCTCTTCCGATTCGCTGCGAACTTCGCGCTCCTCGATAAAGTCCAGATCGTCATCATGTCTGTCTTCTGTCATATACATCCCTCACTTTACCTTGTTGTGGAGCATGATTAGTATTTGTCAGTGAGTGTAAGAATATGTTCGTTCAATCAGTAAGATAATCCCAATTCCTTCTTATTGCCTTTCTTTTCTATGATATGATGAAAAGAGAGCAAATCAAAAAGGAGTTATATTATGACGATCAAAAGACTCGGACTTGATATTGATGGAACTGTAACAAGTCCTAAAACCTTTCTTCCTTATTTAAATTCTTCATTTAATAAACAATTATCATTACATGATATCACTCAGTACAATCTCGCTAACCTTCTCGGCATTCCTCAAAAAAAGTTTTTTGAGTGGTTAAAAACAAATGAAGAAAAAATTTACGCAAATGCCCTTATCGCGGATCAAGCTCATCCTATCCTAGAAGAATGGAAATTGGATTATGAACTTTTCTACATTAGTGCAAGAGGGGATCATTTACTCAACACAACAAAAGACTGGTTTACATCAAATGGCGTCCCTTATCATCATATCGAACTTATTGGAAAACATGATAAAATTGATTCCATTAAAGAACATAGCGTTGACGTTTTTTTTGAGGATAAATACGATAATGCATGTGCGATTGCAGAGGAATGTGAGATCCCAGTGATCCTTTTTGACACTCCATACAACCAAGGAACAGTGCCTTCTAATGTATCTCGATTGGAAACATGGCCAGAAGCTCAACAGTGGCTTAAGCACCATAATAAAAGCGGAAGAGCATAATTATGCTCTTCCGCTTTTAGGCATACGCCTGACATGCAACACAACGACCGTACACTTCAAATTTATGTCCTGTTACTTCAAACTCAGAGTCTCCTACTGGAATGTTCTCCATTGGACAGGATTCTATTTGGCGTGTTTTACCGCAATCCAGACAAATGAGATGATGATGATGCGTATTGGTTGAACAGCTAAGACGATAGCGCTTTTCACCGTTCCATTCTGTCTCCTCTAATATCGTTAAATCCGCAAACAGAGTTAAATTTCTGTAAATCGTATCAACACTCATCCCGGGATAGCTTTCTTGCATATGGTTCAGCACATCTCTTGCTGAAAGATACCTCTTTTCTTTGGCGAAAAGAGTGACGAGATCCTCCCGTTTTTCAGTGTATTTATAACCTTCATCCTTTAAAATACGCAATGCTGTAGAGACATTCATATATCCACCTCATTATGTTAAGATTTCCACTGTTTTAATCTTTTGAATAGAAGCACGAACAACAAGATCAACGCTGATAGAATAACAATTGTTCCACCCGGAGCAATATCTAGATAATATGCCAGAACAAGTCCACCAAGCACCGCAATTTCTCCCAAAATAATGGAGTATACGATTGTTTGCTTAAATCCTCTAGCAATTCGAATACTTGCAGCAACAGGAAGCGTCATAAGCGCCGAAACGAGTAGTACTCCTACAATCTGCATCGAAACGGCAATCACAAACGCGACAAGTAAAATAAAAATGAAATGAATCCACTTTCCTCTAACACCTGATACGATTGCTTGCTCTTCATCGAATGAGAGAAAAAATAGTTCTTTGTATAATAAAATCACAACAAGTACGACAATAATCGTTATCACTGCCACAGCCATTAAGTCACTTCGACTAATGGCAATGACGCTTCCGAATAAATAATTAAATAGATCAGAATTGAATCCATCTGCTAATGATAAGAATACGACCCCAAGTCCAATCCCCCCAGATAAAGTAATGGGGATCGCTAGCTCTTCAAAATGCTTGTACACTTTTCGCAGTTGCTCAATAAATAACGAACCCGCTGCAGAAAATCCCATTCCCATATAAACAGGATTAACGCCCTGCCAGAATGTAAAATACTTACCTAGAAGTAAACTAGCAGCTATTCCTGCCAAAGTAATATGTGATAAAGCATCCGCTATTAATGCCTGTCTTCTAACAACAATAAACACTCCAAGTAGCGGCGCAATAATTCCAATTAATATGCCCGCCAAAAAAGCGTTTTGCAAAAACTCAAATTTCCATAAAGCTTCTATCATTTTCTAAATGCCTCCGTGATCATGGTCGTGACTTAGAACGTGAACATGATGGCCATAAAATCCAGATAGTTCACGATCATTAAATTGTTCAAATTCATTTGTTTCACCATGAAAGTGAAGGGTTTTATTCAAACATGCCACATGCGTTACTTTATCCGTAATCGTTCCGATATCATGTGTGACAAGAAGCAAGGTAATGCCATTCTCCTGATTAAGCTTACCAAGAAGTTCATAGAAATCACTCGTTGAATTAGCATCTACCCCCACCGTAGGTTCATCAAGAATAAGAATTTCTGGTTTACTGACAAGCGCTCTTGCAATAAACACTCTCTGCTGCTGTCCACCAGAAAGTTCTCCAATATTACTTGATGCATAATCACTCATTCCTACTTGTTTGAGAGCCTCCATAACTGCTTTTCGATGTGTTGCTTTCATAAATTTGAATAACCCAAGTTTACTCGCTAATCCCATTGAAACGACTTCAAATACAGAAGCAGGAAATCCTGAATTAAAACTATTTGCTTTCTGAGAGACATAACCGATTTTACTCCACTCATGAAACTTATTCATCTTCTTGCCGAATATATTCACTTGGCCCTTTTGAGGCTTCAATAGTCCAAATATGATTTTAATTAAAGTTGATTTACCTGAACCATTCGGACCTACAAGTCCTACAAATGCTCCACTAGGAATAGAAAAAGTAATGTCTTCAAGAACATATCCATCCCCATAATGAAAAGAGATATTCTGAAGATCAATGATATTTTGAGAAGTTGCCATAAATAAAACCTTCCATCTATAAGAATCATTACGATTTACATTATGTAGTATACCTTATATGATAAACATTTGTAAATTTCCTTGATGAGATTCTATCAGCCAGCCGTAATTTGATTGGTCATAAATCGGATAAAAAGTTCCTCCATAACACTAAATGGCCACAGCTTTCAGACTTGAAAGCTGTGGCCATCTTTACGCTTCTTCGGAGAAAGAAACGAAGGTGCTTTTTAGCTGTGTTTACATTTCATGAAGGGTAGCCATCTCCTGAATCTCTTCTGAATAGCTGCTTTTCGGTGTTCCTTTTTCTGCTACATAAGCCTTCAATCCGCCGATACCTCGGTTATAAGCTGTCAGAGCTTCATCCCAATTCTCATATTTTTCATAAAGATAATCAAGATAGGTGACGGAAAGTGTTATTGAAAAATAAGGGTCAAATAGCTTGTCTTCTGAATAATCAATCTCCGCCATATCTGCAATCCACGGAGCCGTATTTGTCATGAATTGAGCCATCCCATAAGCATGCCCATACTTTGTTTCTGGCCCAATGAGTTCAGGGTCAAACGTATTTCCTGTCTCAACTTTCAGAAGCTCATAAACGATTGTAGGATCAATATCTTCTTTCATAGCCTGATACGTTAAAAACAATCCCCACTTCTTACTAAACTTCCCCTCGCTATCTTGGTAGAACTGTTCAGAGTAAGCTTTTGCCTGCTTCCACTCTTCTACACTTACTGTGTCTGGGTCAAGTGAGTAACCCGTTTCTTTTTCTAATTTACTAATAGCTGTCTGTGTTTTCATCTGATCATTCTGGGATGATTTCTGATCCAATTCACCGACAGTTGTTTCAGCATCGGCCACCTGCTCATTAAATAGATGAGATTGTACAAGGACTAATGCTAGAACAAGTGTTAGAACAATTACAGTGATCATAGACAGAGGTTTTTTGATGTTGTTTTGAATAAAATTAATAGTGTTGCACTCCTTTTCAACTGGTATTAATAAAGCTGAAGAGCACCAGTTAAGGTAATACCCTATCATCTTTTTCTCAAACCTTTCTACTATTTTGCTCATAAATCATTACAATTCCATAAGAAAAAAGACCCCCGGTATAGGAAGTCTAATGAATTGGAGATTTGAATTTCGCCCCTCTTGTTTCTTGAGTATTCATAATTGTAATAAATGCATGAGGGTCAATGTCGTAGATCACACTTTTTAGTTTCGTTACCTCTAACCTTGTTATAACTACATATATTACTTCTTTCTCCTCGTCAGTATAACCACCTTTACCAACGAGTTTTGTCGTTCCTCTACCAAGTCGATCTAAAATAGCATTCGAAATTTCCTCGTATAAATCCGAGACAATCAATACAGCTTTCGTTTCATCAAGACCTTGAATCACCGTATCAATTGTCTTAAAAGCGATATAATACGCCATTACAGAATACATCGCATTCTCCCAACTGAAAACAAATCCAGCCCACGTAAAAATAAATATGTTTGTAAACATAACAAACTCGCCAATTGAAAAAGGAATTTTTTTCGTTAACAAAATCCCTAATATTTCAGTACCATCCATTGAACCGCCATGTCTAATCACCAATCCAACGCCTAGTCCCAATGTCAATCCGCCGAAAACCGTACCAAGAATAGGTTCCGTTGTAAATGGATCTGTATGATGAAGAAAGGTTTCGAATGTAGCAAGCCCGATAATCCCAAATAATGTTGAAAAGGCAAACGTCTTACCAATTTGCTTATAACCATAATACATAAATGGAAGATTTAACACGACAACCAGAATAGCAAAATTAAATGCTGTGAGGTGATCTAAAATAAGGGATACCCCTATAATTCCACCGTCAATCAACTGATTTGGAACTAAAAATAATTCAATGGCTGCGGCAGCGAGAAAAGCGCCAATCATAATCATAAAAAGTCTATAAATTAAATGCGTTTTACTTTCTTTCCTATGCTGTTTTTTTTCCATGGGACCCTCCAAAGTATGTCTCTTATTTCTTTGAAGCTTATGTTAAAGAGCATAATTGTCTATTGGCTCATTCACGATATGTCATGAGTCAAAACTCAAGAAAACGATAATAAAATAACCTGATCCTAAAAGTTTAGAATGTTCTTTTGCGAACACCATCGTGAACTGTGTGCATAGTATGAGATAGGCAAAGGGGGCATCGTGATGAATCCAATACAGCTTCAACTTGTAAATTTTAAATTGAATCGAATTACAACAGAGGAATTGCTTCAACTATCTAACCAATATGGTATTACACTTTCAGCAACTGATGCAAAGAAAATTGTGCAAATTTTAAAACAAGAAAATATTGATATCGCTAACCAAACGCAACGAAAACGTATATTAATGAAAATTAGTCGTGAAGTTAGTCCTTCGGTTGCGTCACGCGTAAACAAGTTAATTCTCTCTTTTCTTACCCAATAACAAAAAACCGCTTAAGCGGTTTTTTGTTAGACAGACATTAGTTTACTTTTTAAATCTTCATCAAAATTTTGATTTCGAAGCATTTCAATCTCTAATTTATAAGGCGCCTTCTTATTTTTCTTGTCTTCTCCTACATAAGGCGTTTCTAAGATCTTAGGAACATCTTTCAATTGAGGATGATGAATCACTTTATTAAGTGCATCAAAGCCAATGTGACCAAACCCAATATTTTCATGACGGTCTTTAGACGCACCACGCTCATTTTTACTATCATTCACGTGAAGCACCTTTAACCGATCCACTCCGATCATTCGGTCGAATTCATTTAGAACTCCGTCAAAGTCATGAACAATATCATAACCTGCATCGTGCGTATGGCAAGTATCAAAACAAACGGATAACTTTTCATTATGTGTAACACCCTCAATGATTTGAGCTAGTTCTTCGAAGCTCCTTCCGCACTCAGAACCCTTACCAGCCATTGTTTCAAGAGCGATTTGAACTTCTTGATCGGCTGTTAGCACCTCATTTAATCCTTCGATAATTTTCTGAATTCCTTTATCTGCCCCAGCACCTACATGAGCACCAGGATGGAGCACGATTTGGCGAGCACCAAGAGCATGTGTACGCTCTATTTCAGATCTGAGAAAATCGACTCCGAGCTGAAAGGTTTCAGGTTTTGTAGTGTTTCCAATATTAATAATGTATGGCGCATGGACAACGATGTCACTGATACCATTCTCTTTCATATGGGCCGAACCTTTATCAATATTAAGCTTTTCAATCGCTTTCCGCCTCGTATTTTGAGGTGCACCCGTGTAAATCATAAAAGTTGTAGCGCCATATGAAACAGCTTCTTCGCTTGCTCCGAGAAGCATTTTATCACCGCTCATTGAAACGTGTGAGCCTATTTTCAACATTATCTTCAATCCTTCCCTTTTCACTTCATCATTTTATTATATCTTTTTGCTAACCTGCCATCTAATGATGTCGATTGAAAAAGTATATTTAACACATGCTCTCTCATAATGATTAAGCAGACAAAAACCCTCTGTTATAAGAGGGTTTTGAATTATTTCCGACCGCGCTTTTGCTGAATCCGATCTCTTTCCTGCTGCATTTTCTTTTTATAGCCTGGCTTTACTTTCTTAGGCTTAGGTACAAAAACCTCAGGTTTTGATGAGGTAGGCTTTTTTCTTGGAGTTACGGGCTTAGCTTCTACCCACTCACCATTTTTAATTTCTTTGTATTCGATGCTAATACCTTTTGAAGATAGCTTTTGTATAGCTTGTTGATCAGATGGTTCTGCCAGTGTATACGCTATTCCATCGTGACCCGCTCTTGCTGTACGTCCTACTCGGTGAATATAGAAATCCAGATCTTTTGGTAGTTCGAAGTTAATCACGTGTGAAACGCCCTTAATGTCGATCCCTCTTGAAGCAAGGTCAGTTGCGACTACATACTGACATTCAGCTTCCTGGATTTTCTTCATAATTTGTTTACGCTGACGTGCTTGAACACCTCCATGAAGTCTTTCAACGTTATGGCCATTTTCGATAAGGAAGTCAGCCACTTCATCTGCCGTTTGTTTAGTGTTAGTAAAGACAAGAGCAAGATAAGGATTAATTGCCTTAGTCACATTCAAAAGTAGCTCTTTCTTCTCCTTATATCGCGCAGGAATAAAAATGTTCTCTACTTTATCAGCCGTCACCTGTTCTGCATTCACTTCTACAAATTTAGGATTGTCCATGTACTTTTTCAAAAATGGCTGCAAGCTCTTTGGAATAGTTGCAGAGAACACAAGCATTTGTAGTTGTTTAGCCATTCGAGATGCGATATAGTCTACATCTTCAATGAATCCCATGTCCAACATTTGGTCCGCTTCATCAACAACAAGCATCGTTGCAGGAAAAACGCTTAGCGCCTGCTCTTCAACAAGATCCTTAATACGCCCCGGCGTTCCAATGACAATATGTGGTGTGTTTTTCATACGACTAATCATACGTTTACGATCAGTTCCACCTACAGCCTTTTTAATAGAAATTGCCTCTTCTTCAGGAAGCGTAGAGATCAATTTTAACGATTCGTTGTAAATTTGATCGGCCAATTCTCTCGTAGGCGCTGTAATAACAGCCTGACATTCATTTAATCCACTATCAATTCGATGAATAAGTGGGAGTAAGAAAGCAAGCGTTTTGCCTGATCCTGTTTGCGATTGTCCGATCGCACTGTCACCATTGCGTATCGCTGGGACCAGTCTCTCCTGTATTTCGGTTGGTCTGTTGAATTTCTGAGCTTCTAGAGCATCAACTAAAAAAGGCTTAAGCCCTAATCTATCAAAGTGTTTCATTATTATTGTTCCTCCATCCATTAATCCAACTTGTATTATAGAACATTTTTGCTCAAAGCGCCATACGTTAAGGAAAGAGCGATCATCTTATTTATTTTAGAAAGCCATAAATTCGGTGAAAGTGATCGTTTTTCAATTTCGCAACACGTTTACAATAGTCGCCGAACAAGAACAACAGAAACTTTAAGGTTGAATCGTAGAACACCATTATAAAAAGTAAAGCGATTCCCTAACTAATTTCACTTCATAAAACTTCTCATTACTTGTATTGCCCATTAATCTCTATTCTCACACCTTCTATTTTTGCGGCATACCTTATTAATACCAAGAGCTTATTATGGTCAAGTTATCATAAGGAGGGTAAGACATGAATCAATTTCCTCCCTCCCCTCAAAGTGGTCCGGGTCCAGGTATGGGCTTTCCATTTTCCGGAGGAGGGTTTCAAGGTCCTGGGCCAGGATTTGCACAGCCTCAGCAAACAGGAGGTGGCGGCGGTCTGCTATCCAGGTTTTTAGGAGGAGGCGCCCCTCAAGGAAGTCAGGGACTCCCGACTCCTCCAGGAGCATTTCCAGCCATGCAACGAGGTGCCATCCCAGGTTTACCCCAACAAGCCGGCATGCTCTCTAGAATCCTTCCGGGTGCCGGACAGGGTGGCATGGATATGATGGGAATGATCCAAAATGTTCAAAAAGTGATGCAGGCTGCTGATACAATTAAACCAATGGTGCAACAATACGGTCCAATGGTTAAGCAGCTCCCAGAAATGATTGCTTTGTTTAAGGAATATCAGAAGTCTTCAGGGTCAAGTGAAGAGGATGAAACAGAGGATGAAGTCGAAGAAAAACCGAAAAAGCAGAAAAAAACTCCAAAGAAAAAACCAACTAAGAAGCCCACAGGGGTAAAAGCCAAGAAAAAAACAAAAACGACAAGCTCAAATGAAATCAGTATCAAGTCTAAACCGAAACTCTATGTATGAACATCGTGATTCATTGAGTTATCTCGGAATCTCCTTTATAATTAAGTAAGATCAGTTATACAACAATCCGTATTTGGGTTGAGGAGGTACTCGATGAAAGTAACTAAAATTTCGCCAAGAGGTTATTGCTATGGTGTTGTCGATGCTATGGTAATTGCACGAAATGCCGCATTAGATAAAACATTACCGCGCCCGATCTTTATACTCGGGATGATCGTTCATAATAAACACGTGACAGATGCATTTGAAGATGATGGTATCATTACACTTGATGGACCAAATCGGATGGAGATTCTCGAAAAAGTAGAATCAGGAACTGTCATTTTCACTGCACATGGTGTTTCACCTCAAGTTCGAGAGTTAGCGGAGAAAAAAGGCCTTACTGTACTTGACGCTACCTGTCCAGATGTAACAGTGACACATGATTTAATTCGCGAAAAACAAAAAGAGGGCTATCACGTCATTTATATTGGCAAAAAAGGCCACCCTGAGCCTGAAGGTGCGATGGGGATTGCTCCTGATATTGTGCATCTTGTTGAAAAGCCTGAAGAAGTTGACGAACTTGAAATCGATTCTGATAACATCATTATTACAAATCAGACGACCATGAGTCAGTGGGATGTTCAAGAAATTATAGAAAAAGCAATGGAACGTTATCCACACGCGGTTATTCATAATGAAATTTGTAATGCCACTCAAGTTCGTCAGGAAGCCGTAGCCCAACAAGCTGGTGATACTGACTTAGTTCTTGTGGTTGGAGATCCTAAGAGTAACAACTCTAATAGACTTGCCCAAGTATCCATTGAAGTTGCTGGCACACCAGCCTATCGGATTGCGGATATTTCTGAATTAAAGCTTGAATGGCTTGAAGGTGTTGAAACAGTTGGAGTAACTGCAGGTGCTTCTACACCAACTCCGATTACAAAAGAAGTGATACGTTTTCTTGATCAATATGATCCTGACAACGAAGAAACGTGGACTCGTGAGCTAAACGTTCCTTCTTCTAAAATTCTCCCTAAAGTGAAAGTGAAAAAATAACAAAAATCCCGCCTACTTTTAGGCGGGATTTTTGTTTATCTAAACTGAAAGGGGTCCGTTATTTCTTGTGAAGACATAATAACCGTATCAAAATTTTTCTCTTCTACAAAAGCCTGCAATTTTTCCCGTACACCCTCAATCATAATCTTTTCAATATTATGGCCTGCATCAATAATTTGGAGCCCCTCCATCATAGCATCGTGAGCTACATGGTAATAAATATCACCTGATACAAATACATCTGCTCCACTAAATCGAGCTGCACTAATAAATTTATTACCGTCTCCACCTAACACAGCAACTTTTTTTATTTTAGAAGTAAGATCTCCTACAATTCTAACACCACTTGCGCCAAGCTTTTCTTTCACATAATCAGCAAAATCTTCTAATGTCATTTCTGCATCAAGATGACCTATTCTTCCCAGCCCAAGATTTTCTGGTTCATTTTCTAAAGGATAAATATCGTAAGCTACTTCTTCATAAGGATGCGCCTTTTTAACAGCATTTAAAACCTTCGCTTGTTGATCTCCATGAAAAATGCTTTCAATTTTCACCTCTTGAACAGCTTCTAACTCTCCTGATTCACCAATAAATGGCTGCGCTTGAACTGTGGGCTTGAATCGGCCAGTTCCTTGAGAAGTAAATGTACAATCACTATATTCGCCTATAAACCCTGCTCCTGATTTCGAAAGAGCTGTTCTAATTTGTTCCTGATGTGTAATTGGAACGAATATAGCTATTTTCTTTAGTTCTCGTTGAAATGTTTCAACAAGAACGCTCGTTTCTTGTAGTCCTAATGCATCCGCGAGCATATCATTTACACCGCCAGGGGCAACATCTAAATTTGTATGTGCCGCGTAAACAGTGATGTCATTTTTAATTAGCTTCTCCACCATTTTCCCCTGTTCTGTATCCAAATTGATTTTCTTAAGAGGACGGAAAAGGAGGGGGTGATGGGCAATAATTAAATCTACCCCTTCTCGAACTGCTTCGTCTACCACGTTGGGAAGAACATCAAGCGCGGTCATTACCTTTTTAACCTTTTTGTTTAAGCTTCCGATTTGCAAACCAATTGGATCTCCATTTTCGGCATACTTCTTTTTTGACCAGGACTCAAATTCTTGAATAAGCGCCTGAGCTGAAGCTATCTTGCTCATGAGATTACCTCCTTAATAATGTCACGTTCATTCGTTACCTGCGCTTCTTTGTCAGAAACACCTTCTGTATTTGTAAGAGACTGTAAGATTCGTTCTCTTTTCTTTAATTCAACCTGCCATTTTTTCATAAACGCTTCATTTCTATCCTTTAGGAGAAAGGGGCCTGCAAGTAAATTCTTTTGAAGTTCTTTGCCGTCCATTCCAGCGTAGGGTTGCTTTCCATTGCCAGCATCAAATACAAGGACTTCGTAAATTTTATCATCTTCTTCAAGAATCCGTTCCTCGACAAGTTCCCAGTTCAAATCCGCAAGCCGTTCACGTAAAAGATGTGCCGCAACATTAGGTTGTAAGATTAGCCGCTTCACATCTTCTAGCTTCTCTACTCCGCCTAGCAAGATATCCCGTATGAGTTGTCCTCCCATTCCTGCGATTGTAATCACATCCACTTCTCCAGGCGAGATGACTTCAAGGCCGTTTCCCTTACGTACTGTTATCTCATTGGTGAATCCGCTTCGCTTAACTTGCTTGATAGCCGATTGGTATGGACCCTCGTTCACTTCTCCGGCAATTGCCATAGTAATACGTTGATGATTCATCAAATAACATGGCAAATAGGCATGATCAGATCCAATATCAGCCACTTTGCTTCCCTCTGGAACAAAATTCGCAACCATTTTCAAACGTTCAGATAATAATTTATCGTTCATTTTTTCACCACTACTTATCCAGTTTTCTTTTCTATAGTTTACCCTCTCTGCATGCAAGCTAACAAGAATTTGCATTCTAGAAAGGTTAATTGACATACAAATAGAAAAGCCTCCTGTTCTCACAGAAAGCTTTTTTCCTTCTTATTTTTTCTCAGATAACCACTGAGCTACTGCTTCAGCTTGTTCTCCCTGAATAACTCCAGCTGGCATTCCCGACCCTTTACCATTATTAATAATGTCGAGAATTTCATCTTTGGAGTACTTTCCGCCAACAGCATTTAGAGCTGGTCCAACCTGGCCGCCTAGATCACCGCCATGACAGGAAGCACAGTTCTGAGCGTAAATATCTTCTGGTGCTGCTGCTTCAGCTTGTTCTTGCTTCTCGCCTTCACCTTCAGCACTTTCTTCGCCGCCCTGTTGCAATGCCCAGAAAGAAACACCAATAATGAGAATTAATCCGATAACTGCCGTCCATGCAAATGGAATAAGCGGATTCTTTTTCATTTCTTTTCCTCCTTGTACCGATTCGCTGATATCGTTTTCCCCAATTATGTAAGAGTAAACAAATCATAACTTATTTTACTTGAAAACGCTATGAAAGAAAAGGGGAAGCGAGGCAAATCACATATTTATCATTGATTTCACTCTATACTTATCATAGCAAATTTTTTTAATAAAACAAACGGCATCAGCACAATCACTGATGCCAACAATTATTTTTATTTGGATATTTCTGAATTAAGGTTCGCCCATTCAACTGCTGATTCACGTAACTTGTATTTTTGTATTTTCCCCGAAGCTGTCATTGGATACTCATCTACAAAGAAGACGTGTGCAGGTACTTTATATCTTGCAATTTTACCTTTGCAGTATAACAGAATATCGGCAGCATTAACTGCTCCTTTTTCTTTTAATTGAATGCATGCTACTACCTTTTCACCGTATTTCTCATCTGGTACTCCAATAACCTGAACGTCCTGAACAGACGAATGGGTATACAGAAATTCTTCAATCTCTCTGGGATAAACATTCTCTCCCCCACGTATAATCATATCTTTCAAACGTCCTGTAATCTCTACATACCCCTCTGAGTCCATTTTAGCGATATCTCCAGTATGAAGCCATCCTTCTTCATCAATCACTTGACTCGTAGCCTCAGGCATGTTGTAGTACCCTCTCATCACGTGATACCCTCTCGTGCATAGCTCACCCGCTTCGTCAGATGGAACCTCGAGGCCTGATACGGGATCAACTATCTTCACTTCGACACCTGGTAAGGCTCTTCCCACTGTATTTACTCTATACTCGAGCGGATCATTGGTTCTTGTTTGGGTAATTACTGGTGAAGCTTCAGTCTGTCCATAAGCTATTGTTATTTCTACCATATTCATTCTTTTCATGACGTTTTTCATCACTTCTATCGGACATGGGCTTCCAGCCATTATGCCGGTCCTTAACGAGCTTAGATTATAGGATTCAAATTCAGCAAGACTGAGTTCGGAGATGAACATCGTTGGTACACCATGAAGTGCTGTACATCTTTCTTTCTCCACAGTTCTTAGTACCAGTTCTGGTTCAAATTCAATGATCGGAAAGATTGTCGCTCCTACAGAAAAAGCCGCTAAAGTTCCGAGCACACAACCAAAACAGTGGAAAAATGGAACAGGAATACAAAGTCGGTCATTATGAGTGAGCTCCATACATTGGCCAATCTGGTAGCCATTATTGAGAATATTATTATGAGTGAGCATCACTCCTTTCGGAAAGCCGGTCGTTCCTGACGTATACTGCATATTAATGACATCGTCTGGATCAAGTTCTCCATTTCTCATTTCTAATGCTTTATCTGTCACCGATACGCTTCCCTTGAGAAAATCTCGCCAATTCATGAACAAAGAACGTTCTTCTGATCCAATATAAATAACATCTTTCAAATATGGAAGGCCAGCTATCACACATTTCCCACCAGTCAGTTGATCATTGCTTTTTTGAAGTTGCAAGAAAACCTCAGGATAAGAAGTGCCTTTGAAGCCATCAATTAAAAAGAGACGAGTGGATTCTGACTGCTTTAGGACATATTCTAACTCTGATGATTGGTAATTCGTATTAATCGTGACAAGGACCGCCCCCACTTTTGCAGTGGCAAATTGCAAAAGTAACCATTCCGGCACATTCGTAGCCCAAACTGCTACGTTCTCTCCTTTAGTAACACCCAACCCTAGCAACGCTTTAGCAACTCTGTTTACTTCATTATTGAACTCTTCAAATGTGAATCGAATTTTTTCTTTTGAGTAGACGACAGCTTCTTTTTTCCCAAACTGATCCACTTGTCTTTCGAGCATCGATCCGATCGTCTCATGAAGCAAATTCGTCATAGTAACACTCCTATCATCATTAAGAACCCAGAAGAGATAAAGAGATCATCTTCTTCTCTTCTGGACCATGGTATTTACTTAGTTAATAATCAGTGTTGGTTTTGGCTCCTTTACGACTTGAACCAAAATTAACTAGTTAATGGGGTTCACTAATAAATTCATGTTATGAAAAAGACAATAATAGAGAAACTTCAAGAGTAACAACTAATCGAGCGCTCGTTCAGTTTAACAACCAATTTCTCGAGCAATAACCATTCTTTGGATTTCTGAAGTACCTTCTCCAATTTCAAGTAGTTTTGCATCTCTAAAATAACGCTCAACGTGATAATCGCGCATATATCCATTTCCTCCATGAATCTGAACAGCTTGATCACAAACTTCCATACAAATTTCTGAAGCATAGAGCTTACAAATAGAAGCTTCTTTTGTAAATTTCTTCCCTTGATCTTTCAACCAGGCTGCTTTATATACCATCGTTCTCGCTAATTCAATTTTCATCGCCATATCCGCTAGCTTAAATTGAATCGCCTGGAAGCGTGAAATAGCACGACCAAACTGCTTACGCTCATTAGCATACTGTAACGCCTTCTCATAAGCTGCCTGAGCAATCCCTACTCCCATAGCACCTATTCCAATTCGACCACCATCAAGAGTAATAAGAAATTGTCTAAAGCCATCTCCGCGTTTCCCCAGCAGATTTTCTTCTGGGACTCTCACGTCTTCCATTACAAGTTCCGTTGTGTTTGAAGAATGAAGTCCAAGCTTCTCATAGTTATCAACTACTCTAAATCCTGGTGCAGAAGTAGGCGCAATGATTGCACTAATTTCTTTATTACCATCCTTACGATCAGTAATAGCCGTTAATGCAAGATGATCAGCATATGAAGCATTCGTTATATAACATTTGCTTCCATTAATTACCCATTCTCCATTTTTCAGTACTGCTTCAGTCTCGGTCCCACCTGCGTCAGAACCAGCATTAGGTTCTGTTAAACCAAAGGCTCCTAATGACTCACCGGAACAGATTGGGGCAAGATATTTCTGCTTCTGTTCTTCAGTACCAAATAAGTTCAGCGGTGCCCCTCCTAGTGATACGTGCGCCGAGTATGTAATTCCAGTTGAACCACATGCACGACTCAATTCCTCTACTACGATTGCAAAGCTGACGGTATCTGCACCGCCTCCTCCATATTCTTCTGGAAATGGAAGCCCCATAATCCCCAAGTCACCAAGCTGTTGAAATATCTCTTTTGGAAACCTTTTCTCTTTATCGCGTTGTTCGGCACCTGGCGCCACTTTTTCGTCCGCAAATTCTCGAATCATTTTCTGAATCATTTTTTGTTCTTTCGTTAAGTCAAAGTTCATGAACAAATAACCTCCTGTAAATAAAAATCCAATAATGTGAATGCGCTTACATTTCATTATCTCCTTTGATTGCTACTTTTTCAACATTTTAGAATATAAAAATAATTTTATATATTATTTTTTTGCCAAACTATTTTCAGAAGCCTACTACAACGGGGGTTAACGCTTTTTATACAAAAAGGGGCATTTGCAAAACGAAAGAAAAATCAGTAAAATAAATGACAGGAATTGTATTCTTTATTGATCCGTTCCACTAACGATAAAAAAAGAGTTTTTAACTAAACCGTTTCCACATATGGTAAGAATGTGATTCATTAAGCTATAAAAAAACTCCCTGACTGCATGAGCAGACAGAGAGTGATCCATTCTATTCAAGAAAATCCTTAAGTCGTTTGCTTCTACTTGGATGACGTAGCTTGCGAAGTGCTTTCGCTTCGATCTGGCGAATTCGCTCACGTGTAACTCCAAAGACGCGACCTACTTCTTCTAGGGTTCTTGTACGTCCATCATCAAGTCCGAAACGCAGTCTAAGAACATTTTCCTCTCGATCAGTCAGCGTATCTAGTACGTCTTCAAGCTGTTCCTTGAGTAGTTCATAAGCTGCAGCATCGGATGGTGCCAACGCATCTTGATCTTCAATAAAGTCCCCGAGGTGGGAATCGTCTTCTTCCCCAATAGGCGTTTCTAAAGATACTGGTTCTTGAGCTATCTTAAGAATTTCACGGACCTTTTCAGGAGACAGGTCCATTTCCTTACCAATTTCTTCAGGAGCTGGTTCACGGCCAAGATCCTGAAGAAGCTGGCGCTGCACACGAATCAATTTATTGATTGTTTCAACCATATGAACTGGAATACGAATCGTTCTAGCCTGGTCTGCAATGGCGCGAGTGATAGCTTGACGGATCCACCACGTGGCATAAGTACTAAATTTGTAACCTTTACGGTAATCAAATTTCTCAACGGCTTTAATGAGACCCATATTTCCTTCTTGAATTAAATCTAAGAAGAGCATACCTCGTCCTACGTATCTTTTCGCGATACTAACAACTAGTCGAAGGTTTGCTTCAGCGAGACGACGCTTTGCCTCTTCGTCACCTTCTTCAATACGTTGTGCTAGACTAATCTCTTCCTTCGCAGAAAGAAGATCTACTCGGCCAATCTCTTTAAGGTACATACGAACGGGATCATTTATTTTGACGCCCGGAGGAACACTTAAGTCATTAAGATCGAATTCTTCTTCCTTATTTACTTCTTGAGGCGAAGGGTTTTCAGTACTATCTTCGATGACTTCTACACCTTGTTCCTCTAGATATTCAAAGAATTCATCCATTTGATCGGAATCCTGTTCAAACGGGGACAACCGTTCTACGATCGTAGAGTAAGTAATTAAGCTTGTTTTCTTTCCAAGCTCTACTAACTGCTCTTTCACTTGATCGATGGTTAATTCACCTTCCGCCGGCTGGCGAGTTGGTTTTTCAGCCATTCGATCCCCTCCTTCCATACATCTCAACAATAAAAATAGTAAATTTCTTAAAATGATTTTTTTAAATTCTTCTTCATTTCAAGAATTTCCATAGCGATCTTAGCTGCCTGGACAAAGTCTTGCTTCATTTCCGCTTCTTTTTTCTCTTTTTCTCTCTCTTCTATCTTTATCCATTCTGGATAATTTAACACCTGCCGAATATAATCGTGAAGTTCTTTATCCGACACGTCTTCATTTAAATCCATCATGGCCAGTTCAGAAGCAATTTTGACAAGGTTAGGATCAGTAAGCTGCTCCATGAATTGACTAATGTCCGCTTCATGGCCGTTAGCATAAAAGCTATACAGATATGCAGCGATCGCACTATGCTCGTCAATATTAAACGAACCGCCAACCTCTTCCTGTACTTTTTCTGCAACATCCAGATCTCGCATCATATATGCAAGTAAGATTCGCTCTGAATTCTGGAAAGCAGGCAGGAGCTTTTTCTTCACATAGAAATTTTTCCTAGCATTATTATCCCTTTTAGGAGGAGCATTATCCTTACTTTTCTTGCCCTCTTTATAAAATTGGGTAACTTGCTGCTTTAGCGCATCGAGTGAAAGTGAGAATTCTTCCGATAGCTGTCTAAGATAATGGTCTCTTTCGACAGCGTTTGAAAGTCCGCTAATTTCTTTAAGTACTTCTTCGATGTAGCGGATTCGTTCTCCTTCATCCGATAGGTTTTTTCCTGATCGAAAAACTTCCATTTTAAAAGACATTACTGTTGACGCTGCCCCTATTACATCCTTTTCAAACCGTTCTGCACCGTATGTTCGGATATAGTCATCGGGATCAAGTCCGTTTGGCATTTTTGCGATTCTTACATAGCAACCAGCTTGGACTAATTCATCCGCTGCTCTTGTAGCAGCATTAATCCCCGCCTTATCTGAGTCATAACAAATCACCACTGATTCTGTCTGTCTTCGTAGAAGTTTAGCCTGATCTTTGGTTAATGCTGTCCCAAGACTCGCTACAACATTTTGTACCCCATTCCCGTACGCTGTAATCACATCCACGTAACCTTCTAAAAGGATAGCCTGATCTTTTAAGCGGATAGAAGAACGGGTAAGATGAAAACCATACAAAAACTTTCCTTTCTGAAACAATTTTGTTTCAGGGCTATTCAAGTATTTCGGTTCACCTTCTCCTAATATCCTACCTCCAAATGCGACCGGTCTTCCTTTTGGATCCCATATTGGGAACATAATACGATTACGAAAACGATCAAAATATTTCCCATCAAATTCCCTTTTTGCAAGAAGTCCGGCATTAGCAATTTTTTCTATAGGATAGTTTCTTTTCTCCAAATATCCCGTTGCATAATCCCACGAATCAGGGGCAAAGCCAAGTTGAAACTTCTCAATCATTTCATTTGTAAAGCCTCGCTTGCTCAGATAATCACGAGCTTTTTCGCCTTCTGACGTCTTCACCATGCAATGATTATAAAGCTTAGCTAGAAAATCATGAGCCTTATAGATGACCTCATTCTCAGATGTTTTCTTTGGATTACTATTTTGATTGTCTTGAACTTCAGGTAGTTCTATCCCTGATTTCTGCCCAAGTGCTTCAACAGCTTCTATGAAGTTGTATCCTTCTATTTCCATTAAAAATGAAAATGCATTACCACCAGCGCCACAACCAAAGCAATGATATATTTGCTTATCGGGAGCTACTGAAAATGAAGGAGTACTCTCCCCATGAAAAGGGCAAAGACCGAAGAAATTCCTTCCTTGTTTCTTCAGTTGGACATAATCACTAATCACATCAACGATATCTGTGGATTTGCGAATCGCTTCAATTTTCTCTTCCGGGATTCTGCCACTCATTAATTATCACCAACAGGTTCTATAATTTCGACAAATAGAAATAAACTCCTTCATAATTCGACAAAATTTTAATTAATTCTTTCCGAAACTCATCTCGATCTTCACTCGTAAACTTACGCGGACCTTTTGTATGCTTACCCGCTCTTCTACTTTTCGATGCTAAATAACGCGTATGTAGAAGCGTAGAAATGTTCTCTTCAGTGTATCTTTTTCCTCTTGGAGAAAGGACAAAAACACCCTTTGGAAGGAGTATACTTGCTAGTCCATAGTCTTGAGTTACAGCTAAATCACCTTTCTTAGCATGACGATGGATGTAGAGATCAGCTTCTTCCTTTTCAGAGTCTACCATAACCCACCTCGCTTCACGGAACGTCGTGCTCATATGAGCATACGATGCCACAAAAACGATTTCGGTTTCTGATAAAGCTTGCTGAAAAGACATCATTTCTTCCTTAATTAGAACAGGACATGCATCTGCATCGACAAAAAGCGTCAGTTTCTTTTTCGTCATAATTCTGTATTCTACATCTCCCTGAGTTATCCTTCTTTTGAAATTTATGTTTTAACTTTCAGAATTTTAGTTCAAGCCTCTATAGATTAAGAATCATTCTATTAAAAGCCTTCTTATATGATTATAGACAAATTTTATTGACAATATTTGATTATATACTAAAAATATTAAATTGAACAGGTAAAAACGATAAAAAAACGCCATCATCGTGACCAAATTCAATCCGATGATGGTGTGATTCTTTGATTTTTCAAGCTATATTCATAATAGGTCATCACAAGGTGACTTTTCAGCATAGCTGAAAGGCGAGATATCAACAATATTAGCTAACATAGCTTTCGCGGAAAATATAGAAGAAATCAATCATTCTATTCAAGCTTTTTTTAAGAAGTATGCTTCCCTTTATGTAAGCTAAGAATTAAATTAGCTGTTTCTTCTACAGCTCGATTAGAAACATCGATCACTTGACAATTCATCTTATTAATAATCGTATCAAAATATTCAAGCTCGTCTTTAATTCTCGTCATATTTGCATAGCTCGCTTCGGCATTTAATCCAAGAGCAATTAGTCTTTCTTTGCGTATATTGTTTAATTTCTCGGGGCTTATTTTAAGGGCATAGCATTTACCTTCACCAACAGTAAATAGTTCTTCAGGTGGGTCGACCTCAGGAACAATCGGCACATTAGCCACCTTCAACCTTTTATGAGCCAAGTATTGAGATAGAGGTGTTTTCGATGTTCTTGAAACTCCTACAAGAACAATGTCTGCCAGTGCGATTCCACGTGGGTCTCTCCCATCATCATATTTAACAGCAAACTCAATTGCTTCTACTCGACGAAAATAATCTTCATCAAGCTTATGTACGAGTCCAGGCTCATTGCGCGGAGCTTTACCAATAACTTCTTGCATATGATCAATCATTGGACCAATAATATCAACAGCCTGAATATTTTCTTTTGACGCGACATCAAGAAGGAATTTTCTCAATTCAGGCACCACTAGGGTAAACGCTACGATCGCTTTCGTTTCTTTTGCAAGTGTCATCACTTCATGTATTGTAGCCGTGTCCTCTACGTAGGGAACTCTTCTAACATCGAAATCGGTAGGGTCAAACTGACTTGCTGCCGCCTTTACGACAAGCTCTGCCGTTTCACCAACCGAGTCTGAAATAACATACACAATTGCACGATTTGTTGTATTTGTCATATAAACCTCCTAAGCTAAATAATTTCATCCTTAGCCAGATCTACAAGAGCTCTGGTAATATTTGTTTTCGTAATTCTCCCGATAACCTCAATGCCGTTCTCTACATCTTTTACAATCGGCAAGGCATCTATTTGCTTTTCGATTAGCTGATTTGCCACTTCAATTAAAAGATCTTCTCGTGAGCAAACAGTAATGTTAGGCATTCTTGTCATAATAATTGTTACTGGAATACTACCAAGATCTTGCTTACCGAGCGCAGCTCTTAATAGGTCTTTTCTTGATAAAACACCGACTAAATGAGCCATTTCATTTACAACAAACAACGTACCTACATCCTCAAGAAACATCGAGCAAATCGCATCATATACGCTTGCGTTCTCTTGGACAACTACTGGTATAGACTTATAATCGTCAACTTTAATTTTTCTTATTTTCTCAGTAAGAAGTTGTGAGCCTGTTTTCCCTGTATAAAAATACCCAACTCTTGGCCGTGCGTCAAGATAACCTGCCATTGTAAGGATAGCAAGATCAGGTCTAAGCGTTGCGCGAGTTAAACTAAGCTTTTCAGCAATATGCTCGCCTGTAATAGGTCCTTCGTTTTTTACGATCTGAAGGATTGTTTCCTGTCGATTATTCAGTTGGATAAGAATCACCACCTTTACTAAAAATGTTATACTGTATTTTCATTATTATATACGATTATACCATTTGAACGAAAGCATCAAGCCTGTATTTGAAAAAATCAAGCCATAAAAACTTTTTAAGTGATATTGTGAAGTAAATCAAAGCTATATGATGGAACATCGTTGATTTAGCTCTATTGAAAATAAAAAGCCTACGGATTCTCTCTCCGCAGACTTTTTACTCAAGTTTAAATTTGTCTAATTGATCCAAAAATCGTTTTGACTTTAGGTAAAGACCCGAATAAGCGTCAAAATACAAATTAAGAATGTGCCTAATCTCTTTTTTTGTTTCATCTTTAAGTGAAATATTTCCTAATCTTCCGAGATCAATGTGGGCAAACAGGTGAAGAAGCTCTGCCGTTCGTTTTGTCATTGGAAGATGATAAGGATCGACTGAAAGACAACGGTGACATAGCAATCCACCTTCATTAATTGAAAAGTGGAATTTCCCTTCAGGAAGTCCGCAGTTCGCACAACGATCCAGTTGAGGGGTTATTCCAGCAACACGTAGCATTTTCAATTCGAATATAAACACCACTACTTCAGGGTCTTTTTCTTCATCTAACGCGTGCAGCACCTGATAGAGCATCTCAAATAAATAGGGGTTAGGCTTTCGTTCCTCTGTTAATTTGTCAACAAGCTCTGCCGCATAAGCAGCATATGAGGTAAGAAAAAGATCATTGCGAATGGAACGAAATGAATCAATGATTTCTCCCTGATTCAGTCCCCCAAGACCGGATGTATGCTGGTAAAGATACTGACCATATACAAAAAGTTGAGAAACAGCAGAAAGACGGCTTTTAGGTTTTTTTGCGCCTCTTGCCATAACGCCAACCTTACCCGTCTCTCTTGTAAAAAGTGTTAGTATTTTATTTGTTTCACCATAGTCTACGGTTCGAATCACAATTCCTTCAACCTTTTTTAACAAGAACATTCACCAACCGTTTCCTGTTAACATTCCATAAGGTCAAGTGAGGCGAGTTACTTCTTCCAAATCGATAAGAGATTCTCCCTCTTCATCGCTCGGTGTTTCCATTTCCTTCAAAAGAAGATAAGTATCAATGTTTCCTGTTTCACAAAATATTTTCCAGGTAAACTCTAACACTTTAGATCCCACCTTTCATTTTGTAAAAAGTTTTTCTCTTACCTCTAGCTTGACCTGACATATGTCGGTTTATGTGATGGAATATTTAACAAAATTTCACTTAATAGTCATCTTCCCGGTAACCATAATCACGTAATGAGGATGGTTTGTTTCGCCAATCCTTTACTACCTTCACCCAAATCTCCATAAATACACGTGAACCAAGAAGGGCTTCAATATCTTGCCTTGCTCGCTTTCCTACTTCTTTTAGCATTTTCCCCTGTTTTCCGATGATAATGCCTTTTTGAGAAGAGCGTTCTACGACCACGGTGACATGAATATCAATGACATCAGAACCTTCACGTTTGACCATTTGTTCTGTGACAACTGTAACTGAGTGAGGAATTTCTTCTCTTGTCAAATGAAGAACTTTCTCCCTTACAAGCTCTGCCACAATAAATCGTTCAGGGTGATCGGTCACATGATCACTTGGGTAATATTGGGGCCCTTCTTCAAGATAGCCAACTACCTGCTCTAAAAGTGTATTCACATTATTTCCTTGCAAAGCAGAAATCGGAACGATTTCGGCAAATGAATATTTATCTTTATAAAAATTAATCATAGGGAACAATTGATCAGGGTGAACTTGATCAATTTTATTAATGACTAGGAAGACTGGACTTTCTACATTCTGCAAGCGATCAATAATATACTGATCCCCAGCTCCGTAACCTTCTTCAGCATTAATAACGAACAATATTAAATCGACTTCATTTAATGAACTTTGAGCCATTTTAATCATAAAGTCGCCTAGTTTATGTTTTGGCTTATGAATCCCTGGCGTATCGATAAAGACAACTTGTGCATCATCTCTTGTATAAACGCCTTGAACTTTGTTGCGCGTTGTTTGGGCTTTATCACTCATAATCGCAATTTTTTGGCCAATCACTTCGTTTAACAAAGTTGATTTTCCTACATTTGGTCTACCAACAATTGATACAAATCCTGACTTAAATACTTCTTTACTCATTCAAATCCTCCGGTGAAAATGCGCCAGGAAGCAAATCGCTGACGGTTAATTCATGTATTTTTCCATCTAAGTTTGTTAAGATAACTTGCATATCTGGAGAACAAAGTTCAGATATCACCTGTCTACACGCACCACAAGGTGGGACTGGCCTTTTAGTATCTGCAACTACTGCAATCGCTTTATATGCTTTATGACCTTCTGAGTAGGCTTTAAATAGGGCTGTACGCTCCGCACAGTTACACATGCTGTATGCAGCGTTCTCAATGTTACATCCACCAAATACTGTGTCATCTTCAGAAAGAAGAGCTGCACCTACTTTGAATTTTGAATAGGGAACGTAAGCCATTTCTCTTGCCTTTTTAGCTTCATCAATCAACATTTGCTTATCCATTACTATTCCTCCTTATGACTGAAACAAGTGAACAATCGGTTCGAAAAAGAGAAGGATACCGATTATAACTGAAATGACCGCAAAAAGAAAGACGCCAGCGGCTGAAACATCTTTTGCTGCTTTCGCTATAGGATGTTCTTTTTCGGTAATTAAGTCAATCGATCTCTCAATCCCTGTATTTAACGCTTCTAAGCTTAACATGATACCGATTACAGTTAATAATATGCTCATCTTTATCACAGATAGTTCAAGAATTAGCCCCGCTATCAGAACGAAACTACCTGCAATAAGATGAAATAGAAAATTTTGTTCATTTTTCACTAAATAACGAAAGCCTTGTGAAGCATATAGAAAGCTACGTAAAAACCGTAACAACCTCGACCGATTATCTCGAGAGGCCATATTGTTCTAACAGCACTTTTTGTTTTCCGAACATTTCTTTCTCATCTTCCTCGGTCATATGATCATAACCCAGTAAATGAAGAAAACCATGAACACTTAAAAAGCCAAGCTCCCGCTCAAAACTATGTCCATATTCAGTAGCCTGATCCTCTATTTTTGGAACGGAAATAACAATTTCTCCGAGTAAATGCGGTAGTTCTTCACCAATAATAAGCGGTTCTTCTCCCTCTTCCTCATCATCAAGTGCGAAGGAAATGACATCTGTCGGTTGATCTTTCCCACGATATTCGCGATTGATCTCGGTAATACGTTCATTATCCACAAACATAACCGACACTTCACTTCCCGGTCTAACCTCTTCTTCCTTTGCAGCATGGTTTAATAAATTCTCGAGCATCTCAAGCTGCTCTTTTTTAATTGAGTTCGTCTCATCAACAAAGTCTATCGTTAAATTCATGAAGTCACCTTCTTTTTTAATTCTGTTGGATATTCAATTCGACTATGAAAAATACCATTTAACGTTTCTAATATTGTTTTTGCAACAATGTCGAGCTCTCTGAGAGATAAATCACATTCGTCAAACTGTCCATCTTCAAGTCTTTCAGTAATAATTTTTCTTACGAGCGATTCAATGGTATCAGGGTTTGGTTTGTTCATCGACCTCACTGCCGCTTCGATACAGTCTGCAATCCCAACTACAGCGGCTTCCTTCGTTTGAGCTCTTGGTCCAGGATAGCGGAATTCAGCTTCAGACACCTGCTGATCAGATTGTTCACTTGCTTTGTAATAAAAGAACTTCAGCAGTGTCGTTCCGTGATGTTGTTCAGCTATATCCACAATTTCTTTTGGCAATCGATGCTTCCTAAGCATCTCCGCCCCGTCAGTGGCATGAGAAACGATAATTGTTTTACTTAAATATGGAGAAATTTTATCATGGGGATTTTCCATATTCATTTGATTTTCGATGAAGAAGTGGGGGCGTTTTGTTTTACCAATGTCGTGGTAATATGCTCCCACCCTTGCTAGTAAACCGTTGGCTCCAATCGATTCACATGCTGCCTCCGATAAGTTAGCAACCATTACACTATGGTGATACGTTCCCGGTGTTTCAACAAGAATTTTTCTCAGAAGTGGATGATTTGGATTAGATAATTCGATTAATCTTGTAGTCGAGATGATCCTAAAACCTGCTTCAAAGAAAGGCATAAGTCCCAGTGTTAACATAGATGAAAGAAAACCTGATACGAAAGCAAACAAGAAATGGTAGCTTAATTCGATTCCACTGTATTGTCCGTTCTTTAACATTAATAATATAGCCACTGAAACGATGTTTATTAAGGATACTAGTAATCCTGCTTTCAATATGTTGGATCGATGATTTCTTTTACCGAGGAAAAAGACTCCTGATAATGAACTCATTAATACATAGAAAGCAAGTGACGCATTCATTGGTCCCGTTATTTCTCCGTTGAAAAACACGCCAGCACACACTCCAAAGAGGAAGCTTGATGCAATGGCTAATTGTTCATTAAAGAGCATTTTGATAAGCATAGACCCTACCGCTACAGGAACAATATAAGCAATACCCGGCAATTCAATTCCCTGCATCAAGCTCGATAGTTTCAGAACAAGCAGTGTGCTGAGATAAATGAGAACGAGAATCAATAAATTTGTATTAGCTGAGCGGACTCTTGAATTTACATCCTGAAAGAAGTAATACAAATAACCAGTAAGAAGGACAACTAGCAATGCAAGGCCGATATAAGGAACTGCATCAAACCCCTCATCAAGAAGACCAGCTAGTCTTAATTGCTCCATCACTTCTCTGTTAATCATCGCTCCTTCTTCAACGATAATTTGGCCTTCACGAATCATAACCGGCTGAACTGCTTCTATTGCTTCTTGACGACTTTGTTCGGTTTGTTCTGGATCTAGAAAATAATTAGGCACAATACTCTGCTGTGCTACTGTTATCATTGCTTTTTTCTGCTCAGTAGGTAGAGAAGTAAGGGATAACCGATCTTCCACATCCGTTTTAGATTGCTCTAAATTATCAATAGACACTCTATCAGTCATGACTTCCATTACTTCAGATAGTGTCAGCTCTTTAATTAAGCTAATTTGAGACAATTCCGCTTCAAGAAGCGGGACGAGAGTTTCGTTTGAAAGTTCTGCTGACATCGACACAGATAGTAAAGATTCAAGCTCTGTTATTTTCTCTTCTGTCGTTTCAGCGTCATCACTATCATTTTTTTTAACCTTTTCAATACCTGAAAACAAATCATTTAATTGATCGACCTGTGACTGAGAAACTTCATCTCTGTAAACATATTTCGCGTCGATTTGAGCTGCTTTCGATCGTTCATCTTCTGTAGCTGTTTTATTTTCGATCGTAATAGGCGAAGCTATATCATGATCTGCTCTTGAATAAAGAGAAACGTCCAATGATTCAGGAATGACATTTGAAAGCATCGTTAAATACATGATGAGAGCAACCAGGCCATAAAGAGACCATTTCACTATTTTTATTCGTTCAATATTACGGAGATTATCCTGAAACAGACGTTTAATCTTCACAACCATAGCTTTCTTCACCTCATAAGTTCTGGCCTCTACTACTCTTCTTCATATTTTATCAGAATTCCCTAATAAATGGAGCGGAATCTCCCAATAAGTTAAACTGATTGGAAGCAGTTCAACTTGATAAAACATAAAAGATAAAGGTATCGTGTTGAATTCTTAAAGGCTAAAAAAAGACCCGTTTTTCACGGGCCTTTGAAAGCTTATTTCGTTTCATGCTCGTATGCGTCAATGATTCGTTGAACTAATGGGTGCCGGACCACATCCGTTTGCTGTAAGTAAATAAATGAAACGTCTTTTACTCTCTTAAGGATTTTTTCGGCAGCAGCAAGGCCTGATTCTTTACCTTTCGGAAGGTCAATTTGCGTTATATCTCCAGTGATGACCATTTTAGAACCAAATCCTAATCGTGTTAAGAACATTTTCATTTGCTGAGAGGTTGTATTTTGTGCTTCATCTAAGATAACGTAGCTATCATCAAGCGTCCGACCTCTCATATAGGCAAGTGGAGCAATTTCGATCGTACCACGTTCAATTAATCGCGTCGTTTGTTCTACACCAAGTACATCATGAAGCGCATCGTACAATGGGCGTAAGTATGGGTCCACCTTTTCCTTCAGATCCCCTGGTAAAAACCCAAGACTCTCTCCAGCTTCAACCGCTGGGCGAGTTAGCACAATTTTCTTCACCTGATTATACTTGAGAGCTGTGACCGCCATTACAACGGCAAGATACGTCTTACCAGTTCCAGCTGGACCAATCCCAAATACCAGATCGGTTTTCTTCATAGCCGACACATAATGACGCTGTCCCAGCGTCTTAACTTTAATCGGTTTCCCTTTAGCGTTCGTTGTGATTTCTTCTTGGTAAAGTTCAAGAAGCTGATCTAGCATTCCCTGTTGAACAAGTTGACAAGCATAAACGACATCTCTCCCTGAGATACTTGCTCCGCGTTTTATAAGGGTATGAAGCGTGTGAACAACTTCCTTTACCATGGCGATGGTTTCTTCATTACCTTTTACGGATATGCCTTCTCCACGAGTAACAAGTGAAACTTCAAGTGATTCCTCAATTATCTTTAAATGCTCATCGCCAGGACCAAATAAGCTTTGAGCTTCATTAGAATTTTCTAACTGCAATGTAAGATCAACATAAGATTCTGCCAATAGCCATCAATCTCCTTGAATAATCGGTATGTCTTTCCCGATCTCTTCTATTACTTCATAGTGTATCTTTACGTTTACTTTACCATTCTCTACCTCATGGTGCAAAATCTTTTCCTCTTTAATTTCAGCTTCTTCGGAGGTTTTATTTAGGATGTCCTCCCGACTAACACTACGCGCCGCATTCAGTGCTTCTTTTTCTGTGTATTTTCTTGTCACTTCCTTTGTTGCCAGCACCTTTGTCGTTTGAAAAGCTATCGGGATTTCCCACTTCAAAAAATGAAAGTCAGTCTCTCTTTTGAGCTCTTCGTAGTGTTCAAAACCTGGTTTAGAGAAGCCCCATATTGGGATGCGTAAGCCAAACAATCCAATCGCGTATTTCGTTTCTGATTCTCCTGTATTTGTTTGAAAAGTAGATTCAAGTGGAATGGAAACATCAGTTACATACCACGTCTTTCCATAAACTTCGCCTCTTGCAGGAACAAGTTCACCCTTATCTTCTTTTCCAATAAAGCCTGAAATAAGCAATTGACCCGGTTTGACATATGTGTTTTCCTCTACCTGCGCCTGACCTTCCTCAACATACATTTTTGTAATGATCGCTTTCTTATTCGCAACGATATGCCTCGGACTTAGCGCAGGTTCTTTTTCAGGAAGCTGTTTTTGCACAACTTCGAAATGATAGGTAGTCCCGCTTTGCTTAACACCAACCCACGTAATTTCTTCTAAACTCTCTGTAATCTCGCGCTGAATCTCTTGATTAGAAGGCAATTGAAAGATAAATTTACCCTTCTTTACTCCTAGCTCGACTGCTGCCTGCTTTAGTTTATGCTCCACTTCAGGTGTAGCACCGTTTACTGTAATAGACCAAACCATGTTCGATAAAATGAATATCAATACTAAACATCCAATTACTCCACTGAGAAAGCCTCTAGAATATATGATCCTTTTAATTACAAATGGAAAACCTTTTCTTTCATGAATTCGAATTCTACACCTTGTCCTCTTTAAGTGCGGCCTAATTCTCTTTACATCAGAAGTATAGAGCGAAAGAATAATAGTATCTTTATCCAGACGAACGATATCCCAAATTGGTATGTTGTACTCAATACAACGATTAATAAAAAGTTCTGAATAAGAACCCACTACTTTAATTCGAACAAATCCTGAAAAAAGTTCTCGTAAGTATTCCTTCATAGCAGCCTCCTGTATAGTCAGCCTGAGGATATCATAAGGCTTCTCATCAGTTATTAGGTCGATCAAGGTAAGAAACATGTTCAATTTTACCCTCAAGAAGTATCTCTTCTGGAAGAATTGTCTTAAGCATAAAATCTTTTCCTTTAATCAACAATTGGCCATTCTTAAGAAGGAGGCGAACTTCTTCATTAGAGAATTTTAAAACACCTTGATGATTCTCTATGTAGATATGCAGCTGTCCTACCATGGTTATTCGTGGTAAATCCATGACTGCATCTGCAGGAAGCTCTAATCTTCGGGTTAACCAGCTTTTTAGACCATGCTTCCACTTTGCCATGGATGCTCCCCCCTCTCCCTTCATCTTTATGAAAAGAATCGCAAAACTATCCCACTTACATTTGATTAAAATCCTGTTCTCATCTCATGCAAACTTAAAATGAATGATCGCGTTCCAACAAAAAAAGACGCCACCCGGCGTCTTTTGAACATTTTATTTCTTCATCTGTTTCATGCTTATCATCGAGGGATGCGGTTTTCTTGAGCGCGGCGGCCCAAGGATTTCCGACCAAATTATACCATCCCTTACATTCTTCTTATTTATCGAAAGATGCTTATCATTCTTATAAGAAGTTTGCTTCACATTCTTTTGAACTTTAATATCGTTCTCTAAATATCGATTCTCCCGCTTCGCCATCCGTCCTAGAGCTTCTTGATAAGCACTGACAGTCTCAGATTGAGGAGTTTCCTCTTCCCCTATCCCATTAGACTCTGAACGGCCTGAGGCGGTATTTCCCTGCTCTCTCCGACTTTGTGACTGCTGGCGATTGTTAGCAGCGGGTTTCGATTTCTGTTTTTCTTCCTCACTGCCCATTCGCTTAAGGAAACTAATAATTCCCCCGATAGCGACCAACACAAAAACAAAATTATTTAGTAGCAGTTCAATCAGATTATCCAACAAGATCACCTCCACCACAGGACTTAGCAAACAGTTTAGCGATCATCCTCATCTTCTTCCTGATTCGGTTTCCCGATCATGTCACGCATATCTGTATCTGCTTCAATGTTCTTTAAATTCATATAGTCCATTACTCCAATATTACCAGCTCTTAGGGCTTCAGCCATTGCCATCGGTACCTCAGCCTCTGCTTCAACAACTTTAGCACGCATTTCCTCTACGCGAGCGCGCATTTCTTGCTCTTGGGCAACAGCCATCGCACGACGCTCTTCAGCTTTCGCTTGTGCAATATTTTTATCTGCTTCAGCTTGATCCGTTTGTAGAACCGCACCGATGTTTTTACCGATATCAATGTCTGCAATATCGATCGAGAGAATCTCAAATGCTGTACCTGCATCTAATCCTTTGGAAAGAACCGTATGAGAAATCATGTCTGGGTTCTCAAGTACCTTCTTATGATTTCCAGAAGAACCAATTGTACTAACAATACCTTCGCCTACTCGAGCAATAACAGTATCTTCACCAGCTCCACCTACAAGGCGGTCAATGTTAGCACGCACTGTAATTCTTGCTTTTGCTTTTACTTCAATTCCATCCATCGCAACACCTGCGATAAAAGGAGTTTCAATCACTTTCGGGTTAACACTCATTTGCACAGCTTCTAATACATCTCTACCCGCAAGATCAATCGCCGCGCCTCGTTCAAAGCTCAGTTCTATATTCGCGCGGTGCGCTGCAATTAACGCGTTAACAACACGGTCAACGTTACCACCAGCAAGATAGTGGCTTTCTAATTGATTTGTACTTAACTCAAGTCCCGCTTTTACAGCTTTAATTAACGGATTAATAACGCGCGATGGGATAACTCGACGTAATCTCATCCCCACAAGGTTAAAAATACTAACTCGCACACCAGCTGCTAATGCTGAAATCCACAACATAACAGGTACAAACGTGAAAAGAATCGCTAAACCAATAATAACTAACCCTACTATAACTAATAAACCCAACGTTCCAGTATCCATAATTTTCCTCCCTGATTTAAACTATTTATTTTCTCTTACAATGACTCTAGATCCATTTGTTTTTACAACCTTTACTGCTGTCCCAACTGTTAAGAAACTCCCCTCCGTTACAACGTCCAGACGTTCGTCTCCAAACTCCGCTATGCCCGATGGTCTAAGCGGAGTCACCGCTACACCTTCCATTCCAAGCAATTCTTCTCGAGTAGCATTTGAGACATACCCAAATTCTGACTTCGTTGAATCAGAAAGAACGATTTTTTTGAAGAAGCCACGATAGCCGAATAGCCGAATGAACAGATAAGAACCACCAATTGTAACCGTAACGGCAATAAGGACCGCAATTAAAACGTATTGCATCGATTGTCCTGAAGCAAGAACAACACTTGCTACAACGCCTACCGCCCCAAGAACGCCGAATATTCCAAAGCCAGGAATGAATATCTCGACGATGATCAGCACAACTCCGACAATCAATAGAAGAAGAGATTCCCATCCAGCAAAACCAGCAATCATATGACCAAAGAAGAACAGTAGAAGAGCGCCCGCTCCCATAAATCCTGGTACTCCAAATCCAGGTGAATACAGTTCCAATACAAGTCCCAAACTCCCTATAGATAATAAGATGGGAATAATAATAGGATTTGTAACAAAGCGTGCAATTCTCTCTGCAATACTAACTTCGGCATCCTTAAGATTTAGAACGCTTAGTAGTTCTGTGCGATCTTCTGCAGTCCCTTCGGCATATCCAACTTTCACTGCTTCCTGATCGTTAAGCGTTAAAAGCTCACCTTTAGGTGCATTATAATCCGGAAGATCTACATCAGGATCAGCCATTGCTAGCGCATACTTTGGATCTCGATCATTAAGTTCTGCGGCCGACTTCATAGCCGCATGCCAGAAAGACTCTGCTTTCTTTCCTGCCGTATTGCCAGATTGATCAATAATAGCAGCCGATCCCATAAGCGCTCCTGGTTCCATAATAATCTGATCCGCATTTAAAGCAATATAAGCGCCAGCTGAAAGTGCTCGATTCGTAACATATGCTGTAATCGGAACGTCTGATGCTTTCATAATCTTGGCAATATTATCAGCCGCATTCACTGCCCCTCCAGGCGTGTTAATTTCTAACACAATGTGATCTGCTCCCTGGTCCTCCGCATCCTGGATCGACCGTTTTAGAAATGCTTCCAACCCTCGCTCCACTTCCTGCTCAACAGGTATAAATGTAACGAGATCTCCTTCGCCTTCACCCAAAACTAACTCTCCAAAGAACGGAAGAAAAACCATCATCATGAAGCAAATACACATTAAAAACCTGACTATGTTTTTTCCGATAGTGATCCCTCCCTCCAACTTCCTAAGTATACGAATGAGATCATCATGAAGTTTCAATTTTATGTAGAAGAATATCTTTAGTATGACAAAAGGATTTAGAAAATACTAGTTTGAAATGGCATATGGATCGAAATTCTTTGAAATATGTCATTACTATTATTACTGCTCATTTGTTTCGTTTGTATGAGCGAGCGTTGATAAAAAAACACGCCCTGTTCATACAGGGCGTGTTTGCGCTTGATCATATTTATCCAACACTTAAGACATAACTAAGTTCATCTTCTCTTTAACAGGGAAGTGAACACCCAGTCAAGCCTTAAGGTCTGATTGTTTCAACTAGCCATCTTTAGAATAATATAATCTTCTAAAGTGACAGCATCACTTTATGATAAGTTTTTTTGTACAAGACGATTAACAAGTCCGCCGTCCGCTTTGCCTTTTACTCGAGGCATTAGCGCACCCATTACCATACCCATATCTTTCTTTGAAGACGCGCCAGTTTCAGAAATAACTTTCTGAACAATCTGGTCAACTTCTTCTTCAGAGAGTTGTTTCGGCAGGTAGACAGATAAAATCGACAGCTCTTCATCGAGATTCTGCACAAGATCACTTCGGCCAGCTTTTTCAAATTCAAGGAGGGAGTCTTTACGTTGCTTGACTTCGCGAGTGAGAACGGTAAGTTCTTCCTCTTCAGTTAAATCATGACCCAGTTTAATGGATTCATTCTGAATTGAAGATTTCACCATCCGAATAACAGATAGTTTGTTCTTCTCTTTGTTCTTCATCGCTACTTTCATATCTGCTGTTAAACGGTCATTTAGACTCACTGACCTAACACCCTCTCTTAGAACTTACGCTTTTTCCTTGCTGCCTCAGATTTCTTTTTACGCTTTACACTTGGCTTTTCATAGTGCTTGCGCTTCTTTACTTCAGCCATAGTGCCTTCTTTAGAAACCGTTCTCTTGAAGCGACGCAGAGCATCATCGATCGACTCGTTCTTACGCACGCGAGTTTCCGCCATCTCTATCCCTCCCTCCAAAACATAGACAATCATAACACATGACTTTCTAACAAAGACATGTCACCTGCAATTATAATACATCCCGTCCTGTTTATCAACATTTCTTTCGTATATTTTATTTCTTTTAGTCTTACTAAAGATTTTTTCGTCTTTCACTCATGATTGCTTTAAAACCGCAACTAAGAGAAAATTAACTATTTGAATGAGCGGTGGTTATAATGAAAACTTTTTTCCATAGCAATGAGAAAAAACGAGCATGTAACACGGATCCTGTCCATAAACTTTCATTGGAAAGGGGAAGTGCCTAAATTGAGTCAATATATTGCATCTTTCATCGTCTTCATTAGTATTTTTCTTTTTGGAATGGCTGTGCTCCGCGTTGGACTAAATACCATCTCCAGTTCCAGGCTACAAACATGGCTTTATCGGGCTGCTTCAACGCCTTTACGCGGACTTATTACCGGCGCTGTTATAACAGCCCTGTTACAAAGCAGCTCTGCTGTTATGGTCATTACAATAAGCTTAATTGCGGCTAAGCTGCTTACCTTTAGACAGTCAATTGGAATTATTCTTGGCACGAATATTGGGACTACCATTACAGCTGAATTAATGACTCTTAATCCTGATCAACTTGTCATACCGCTATTACTGAGCGGCTTTATCTTGCTTCAAGTTAGAAAACAGCTGCTTTTCAGCATTGGAACAGTTCTGTTCGGCTTAGGTTGTATTTTCGTTGCTATGCATGGGCTAGAAGCACTTGCTATACCTTTATCGACTTTATCATTTATTAAAGATGTTATCCATAATACGAATTCAAACCTTATGTATGGTATTGGAATTGGGACATTATTAACTGCAGTCATCCAATCAAGTACAGCAACAACGGGAATTACAATGAGCTTTATTAATCAGGACTTACTTACTCTTTCCTCAGCGATCGCCATCCTTTATGGAGCGAATATCGGCACTTGTATCACATTAGTCATAGCAAGTATCGGAAGCAGTGAAGAAGCTAAACTTGCTGCTTATGCTCACGTTTGGATAAACATTATAGGTGTAGTCATCTTCTATCCGTTAATAGGGATTTTTGGGACGATAGCTTCTACCCTTACTACCTTTCCTGACGTTCAACTTGCTCACGTTTCTATTCTCTTTAACGTCTTGTCTTCTTTACTATTTTTACCTGTAACTGGTTTGTTAGCACTATCAATTGAAAGAATACACTCAAAAAACATTTTAATATAAAGCTCGCGACTTCAGCATAAATTCTCGGGTTTCGTTCAATAGACTGTCACCTTATTATTTACTGAGAAAACCATAATCCCTATCCTTCATAATATCTAAAAAAACCCCATGACTTCTGTTAATAGAAGTCATGGGGTCGTTATATTAATAATCCGTATCCGCTGTTTCACCTTGAACAATTTTAACTCCAGCACTAGCTCCAATACGTGTAGCTCCTGCATCAATCATAGCTTGAGAACCTTCTAGGTCGCGAACTCCTCCAGAAGCTTTCACACCAATGTTCGGCCCAACTGTATTTCTCATTAATTTAATATCTTCAACTGTAGCTCCACCAGTTGAAAAACCAGTTGATGTCTTAACATAGTCAGCCCCAGCTTTTACCGAAAGCTCACACGCGCGTGTTTTTTCTTCATCAGTTAGAAGACAAGTCTCAATAATTACCTTAACAAGCGCCTTACCTTTCGCCGCTTCAACAACAGCTTTGATATCTTGCTCTACAAGGTCGTTATTTCCGTCTTTAAGTGCACCAATGTTAATAACCATATCTACTTCAGTAGCACCCTTTTGAATCGCATCATTTGTTTCGAAGGCTTTTGTTTCTGTTGTAACGGCTCCTAGAGGGAAACCAATTACTGTACAAACTTTAGCTTCAGCACCTTGCAACATTTCCGCAGCGAGGGAAACCCAAGTAGGATTAACGCAAACTGAAGCAAAATTAAATTCTCTTGCTTCTTCACAAAGCTTTTCGATCTGCGCTCTGCTAGTATCTGGTTTTAGTGCTGTGTGATCAATCATTTTGGCTAGTTCTTTATTCATGATAGTCATCCTTCCGATTCTGTTTTAGTTAGGCTAATTTAAGGGTTCAGCCCATTAGCTTAAAATGAAGCAACTGCAGCAGTTGGCTCGTCCTCGTTCATAACGCGAACAAACTGACCTTCATTATAAGGATATCCTGGTTTAGTGATTTTCACTTTAACAATTTTTCCAATCATTTCTTCAGATGCTTCGAAAATTACTTTCATATAGTTCGCTGAATAACCAACGAATAAGTTTGATTCCGGGTCATCCTTGTACTTCTCTTCTGGAATTACCTCAAGTACTTCACCTTCATAATGGGACGCGTACTCTTTCGCAAGTTGATTGGAAAGCTCAATTAAATGATGAACGCGCTTGTTCTTAACTTCATCATCAACCTGGTCTTCCATCCGAGCTGCAGGCGTCCCTGTTCTCTTTGAAAATGGGAAAACGTGAAGTTCCGAGAATTTATGCTTTGCAATAAAGTCATATGTCTCTTTAAATTCCTCATCTGTTTCACCAGGAAAGCCGACAATAACGTCAGACGTAATGGCTAATCCCGGAAGTGCTTTTTTCAAACGCTCTAAGCGCTCACCAAACATTTCCATCGTATACTTTCTTCTCATCCGCTGTAATACTGTATTGGATCCAGATTGAAGCGGTATATGAAGATGTGGAACAACTTTTTCAGATTGATTCAATACTTCGATCACTTCATCAGTTACCTGACTGGCTTCAATAGAAGAAATCCGAATTCGCTTAAGACCTTTCACTTTAGCATCAAGGTCACGAAGAAGCTGAGCAAAGTTGTAATCTTTCAAATCCTCTCCATACCCTGCTGTATGGATACCCGTTAGAACGATTTCTTTATAACCGGCATTAACAAGCTGTTGAGCTTGTGAAATGACCGCTTCCGGTTCACGAGATCTGAGAAGCCCTCTTGCCCAAGGAATAATACAGAAAGTACAGAAATTGTTACAACCTTCTTGAATTTTAAGAGAAGCTCGCGTGCGGTCTGTAAAAGCTGGAACTTCAAGCTCTTCATATACACGCGCTTTCATAATATTGCCTACGCCATTTACAGGCTCTCGTTCGCGCTTATACTGTTCAATATAATCAAGCATTTTAACGCGATCCTGTGTTCCTACAACAACATCCACTCCAGGAATAGCCATAATTTCTGCAGGTGACGTTTGAGCATAACAACCTGTTACACAAATGACGGCATCAGGATTTTTACGAATCGCACGACGAATAACCTGCCTGCTTTTTTTATCCCCAGTATTCGTTACTGTGCACGTATTAATAACATAAACATCAGATGCATGATCGAACTCAACGCGTTCATAATCATGATCTTTAAACAACTGCCATATCGCTTCAGTTTCGTAATGGTTTACTTTACAGCCTAATGTATGGAAAGCAACTGAAGGCATATAATCACCTCGTTAGTTCAAAATGATAAGAAACTGCTGCCAGCACGTACATGGCAGCCGTTTCTGTTCGCAAAATCCTTGGACCAAGTCCACATGAAGCAAAACCAGCTTGAATTAAACTCGCTACTTCATTATCTGAAAGTCCGCCCTCTGGTCCAAATACGACCATTATTCGGTCATTCACATTTGCCTCGTGAAGCGTCTGAACAAGCATAGCAGTTTCTCCTGCTCTCGCTTCCTCTTCATAAGCAATTAATTTATAATCATAAGACTCACTTGCTTTAATAAGTGATGAAATGGAACAAGGCATTTCAATCGATGGAATGGTTGTTCGATGGGATTGTTCAGCCGCTTCTTTCGCAATTTTTTTTAGTCTCTGCAACTTTTTAGCGCTTTTTTGCTCATCCCATTTTACAATAGAACGCTCAGCTTTAAAAGGGATAAACTGATCTGCACCTAGTTCTGTGCCCTTTTGTATAACAGTTTCTAATTTATCTCCTTTAGGCAGTCCTTGAACAATTGTAACATGAACAGGGAGTTTTTTTTGTTCCTCCAACCATTCTAATGGAACAGCTTTGATTAAGTCCGAATTAATTTCTTCTAATTCGCATAGGGCTGATTTACCGTCTTCAGTGCAACATATGATGTTGTCGCCCACTGTCATTCTCATCACTTTCGAAATGTGCTTCACATCTTCCCCTTCAATAGCAACGTAATCGTCTTGAACTTGAGAGGCAGAAATAAAATATCGTTGCATCGTTCTACCTCCTTACTCGTGGGGTTTTCTGGCAATAAACGCAACCCAATCTTCCATTTGGAGCGTTTCTTCGATGATAAGACCCTGTTCAATAATCGACTGTTTTACTTCCTGCTTTTTCGCAGAGATAATACCCGAGGTGATAAATGCACCACCTGGTTTAAGGACGCGAGCCACATCGTCTGTAAAGCGAATAATAATTTCTGAAAGTAAATTAGCGACAATGACATCGTAAGTTTCATCAATACCCTCAAGAAGATTATTTTGACTGACATTAATTTTGTGATGAACTTTATTTAATTTAGTATTTAACGCAGCACTTTTAACAGCTATTTCATCAAGGTCAAGAGCATCAACTGATTCAGCGCCAAGACTAGCAGCCGCGATACTTAAAACACCTGACCCCGTACCAACGTCAATCACACGCTGACCCGGCTCAATAATCTTTTCAAGCGCTTGAACACACAATACCGTTGTCGGATGTGTTCCTGTACCGAAAGCCATACCAGGATCAAGCTCAATAATAATTTCATCTGTTGTGACAGGCTTGTAATCTTCCCATGTGGGTGTAATCGTAATTCGTTCAGATATTTTGACAGGTTTATAATATTTTTTCCACGCTGTAGCCCATTCTTCCTCATTCACTTCACTGATTTGAACAGTGTTATGCCCTAAATCAATATCGTAGACAAGTAGCCCATTAATCGCTTCTTTAATTTGTTCAACCGTTTCACCAAGAAAACTATTGACAGGCAAGTAAGCTTTCAAGATAACGCCTTCTTCAGGATAATCATCTGGATTGAGCTGATAAACCTCTCCGAAAGTAGTATCCCATACTTTCACAAGATCCATTGGGTCTTCAATGACTACCCCACTGGCACCTGCTTCATGTAGAATGTTTGATACTGCTTCAATTGCTTCGTTTGTCGTATGAATGCTTATCTCAGACCATTTCATTCATTGCCCACTCCTCTTTTGGATCCTTTTTTTCGGAAAGGAAACAGGCAGGCCACTTGAAATAGTAGCCTGCAATCTGTTACCAGCTTTCACCTTACTTATTCTCCTTTGAACGCCTTTTTCACTTTAGAGAAAAAATTCTCATGCTGTTCGTCAGGTACCTGTCCTGAAATTTCACTAAACTCCCGTAGAAGCTCTTTTTGTCGATCAGTTAAGTGCTTAGGAGTAATCACTTGAATTTTAACATGTTGATCTCCCTGGCCATAACCACGTACGTTCTGAATACCTTTCCCTTTCAAACGGAAATTAGTTCCACTTTGTGTACCAGCTGGCACTTTAAGCTTCACTTTACCATGAAGGGTCGGCACTTCAATTTCATCTCCAAGACCTGCTTGTGAGAAGGTGATCGGCATCTGACATAACACATCATCGCCACTACGTTCGTAAAAGTCATGTGATCTCACATAAACAACTACAAATAAGTCTCCTGGAGGTCCACCGTTAACGCCAGCTTCCCCTTTTCCAGTTATGCGGATTTGTTGACCTTCATCGATTCCTGCAGGGAGTTTAACGTGAATTTTCTTTTTCACTTCAACTTTCCCTTTACCGCGACACGTCTTACACTTATCTTTAATAAGTTTGCCTGTACCTTCACAGTGATGACATACGCGACGATTAACTACTCGGCCAAACGGAGTATTTTGCTCCACATTCAACTGACCAGCGCCACCACAGTGTGAACAAGTTTCAGGTGAAGTTCCTGGTTTTGCCCCAGAACCATCACATGTTGAACATTCTTCTTCTTTCGGAATAAAGATATCCGTCTCTTTACCAAATGCCGCTTCTTCAAAAGTTAGTTCCATTGAATACTGAAGGTCAGCACCCTGTCTCGGAGCATTTGGATTACGGCGACCTCCGCCACCAAAGAACATATCAAAAATGTCGCCAAAGCCACCGAAGTCAGCTCCTCCGCCACCAAATCCTTGATTTGGATCTGTGTGCCCAAACTGATCGTACTGAGCTTTTTTCTGAGAGTCACTTAATACTTCATAAGCTTCCGTCACTTCTTTAAACTTCTCATCTGCACCCGGCTCCTGGTTGATGTCTGGGTGATATTGCTTAGCAAGCTTTCGATAAGCTTTTTTCAGCTCGGCATCAGAAGCATCCTTACTAACGCCCAGCACTTCATAATAATCTCGTTTACTCATCGTATCCACTCCCGATTCTCTTCACATAACGTTTATCATATCATTGAGTTTATACGCTCTGCAATACTCTATCGTAAGCACCAGTGAACGCTAATAGTAAATTGGGTAAAGTTGGATAATAACCTCAAAAGTTAATTGGTGAATATTACCTCAACTATCACTCTCACCCGATTTTTAGAATTTTTCAAGTATAGAGAAAACGTGACCTGTGATTAGTTATTGTTCAACTGCAACCAACATTCTTAGCATACGTATTATATAGAATTGAATGGATTGCATTTCATTTTAAACGAAAAAAGTCAAAGTCAAGATACGCCTGACTTTGACTTTTTTTCGTATCATCTTCTTACTTTTTGTCGTCGTCTACCTCTTCATACTCAGCATCAACGACGTTATCATCAGCTTGTTCAGCTCCGCCTTCTTCGCCAGCTTGAGCCTGTTGAGCTTGTGCAGCCTGCTCATAGACTTTCATTGATAAGGCTTGAACGATTTCTTGAAGCTCATCTTTCGCAGTGCGAATTGCTTCAATGTCATCATTTTCAAGAGCTGCTTTCACTTTATCTTTTGCTTCATTAGCTTTTGTCACTTCTTCTTCCTCTACTTGACCTTCAAGGTCTTTTAGAGTTTTATCAGTAGTGAATACGAGCTGATCAGCTTCGTTACGTGTTTCAACTTCTTCACGACGCTGCTTATCTTCTTCAGCGTTAGCTTCAGCGTCTTTCACCATGTTTTCAATTTCGTCATCTGAAAGACCACTTGAAGATTTGATTGTAATAGACTGTTCTTTATTCGTACCAAGATCCTTCGCACGAACGTTCACGATACCGTTTTTGTCGATATCAAATGAAACTTCGATTTGCGGAGTTCCTCGTGGAGCTGGAGGAATGTCAGTTAACTGGAAGCGACCAAGAGTCTTGTTATACTGGGCCATTTCACGCTCACCTTGCAGTACATGAATGTCAACTGATGGCTGGTTATCAGCAGCAGTTGAGAATGTCTGTGACTTACTAGTTGGAATGGTTGTATTACGTTCAATAAGCTTCGTAAATACGCCACCCATTGTTTCAATACCAAGAGAAAGTGGAGTTACGTCAAGAAGAACAACGTCCTTCACATCACCAGCAATTACACCAGCTTGAATTGCAGCACCAAGAGCAACAACTTCATCAGGGTTAACGCCTTTATGTGGATCCTGTCCAGTTTCTTTTTTAATAGCATCTTGTACTGCAGGAATACGAGTAGAACCACCAACAAGAATAACTTTATCAAGTTCAGATGGTGACATTCCAGCATCTTTAAGAGCCTGGCGAGTAGGTGCCATTGTACGTTCTACAAGATTTGCAGAAAGCTCTTCGAACTTAGCACGAGTCAGGTTAAGCTCAAGGTGTTTAGGTCCTGAAGCATCTGCTGTGATAAATGGAAGAGAAATTTGCGTTTGTGCTACGCCTGAAAGATCTTTCTTCGCTTTTTCAGCAGCGTCTTTCAAACGTTGTAGTGCCATTTTATCCTGACCTAGGTCAACACCAGTATCTTTCTTAAATTCAGCTACTAGATGATCGATAATAACTTGGTCAAAGTCGTCACCACCAAGACGGTTATCACCAGCAGTAGACTTAACTTCAAATACGCCTCCGCCAAGTTCAAGGATCGATACGTCAAAAGTACCGCCACCAAGGTCAAATACTAGGATTGTTTGATCTTCATCTTCTTTATCAAGACCGTAAGCAAGCGCTGCAGCAGTTGGTTCGTTTACAATACGCTCTACTTCAAGTCCAGCGATTTTACCAGCGTCTTTTGTTGCTTGACGCTCAGCATCGTTAAAGTAAGCAGGCACTGTAATAACCGCTTTTTCAACGCCTTCACCAAGATAATCTTCAGCGTAAGATTTTAGCTTCTGAAGAATGATCGCAGAAATTTCTTGAGGAGAAAATGATTTACCCTCAACGTCTTCTTTATGATCAGTACCCATATGACGCTTAATGGATTGAATTGTGTTTGGGTTTGTGATTGCTTGACGCTTCGCAACTTCACCTACTAGACGTTCTTCATCTTTAAATGCAACGACAGATGGAGTTGTACGGCTACCTTCCGGGTTCGGGATAACGGTAGCTTCTCCGCCTTCCATTACTGCAATACAAGAGTTTGTTGTACCTAAGTCAATACCGATAATTTTACTCATTACATTCTACCTCCTATTTCTTAATATGTAGTTAAGAGCTTACCTTTACCATTGCTGGTCGAAGGACGCGATCGTTTAGTTGATAGCCTTTTTGTAAGACCTCTACAACCACATCTGAATCATGTTCATCTGATTCAACCTGCATGACAGCCTGATGGAGATGCGGGTTGAATGCTTCTCCTACAGAACCAATTTCTTCGACACCTTCATTAGCAAGTGCCTCTTTCAACTGACGATACACCATTTCCATTCCGGTAAGCAATGACGTTACTTGCTCACTATCGCTTTGAACAGCTAGTGCACGTTCGAAATTATCCATAGCTGGGAGTAACCCTTCAGCTAATTTTTGAGAACGGTATTTTGCATCTGCATTTCGTTCTTCACGCGTTCTGCGGCGGAAGTTATCGTATTCTGCCTGAGTGCGCATATATTTATTCTCAAGCTCTTCAACCTGCTGTTGCAAGTTCTCAAGCTCTTCATTTTCATTGGTTTCAGATACTTCAATCACTTCAGGTTCATCATTCTCTTCAGCATTTTGCTCAAGATTCTCTTCCTCTTCAGTTAGAAGTTCTTCTTCCTCTTGATGACTGTTTTGCTTTTCCACGAATTTCACCTCCCTAACGAAATATAACAAATCTTTCTCCCATAGAAAAGGATGGAAGAAATGTTTCTCCCACCTTCTTCACTATTACCAATTTACCAGTGTTTGAAACTTTGATATCGATCGGTCAAGGTTCGAGTAAGATCATTTGCTAGAAAACCAAGAATACTCATTGAACGATGATATTCCATTCTAGTTGGCCCAAGCAAAGCGATAGAGCCCATTCGCTTGCCTTCTATGAAATAGTCGGCGGTTACGATGCTACAATGCTGCATCGCCTCAAGATCATTTTCCTGACCAATTTTAACTTCAATTCCATTTTTCTCAGGTCGAAGTATGTTATACATAACGTCTTCTTGTTCAAATGTATTAAGTAACAACCTGACTTTATCAATATCTTTGAATTCAGGCTGGGTCAGAATATTAGTCTTGCCTCCGTAATACACTTTTTCAGCATTGGTATAGAGAAAAAGATTTTCAAGCATTGTATTAACCTGATTATAATTCTCAATATGTTTCTTTAAGACAGTTGCCATTTCTTTCATCATAGTCGACTTCAAGGAGATTAGTGGAACGTCCTTCAAGCGTTCATTCATGATGTTCACAACTTTTTCAATATCAGACATACTGACCGAAGGCGGGATTTGCATCGTTCGGTTCTCGACATGTCCACTGTCAGCCACCAAAATCACAACGGCCGTATCCTTTGACAAGGGAATGATCTGAATTTGTCGAAGTTTCGTTTCAAATACTTCAGGTCCAAGAATAATGGACGTATATTGAGTTAGCTCTGATAGTATTCCAGCAGATTGTTGAATCACTTTCTCTACTTCCACCATTCTCTCCGCAAAAAGAGAATGAATGTTATTCACATCTTTTTTCGAAAGCACAGGTGGAGACAGAAGATGATCAACATAAAAACGATATCCCTTTTCAGAAGGTACTCTTCCAGAAGAACTATGTGTCTTCTCGATATAGCCCATCTCTTCAAGGTCCGCAAGTTCATTACGAATGGTTGCAGAACTGAAAGTCACATCTTCACGCTTAGAAATCGTGCGTGATCCAACAGGCTCAGCCGTTTGAATGTAGTCATTAATCAATAACTGCAAAATGAATAGTTGACGTTCTGTTAACATCTCCTCATCACCTCTGTTAGCACTCTAATGTGCTGAGTGCTAAATCTATTAATAAGGTAACAGAAACTTATTTTAGTTGTCAATCATTACGTTAATCATTATTGTGACTAAACATTTCCAACAATAGAAAGGCTTTTAATTATCGCTTTATCGGGGTACTCTGAAGACCACCATCACTACCTTAGTTAACAACCTAAGGGCCTAATTGACAACGATGTCACTAGATAGCAAGAAATTCTTGAAATACTTCATTGCCTAAAAAGAAGCCTTGCTCTGTCAATGCAATATGTGATCCAGTATCTTTCAAGAGGTCGCTTCGGACTAATTTTTCAATTTGCTCACTAAAAACTTCCTCAATCGACTGATTAAATTTATACTTAAACGTCTCTTTTGAAACGCCCTCTCTCATTCGAAGGCCCATAAACATTTCTTCTTCCATTCGTTCGTTTTTCGTTAGAACATTGTCATCCATATACGGAAAATTGTTCTCATCTATTTTAGTCATATATTGCTTAAGCGGACCAGCATTTGCTCGTCGTACCCCATCAATATAGCTGTGAGCACCCGCACCTATTCCATAATACTCATTATTCTTCCAGTACGTTATGTTGTGTCGGCTCTCGTATCCAGGCTTTGCGAAGTTACTAATCTCATATTGCATAAGACCAGCTTCCTCAAGGCGTTTCATTAGAAGCTCATACATATCAGCTTCAGCTTCTTCTGTTGGAAGAGGCAATTCTCCTTTACGCCATTTGTTATAGAACACTGTTTTCTTCTCTACCTGCAAGGAATAAGAAGAAATATGAGTAATCCCTAATTCAATTGCTTTTGTAATTGACTCTGAGAATTGTTCAATAGTTTGTTCTGGTAATCCGAACATCAGATCTAGTGAGAGGTTAACAAAACCCTCACTCTGTGCCATCTGAACAATTTCTCCGATTTCTTCAACGGAATGACCTCTGCCAAGCTTGTTTAGAAGCGTATCTTGGAATGCCTGAGCTCCGATACTTAATCGATTCACACCGTACTTCTTCATAATTCGAAGTTTCTCAGATGTGACACTCCCAGGATTTGCCTCCATTGAAAACTCGAGGTGCTCGGATACATACGGACCAAAGCGTTCTTGAACGTCTTTTAAAAATCGCTCAAGCTGCGCTTCATTTAATGCTGTAGGTGTTCCTCCACCTACAAATATTGTGTCTATTCGATTGGTCGGGAATCGTTCCAATGTATTTTTCATTTCAGTATCCATATGAGCTAAATAGTCATCCACAGGCTGACCTTGCATAAAAACTTTATTAAAATCACAATAGTGGCATATATAGTCACAGAACGGAATGTGTAAATAAACAGCGTTAACCATTTCAATCACTGCTTTCTGGCATAATGTAAAGACCGCAGAAACGCTCTGCGGTCTTCTAACCTACATAGTATAAAAATCAACTCAGCACTTCAACTAAAGTACCTTAATTATTCTTCGTGTTATCCTGACGGAGGACAGCCATAAATGCTTCTTGAGGCACTTCTACTTTACCTACCGTTTTCATTCGTTTCTTACCTTCTTTTTGTTTTTCAAGTAGCTTACGCTTACGAGAAATATCTCCACCGTAACATTTTGCTAGTACGTTTTTACGCATAGCTTTGATTGTAGAACGGGCAACAATTTTCTGTCCAATAGAAGCCTGAATCGGGACTTCAAATTGCTGTCTTGGGATAAGGTCTTTCAACGTCTCAGTAATGTCTTTACCACGATCATAGGCAAAGTCTCTGTGAACGATAATGGATAGTGCATCAATTGTCTCCCCATTAAGAAGAATGTCCATTTTAACAAGGTTTGAAGCTCTATACCCAATTAATTCGTAGTCGAAGGACGCATAGCCTTTCGTACTTGACTTCAATTGATCAAAGAAATCATAAACAATTTCGGAAAGGGGAATATGATAAACAATATTCACACGACTTTCATCCATATATTGCATATCGATAAAGTCACCGCGTTTACCTTGACATAACTCCATAATAGCACCGACATAATCATTAGGTGACATAATTGTCGCCTTTACATATGGTTCTTGCACTTCCGCAATAGATTGCGCATCAGGCATCATTGCAGGGTTATCGATAATCACTTCTTCTCCGTCTGTAAGTTTAACTTGATAAATAACACTCGGAGCCGTCGTAATCAAATCAATGTTAAATTCTCGTTCAATCCGCTCCTGCACGATTTCCATATGAAGAAGTCCAAGAAAACCACAGCGGAAACCAAAGCCGAGGGCTTGAGATGTTTCTGCTTCGTATTGAAGCGAAGAATCGTTTAACTCAAGACGTTCAAGAGCCTCGCGGAGATCATTGTATTGCGCTGAGTCTACTGGATAAAGACCACAGTATACCATTGGATTCATTCTCCGATAACCAGGTAGAGGAGTTGCAGCAGGATTTTTCACAGCTGTAATTGTATCCCCTACACGAGAATCTCCCACATTCTTAATCGCTGCAGTAAGGAAACCAACATCGCCGACAGAAAGTTCTTTCTTAGATACCGGCTTAGGATTAAACACGCCAAGCTCATTTACTTCAAATTCTTTACCTGTCGCCATCATACGGATCTTATCGCCGACCTTAACAGATCCCTCTGTTATACGAATATAAGCAACTACTCCCCTATATGGATCATAAAGAGAATCAAAGATAAGCGCTTGAAGCGGCCCTTCAGGATCTCCTTGTGGAGCGGGTACTTTCTCCACAATTTGTTCTAGAATGTCTTCTATACCAATTCCAGACTTAGCTGAAGCAAGTACTGCGTCAGAAGCATCCAAACCAATTACATCTTCTACTTCTTGCCTCACTCGTTCAGGCTCAGCACTCGGTAAATCGATCTTATTAATAACTGGAAGGATTTCTAAATCATTGTCAAGAGCAAGGTAAACGTTCGCTAGCGTTTGAGCTTCAATTCCCTGTGCTGCATCAACAATTAATAATGCTCCTTCACAAGCTGCCAGGCTCCTAGATACTTCATAAGAGAAGTCGACATGTCCTGGTGTATCGATTAAATGAAAAATGTACTCTTCTCCATCTTTCGCTGTATAAGTAAGCTGAACAGAATTCAGTTTAATCGTAATTCCTCTTTCACGTTCGAGATCCATCGCATCGAGCGTTTGAGCTTTCATTTCACGGTCAGTTAACGCACCTGTCCGTTCTAAAATGCGGTCTGCAAGAGTCGATTTTCCATGGTCGATATGAGCAATAATGGAAAAATTTCGAATCCTGGACTGTCTTTTCAATTTTTCTTCAAGGTTCATCTACAATCACTCCTAAGGCGAAACTACGCTAGTATAGATTATAGCAATACCGCTGTCCAGATTCAATCCGGAATCCATCCATTTACATAGACTATGAATTTCTCTTAGAAATTCCTCTCTTTTTTTACAAGAAAGAATAACACTCTGTGACGTTTCAAGACTCAAATAATATATTAAATAGCTTAGCTTTATTAGCTTATACTTTCGGTTCTCGATTTTTAACATAGCCAATAATTTAAAAAAAGGCCGCAAATGCGACCATTATTATTTAAAAAAAGAAAGAAGTGTCGTAATTAATGTGAATACAAACGCTAAAAGGGTTTTAATTAATGCTGATAACCAGTTACTAAGCTTTGAACCGAGGTCTCCTAGCACATTAAATTCATTTGCACCTTCTAACGTTTCTTGTTTATTTTGGAGATCGCTTTGTGTAATGGATGTTCCTAAAATTTCAGCTTCAACACCATTAGATGCAGTCTTGATTTGAAAAGCTCCAGTACTCTCATAATCCTGCATATGATTCATATTTCTAGAAGCTTGTTCCATTCCAAGAAGCACTCCAAACAAAAGCAATGAAACAAGAAGAAAACATTTAAGAAAAAAAGATGCCATCACTTCGGCCCCTTCCTGAAATAGCTCGTCCTTCAGTAATACCTATGCAAAAAAAACCAAAATATACTCAATGGGTATACATTCCACTGTTTTGTTGGTTTACTTCACCATGAAGGCAGCTATTAAGCCCTCCAGATATGACATTCGCCATATCTTCTATAAAAACATCTACTTCTTTAGGTGTAACCATTAAGTTATGTCCCATAGGAGCAAGAACCTCTCGGATTAAATTACGTTTTTCTTCATCTTCTAGCGTACCAATCATACCAAGAAATGTTTGTCTTTTCTCTGCATCAGGGAGATCATCCTCTGTATATGTTTTTCTTTCTCCGAAAGTCATTCCCGCAGGAGCTAATGATTTCGATGGCTTTCCTTTCTCCTTCAACTCTCTTCCAAAATGTTTCAATATAAAATCAATCGTATCACTCGTTATAGAAACAGCGTCAACAACTGTTGGTATGCCAATCGCTATTACTGGTATGCCGAGTGTATCAAAACTTAGCTCTTTACGCTTATTTCCTACACCTGAACCTGGATGAATTCCTGTATCAGAAATTTGTATCGTTGTATTTACACGCTCGATTGATCTTGAAGCAAGCGCATCTATTGCAATCACGAAATCCGGCTTAGCTTTTTCAATAACCCCATGGATAATATCGCTCGTTTCAATCCCGGTTACCCCCATGACACCTGGAGTAATTGCGCTTACAGGGCGAAACCCTTCTGAAACACTTTCTGGTTGAAGCTCAAATAAGTGGTTAGTAATAAGCAAATTTGAAACAACCAATGGGCCAAGTGAATCTGGAGTAACATTCCAATTGCCGAGCCCAACAATAAGACAACTCGCTTCTTTTGCAATATTCTGTCGTTTAAGGAAAGCCGCAAATTCATGAGCAAAGACATCCTGAACGGTTTGTTGAAGAGCAGAGTCTTTTCGACGAATTCCCTGTACTTCGAAGGTAAGATAATGGCCTGCTTTTTTACCTATCTCTTTCTCACCCTCTTCTGTCACTTCAACGGTTGTAATATTTACTCCCTTTTCATTTCTTTCTTTCACAATAACGCCTTTAAGCCCATCAGGCTTATCTTCTTTCATGCTTTTTGCTTTTTTCTCTTTCACCATTTCTTGCGCTTCAACCGCAAGATCTGTTCTCACCTGATATTTTTCTAGATCAACGAATCCCATCAGATCACCTCTCATTCTATCTGTTACATGTTAGCGTAACCCTGAAATAAGGTTTTCATTCTCTATTGCAATTCATTGTGCTATTTGATAGAATGTTTCTTGTTCTATGCACGGATATGACATGGAATTGTTAAGCCTTGCAAGGAGGTGAAAGGTATGCCAAATATTAAATCTGCGGTTAAACGCGTTAGAACTCAATCTGATCGTCGCGCTAATAACCTCGCTTTCAAATCTGAAATGCGTTCTGCAATCAAGACTTTTGAAGCGAAAGTTGAAGCAAAAGACGTTGAAGCTGCGAAAACAGCTCTTAACCAAGCTTCTAAGCGCATCGACAAAGCTGCTGATAAAGGAATCATTCATAGAAACACAGTAGCACGTAAAAAATCTCGTCTAACTAAAATGTACAACGAGATTTCAGCGTAATTCCTTAAAAACGTTAAAAGCTGTTGGGGCAACCCAACAGCTTTTTTTATGTGTTTTTAATTTTAGTAACTAACAATTCAAGAATAAGTTTTTTATCCATTCTACCTGTTTTCATTTCGTAATCCGATTCTGCGATTTGGTCTAGAATAAAACGCAACTTTTCTTCATGAAAACTTCGACTTTGCTGCTGTGCAATCTTAACCGCATAAGGATGCAGTTTAAGTGTTGAAGCCATTTGCTTTTGACCATAACCTCGCTTAGAAAGTTCAGTAACCTGGTATATAATCCGAAACTGCCTGCCGATTAAAGAAAGAATTTTGATTGGTTCTTCATTTATTTTTAATAAATCATATAAAATACGAAAGGCTTTATCTAGGTCTTTTCTAACAATCCGGTCTATTAGCGCAAAAATATCATTTTCTAATGTTCTTGCAACAAGGAGATCTACAACCTCTGCATTGACAACTCCACCCTCACCAACGTAAAGAGCCATCTTATCAATTTCCTGCTGCAATAACATCAAATGACTACCTGTTAATTGAACAAGCCTCTCTTCGCCTTCCTGGTCAAATGTAACACCATTCTCTTTCGCTCGTTGCTGAAGCCAATCCCCAAGATGACTTTCTTGTAAAGCCTCAGCTTTCACAAAGGCTCCTGCTTTCTTAATTGATTTCACCAATTTTTTTCTCTCATCCAACTTTTCATAAGGTGCTTCAATAATGAGTATCGTAAAAGGAGAAGGGTTTTCAGCATATCGTTGAAGGGAATCAAGATCATGCTCAACTTTGCTTTTGTCCCTAGCAGCTGTTAAAAACAATGGATTCTTTACTATTATCACCCGCTTCTCTCCGAGAAACGGCAGCGTTTCAGCATCTTCTACGGCAGCTTGTACAGGGATTTCGTTTAAATCATAATAAGCAAGTCCAAATTCTCTTTCCTCTTCAGGTAACGCCTGTTCAATGATCATTTTTTGCAGCTCATCAATTAGGAAAGCTTCTGTTCCTGTTAAGAGATATAGTGGATCTAACTTGTTCTGTTTGATTTTCTTTTTTAAGTCTGAAATGGACATTTATGTACACCTCGATTTTATTCGTCCATTCCTATCCTAATAGCAGACAACAAAGTTGGCAAGTAGAAAAGGGAAGCCGGCTGCTACAACCAGCCTCCCATTTATAGTAAACGCTGCTCCGTAAGGCCTAGGACTCTTACCAAGCAACGATGTTCGGTGTGTAGTAGATAGGATATCCTATGCACAGTTAAAGTATGGGTGACAACTCTTTACAGGAAAGGGAGTGATTTTTTCGCATAAATTACGTTCATTAAAAACTTAAACAGTTCATGGATAATAAAGACATGAGGAATAATACATGATACAATATTGTTTGAAATGTACATTTAAAGGAAAATCCCTACATAAAGACTACATAGGTAGTTAACAGTGAATACTATTGGGGAAGCAGGAGGGAAGGCAAATGAACGAGTTCGAAAAAGATGTTCAAGCTAAGGAGAACGACGCTGTTCAATCAGCTGTTGGCTTTGCAGTACCATTTTTATTCTTTTCCATCATTTTCTTCACAGCTGTAATTATTAAAGCGCTAGGCTAAATAGACTGCCCCAGGCAGTCTATTTTCAATTTAACATCACAGACCACCTTCCAATTTTGTTGTTTCTAAAGATGTATCTCACCGTACCATTCTCATCTGTTCTGAGGACTGGAATGTGAAGTTCTTCATACCTTTTCAAAACTTCTTCGTTTGGATGACCATATCGATTATTTACACCTACTGAAATAATTGAAAGCTTAGGTGATAAATGCTCAATAAACTCTTTAGAGCTGGATGTAGAGCTTCCATGATGCCCTACTTTTAGTACATCGATTTCTCTGAGGAAACCACTTGAAAGCAATCGACGTTCTCCCTCTTCTTCCAGATCTCCTGTAAATAGCCAACTATATCCCCCTAATCGTGCATGAAGTGTAATGCTACCGTCGTTCTCTTCTGCATTTTCTAAAGCCTGAAAAATTGTAAATTGAACGTCATTCAGAGACCATGATTGCCCCGCCTCCGCTAAAGAAATAGTGGTTCCTCCTTCTTTCGCAATATGAATCAACTCTTTTTCTAATGCCGTTTGTTCTGTGCTGTGATCGAGTAATAACCTTCTTACAGAGACCCCTTCAAGCAACTCTTTGGCTCCCCCCGCATGATCATAATCCCCATGTGTCAAAATTAACAAATCAACGGCACGAATTCCTTTAGACTTGATATATGGAAGGACTACATCACCCCCTATATCAAATGACGAAGCTCTTTTTTGCCACTCTTCCTCATTGCCATACATCGGCCTTCCTCCTGTATCAATTAAGATGACCTGCCTTTGAAAAGGCAATGTAATCAATATACTATCTCCTTGACCCACGTCAATAAATGACACTTCTCCATATGGATTCAAATAAGGCATAACGTATAATACAATGCAAAATACACTCCATAAAGTTCCGCCTAAGAGAACATTTCCACGCTCCCACAAAAGCAAAATACCAATACTTACGCTTAATGAGACAATTAGCGTTACGGCTGATATTTTCCCGAATACAACAATCGTATCCTTCCCCGCAATAAATACAAAGAAAGTATGGATGTGATCTATAAAAAAAGCGAGAATTTCAGAAATAAATTTAAAAAGAAAATGTAAGTGGAGGAAATGCAATAGAAAGGTAAGCATCAAACCTGGTAATACAATGACTGAAATAATTGGAACATAGATGAGGTTTAATCCAAGACTTAGAATGGAAATTTGATGAAAGTAATAAATAACAACGGGGAATGAAATAATTTGAGGGAGAACAGAAAGAGAAAGAAGCTGAGCGAATGGATGATTTGAACGATTAATGATCGATTTGGAAGAAACAATTAAAGCAAACGCAATGAGAAAAGAAAGCTGAAATCCAATATGGAAGGCGTAATATGGGTTTACAGATAAAATAGCCACACAAGCAAATGAAACGCCATCAAGCGGATTGACATTTAACTTTAACCGCAAGCTAATTACAACTAGCATAGCCATTAATGAAGCTCTCATAACAGAAGGAGCACATCCTGTTAGAGTCATGTAAATCGGATAAAATGCAATAAGTGAAGTATACGCTTTTTCTCTGGTTAATCCTAAACGGATACATAACCAAAAGAACAGCCCTCCCACAACGCCAACGTGTAACCCCGAAACCGCCAGAACATGACTTAATCCTAAAACTTGATAAGCTTCCTCAACTTCATCTGTTAATAGGCTTCGTTCGCCTATTAACAAAGAAGCAGCCAAACCATGGAGATGAGCTGGGTATTCTGAAACAATGGTCGATAAAACATTTTGACGAGATTGCTGAACTAAAGAAAAAAATGATTTTGATAATTTGTGACATTCAGGCTTTGCTTTTAGTTCATAAATCCAATGAATGTTTTGGTAATAAAGATAACGCTCATAATCAAATAAAGAGGGAACTCTGAGGGGCGATGGAGGCTCTAGCGATCCAGAAAGGTAACATGTATAACCAACTTCTAATTGCTCTACTTCATTTTTTTCTTGTATAGAGGAGATATAATAATTGACCTTCAATTTCTCTGTTTCAGTCTTTAGTTCAAATGACATAAAATCGCCATCAATTTCTGGTATTGACGAAATTGTTCCTAAAATAACACTTGGCCCTTCCTTAAAAGATGTTACATTAAAAATATTCACTATAATTGTATAACTAAAGAAAAGAATGCAGGTTAGGCAAGCTAACAGCATTAATAGCTTCCGCTTGCCCTTCCATAACCATAGTAATACTACAAATAATACAAAAAAGGCGCCTGAAAAATTGACACTGATTACGCCAATGAATGCAGCAGCTGCTATGACCCACAAATTCCCTTTCATTACATACCGTATAATTTTGAAGCTTTCTCATATAAGGGTTTTACTTCTGTTGGATCGAGTCCAGCATCAGATATTTTTCTTAACAAATCAGCCGTTAAATCAAGTTTCTCTTGACTATTTGTATCCAAAATCATTTCTTCCAGCTCAACTTGTCTAACACTTACTCCTGCATCCTCAAATAATTCAACCGAATAAGGATGATTTTTATAATTCTCAGCGTAGATGACCGTTTTAATTCCAGCTTGTATAATTGCTTTACAGCAGTTGAGACAGGGAAAATGAGTAACATAAATCTCAGCACCAGTTGTTTGCACACCAAATTTAGCACATTGAATAATTGCATTCATTTCAGCATGAATGGTACGAACACAATGATTATCAATGACGTAACATCCTTCATCAATACAATGCACCCCACCTGAGACAGATCCATTATATCCACCGGCAATCATACGCTTATCCCTCACAATTGTTGCCCCTACAGTTAAACGAGTGCATGTGCTCCTAAGTGCAAGTAAATGGCTTTGCGCCATAAAATATTGATCCCACGAAATGCGTTCCAAGGTTCTCCCCCCAATGTCTTTTATCTTCTATTAGTTTGATCTAAATAAACTGTCTCGTCAATCTATCTCATTGAACCGTAATCAAATCCTTTAATTTCTCAAACGTTTTCTCCCCGATCCCACTGATGTTCATCAAATCTTCTATTGCAGTAAAACCACCATTGTCTTCTCGAAATTGAACAATTGCTTCAGCCTTTGCAGGACCTATCCCCGGCAGTTCTTGAAGCTCATTTAAATCAGCTGAATTAATTGAAACGAGCTGTGATTCAACACTTGGCTTCTCACTAACTGAACTAACTGAACTAGATGTCACTTCCCCAACTATTGGTACATAAATGACCATTTCATCCACTACTTTGCTTGCTAAGTTCAGCTGAACCTGATCGGCATCTTCAAGAAATCCTCCAGCTTTTTTAATGACATCCTTGACGCGCCCATTGCTATTTATTTCATACACGCCTGGCGCTACTACAGCTCCTTTCACGTCTACCAGTACGACACTAACTACATCAACTGGCTTCTCTACAACCGTTTTTTTTGTTTCTTGGAGTTCACCGCCTTCACTTTCTAAAAGCGCATGATCAAATGTGAGATTGTCTTGATTTTTTGCAAATACATTAAAATAAAGGAGGAAACTAATGCCAATCGAAACGCCCAGAATAGAAAGAATTACTTTTTCACGAACAGTTAAATTTAGAAAATACTTCATTCTTTTCTCATACCTTTCTAATGTTTCATGGTCTTAAACATATATTGAGACTTTCATACATATGTTGTAGGAGAAATGAGTATGGAAGGAGGGGGAGTAAATTGAAGATCGGTGTAATTGGTACCGGCAATATGGGGACAATTCTTATTTCTTCCTTTATTGATTCGTGCGCCGTAATACCTTCCCATCTCACAATAGTAAATCGATCAATCGAAAAGGCGGCAACATTAAAAAGGCAGTACCCTTCGTTAAACCTTGTGAGAAGCGCAGAAGAAGTAGTGAAAAAATCTGATATGATCTTTGTTTGTGTAAAGCCGCATGAGTATTTCCCACTCTTGAAGAAAATTCGACCTGGACTTAAACCCCAGCATCTTGTTGTTTCCATCACAAGTCCAATTAAGGTGAGTGAACTTCAATCGTTTGTTCCATGTGATGTTGCAAGAGCCATCCCAAGCATTACAAACAGGGCACTAAGCGGCGCTTCACTCGTAACATTCAGCAGTCAGTGTTCTGAAGCAAATAAAGTGAAATTGCTTTACCTCATGTCACAAATTTCAACGCCGATCGAAACAGAAGAGGAAATCACTAGAGTTTCATCTGATATTGTCAGTTGTGGTCCTGCTTTTCTTAGTTACTTGATCCAACAGTTTATCGAAGGAGCAGTAGCTGAAACAGACATATCAAATGAACAGGCTGCCATTTTGGCTACTGAAATGCTGATCGGGATGGGAAAGCTTCTTGAAAAAGATTATTTTTCACTTGAAACATTGCAGAGAAAAGTAACTGTAAAAGGAGGCGTAACTGGAGAAGGGTTGAAAGTTCTCGAAGCGGAAACTGGAGAAATGTTTCGTCATTTAATACAGAGCACTCATAAAAAATTTGATGAAGATCGCGAAGGAATTAAAATTCAATTCAAGGAAGAATCGAGACAAAAATAATAACTACTTAAAAAGTTCATTCGTCAAAACTTAGCCGTTTCCTTTAACCAAAAAAAAAAAGAGTGATTTCAATTGAAATCACTCTTTTTTCATTTCACAGCTCTAAAAAACAGGCGCTCAGATGTAGGAATTGGAGCTAGCTCAGTAAAGTCAGCTGTTACTGTAATATTTGAAAAGCCTACCTCTGTTAACCAAGATATATAATCATCCATTTGGAACGTTCTTTGAAAATGAAGCTCATCAAATCGTTCATAGAGACCTTCTTCATTTTCTACAAAGAAGCTTAATTCATGCTCAACAGATCCCTCTTCTTCTCCAGCATAACTATTCCATATATAGGAAATGTCATCTTCACTACTCGCAAAGGTATGGCCAACAAAATGGTTTTCCATTTTGTGAAGAGAGTGAACATCAAATAACAAAACCCCACCTGGTTTTAAATGCTTATAAATGCTCCGAAAAGAATTTTGAACACCATTTTTATCTGTGACATAGTTCAATGAATCACAAAAAATCGTTACTATGTCGTAAGTTTCACCAGTATCAAGTTCTCTCATATCTTGTTGGAGCAGGTTTAAAGGAAGATTGTATTTTAGTGCTTTATCTTGCGCTACAGAAAGCATATGTTCTGAAAGATCCACTGCAGTAACATCATATCCCGCTGACGCAAGTCTAATTGAACATTCTCCAGTACCAGATCCTAAATCCAAAATACGACCATGAGACATTTCCCCTTTAACAAGAGCAGACCATTTCTCATAAGGAGCTTCTTCCATCAAACGATCGTAAACATAAGAAAAGCGTTCATACGATTGCATATTATGCCAGAATTTCTTCAAGGCTTAAATGCGGTGCATCGCCCCATAATTTCTCAAGATTATAATAGTTGCGCTCATCTTTATGAAAAATATGGACAATAACGTTCCCTAAATCAACAAGAACCCATCTCGCTTGGTCATATCCCTCAAGCCTCTTCACATCCATACCTTGCTCTAATGCCTGGTCTTTAACCTCTTTGGCAATAGCTTGAACTTGCTTCTCTGAATTCCCGTGACAAATCAAGAAGTAATCTGCAATTAAAGAAACTCCATTCATATTAAGGGCTACAATATCTTCAGCTCTTTTATCATCGGCTGCTTTTGCAGCAAGGTTAATCATTTGGTTTTCATTCATATTGTTTCCTCCAATTCTTCTCAGGCGTTCAATGATTTTACAATGCTGTTATATGTTAAGAACGTCGCCGGATAAACGGGTTGATTCTTCTTCATTAGAAACTGCACAGTATTCCTGAGAGACAACGCAATAGCTTGATCGAGATCTTGTTGAACCATTTCTCTGACCTCATCTACACCAGGAAATGAGCGTCCTGGTTCAATGTAATCAGCTATAAACACACACTTCTCCATTAATGTCATTTCAGGACGACCTGAAGTATGATATTTGATGGCATTTAGAATTTCTTTATCCTCAATCCCTATCTCACAACGTACTAAATAAGCTCCAACTGGAGCGTGCCAGAGTTCAGGCGAATACTCCAGCAAATCTTTAGGAAATCCTTGATCAATAATAACCTGGCGCATTTCATCCTTTGGACGAAACTTAGCATAATCATGAAAAATAGCCGCAATTTCTGTCTTTTGACGATCTGCGCCATATTTTTCTGCAAGCTCAATTGCAGTATCCGTTACTCCAACAGTATGAACGTAGCGATGCTCAGTTAAATGAGGCTCAACTAACTTTAACGCTTCAGTTCGATTCATATAATCCCTTCTCTTCAATAAAGGTCCGGACGGCTTCTGGAAGCAAGTACCGTCCACTCTTTCTATGGCGTAAATCGTCTCTTAATTCACTTGAAGAAACATCGATTTGAGGAACGTCTATAACAGAAACATTGTAACGTTCTTTATCTGGATCATGCCCAGGTCGATTTACTCCTACAAATGAAATCATCGAAGACAACTCATCAATTCGATGCCAATTGGGGAGATCCTCAATCATATCTCCACCAATGATAAAATAAAAATCGATATTAGGATAATTTTCTTTCAATATTTCAATTGTATCGATTGTATAGGATCGATCATTACGTTCAAATTCGATTAAAGAAAGCTTAAAGTAAGGGTTCCCCTCTATTGCCAACTGTACCATCTTCACACGATGATGATTATCAGTAATATGACTACCATTTTTATGTGGAGGTCGATGACTTGGCATAAACCAAATTTCATCCATTTGGCAAGTTTCGAGCACCCCTTGCGCAATGGTAAGATGACCGAGATGAGGGGGGTCAAATGTTCCACCAAGTAGGCCGACTCTTAATTTTTTCTCAACAGTCATTATGGAAGAATAATTTCTTTATTCTCTTCTGATTCTTTATACAAAACAACCATATTCCCAATAATTTGTACGAGCTCCGCCCCTGTTTCAGTTGATAGTTGTCCCCCAACTGTATTGCGATCTTCGTCACAATTTTGAAGAATGCTTACTTTTATAAGCTCTCTAACCTCTAATGCTTCTTCAATTTGTTTTGTCATATTCTCATTCACGCCACCTTTTCCTACTTGGAAAATAGGGTTAAGACGATTAGCTTTTGCGCGTAAGAAACGCTTTTGTTTTCCTGTTAACATGAATATCCTCCTAGCTCTTTTAAAACCGTATTTCGCATTCGTTTCCGATCAGGCGAGACACCTGTCCACTTTTCAAATGCAAGCGCCCCTTGTTCAACGAACATCGAGATGCCATTATCAGTGACTGCTCCTTTTGATTTTGCAAGCTTCATCCATTTTGTTTCTAGCGGATTATAAATCAAATCACTAACAACCGTACCTGATCTTATATGTTCAAGTGATATTGGCATTCGATCAAGGTGAGGGCTCATACCAATAGACGTTGTATTAATAACGATATCGAACTGTCCCAATGAAGTCTCTGCTTCAGATAGCGATATAGCATTTGCCACGCTGTAATGTTGACATAATTTTGATAGTTCTTCTGCTTTCTCAAGTGTTCGATTGGCAATCGTTAAAGATGCAACCTCGGATTGGGAAACAGAAACAGCAACTGCTCGAGCAGCGCCACCAGCACCAATAACAAGAATTTTCTTTCCACTCAAGTTTTTTTCTTCAATCAAAGTGAGCAGCGAAAATAAATAACCTGATCCATCAGTGTTGGTACCGATATATTTACCATCACGCTTATAAACCGTATTAACTGCACCAATATCGATAGCTTCTTGCTCCACCTCATCTAGTAATGGAATAATGGCGACTTTGTGTGGAATGGTCACATTGAAACCTTGAATATCAAGCATTTTCATCGCATCCACACCATCTTCCAGCTGTTCTGGCGATAGATCAAATGCATGGTAATGATGAGATAAACCAAGCTCTTTAAATTCACCGTTATGCATGATCGGTGACATCGAATGTCCTATAGGATGACCAATCAGTCCATATAACTTCCCCATTATCTGCCTCCTAGATGAGTGATTTTCTAATAGACACGCCTACTCCTTCAGGTGCATATGCTTTCACAGTTGTTCCTTTACCGGATACAGTTACCCATCCTAGACCTGAAAAAACGATATCCATCTTTTCCTCTTTAATGCGGAGTTCATGACCAACTAGAGCAGGCAGCTCTTTCTTTGACTGATCTCCTGGAGGATAAAGAAGTTCTCCTAGATGCTCATCATAAAGATCATCAGCCTTCTCAATTTTTGTACGATGGATATAGAGATCATTTGACACATGACAAATAAAAGACTGCCTTCCGCCCTCCACAAAATCAAGGCGTGCAAGTCCACCGAAAAACAGTGTTTGTCCTTCATTTAACTGAAATACTTTAGGCTTAATTTCTTTCTTGGGACTAATTACTTTTAATTCCTCAGCGTTGACAAAGTGTGCCATCTGATGATGATTAATAATACCTGGAGTGTCATATAATGTCTTTCCATCATCAAGCGGAATATCAATCAAGTCAAGTGTTGTACCTGGAAACTGACTTGTTGTAATCATTTGCTCTTCATCTCCGCCAAACTCTTGTATAAGTTGATTTACAAAAGTTGATTTACCAACATTTGTACAGCCAATTATATAAACATCTTTTCCATCTCTCAAGCGATCAATTTCACCTGCTACATCCATAACGCTATCGCCTTTTTCTGCACTCATTAACATGACATCAGCAGGCTTTAGTCCATTCTCTTTGGCACTTGTTTGCATCCACTTTACTAACTTTGATTTGTTTACTGACTTGGGCAACAAATCTACTTTGTTTCCTACTAATAAAACAGGATTTCCTCCCGCGAATCTCTGAATACCAGGAAGCCAACTTCCATTAAAATCGAAGATATCGACAATCTTGACGATAAGAGCATCCGTATGGCTAATTTCATTTAGTATTTTCAAAAAGTCATCATCTGTTAAAGAAACGTCTTGAATTTCATTATAGTGCTTTAAACGAAAACAACGCTGACATATAATGACGTCTCGATTAAGTGCAGACGGTGGTGCATAGCCAAGTGCGTTTTTGTCTTCTGTTTGAATGTGTACACCGCATCCGGCGCAAATAATTTGTTCGTTGTCCAAACTTATTCCTCCCAATTTATCTTCCCTTTTCGTTTCATCCAGGTAAGGAAAATGCTTTCTATTTTTCGATTGAATTTCGTAAAGAACCCATCTGTGCTTGCAACTGGCACGACAAGAATTGTATGAAGCCCCATGCGATTTCCTCCGACGACATCCGTGAAAATTTGATCTCCAATAACTACAGTATCATCTGCGTTAAGGTTCATATCCTTCAACGCTTTCCGAAAAGCTTTAGTCATTGGTTTTCGAGCTTCATATATAAATGGCACCTCAACTGGTGAAGCAAACTTTTCTACTCTTGTCTTATTATTATTCGAAACAATGGTAACGAGAATGCCCTCATCACTCATTTGCTTAAACCATTTTAGCAACTTAGGTGTGGCGTCAGCTCTATCCCATTCCACAAGGGTGTTATCGAGATCAGTAATAATGCCCTTAATGCCTCGCTCTTTCAATAATTCTGGACTTATTTGAAAGATGTCTTGTACATGTTCATTTGGTAAAAATTTATTTAGCAAATTGCAACACTCCTACTATTAGTGACATCCCTATTGTATCAATATTTTCACCTCATACAACTATTAACTTACGAATGAACAAAATGAAAACAAAATAATAAAATCAAAATTTTTCGACACATTATGTCATTCACAAAATATGTGGATAACATTATTAACATATACAAACCATTAAATCATTGTGAATGACTAAGATATAAACATGATACCCACAAATTATCCACTCTTTATTGTGGATAACGGAACGGTTGTTCTCCGTATGTTTACGTGGTAAGCTTACTGCAAATAAAAGATCCACATACACAATATGCGGACTAGACGGAGAATAGAACCTTATTCAGGAGGTGCTTAATCATGGAAAAGTTATCAGATGACTTATTGATTGAATCCTTTTATAAGGCAAAAGAATTAAAGCTAAGTAGTGACTTTATTGGTCTTATTCAACGTGAGATCAAAAGGCGCAGACTTGATAAGCAAGTTCCTCTTATCGGGATTTAAACATTGCCAACCTTGATCGTATCCAGGGTTGGCCTTTTTGTTTTATTCGATTTCAAAGTAGTTCCCCCATGAAGAAGTCCACTCTTCGCTTGTTACTTCATCAGTCGTCTTCATTTTCTTCGCTTTTCGAAAGTGATCAGGTTCTGATAAGAAGACAACCGCCAATCCTTCTGCTTGAAACCATTCCTTGTACTCTGTAAGTAATGGCTCAATATCTTGTCTTGTATATGCAAAAGGTTTCAACGCCACAACCGTTTGGTCATTACGGGATAAAATAATGACATCATTTATAGCAGACTCGTTTTTTATTTTTTTTCGAATAGCTTCCAATGAACTTAACGGTTTATTATCTTGCATTATTGCTGCTCCGATGGGAGCCATTTCTATCGAGCGAAAATATTCTCTTGGACCAAATGGAGATTGATCTTCGCTTTTATATATCGTTTGACACGCCGTTAACAATATAAGGATAGGGATAGGAATAAGAATAGAAATGGATTTTATCACGTGAATCCTCCTTTCGCAAATAGAATCGGCGATGTTTGGAAAACTTATACGGGAAAGTTGCTTTTTTAAACAGGAAAAGTTGATAAACGTGTCGGTTTTTGATTACAATTGAGGTATCGCAATATGAGTTCATTTGAACTTTTATCATATTGAGCATTAGTGGGGAGGTTTTTGTAGAATGCTTCATGCAGCTGTCTTGCTACCTTTTCTGGCAGCGTTTTTCATCCCGTTACTTTATCGGGGCGTCAAACAAGTCCATTTAGGATGGTTTGTTCTTTTAGTTCCGATAGTGTTGTTTGGGTATTTTCTTACGTTTATAAAAGAAGTTACGCAGGGTGTACATACACTTAAAACGTTTGAGTGGATTCCGTCACTCGGAGTGAACGTTACATTCTATATTGATGGTCTTGGCCTGTTTTTCGCGCTTTTGATCACTGGAATTGGATCACTCGTTGTTCTCTATTCCATTTATTATTTAAGTAAAGCCGAAAAGCTTGGCCATTTTTATGTCTATCTCCTATTGTTTATGGGAGCCATGCTCGGGGTTGTGTTGTCGGATAATTTATTTGTTCTCTACACATTCTGGGAATTAACGAGCATTTCATCATTCCTGCTAATTGGATACTGGTACCAACGAGAGAAATCAACATCTGGTGCCCTTAAATCAATGATGATTACTGTTTTTGGCGGTCTAGCCATGCTCGGTGGTTTTCTACTCATGGCAGATATCACAGGAACGGCAAGTATTAGGGAGATTATTGAAAACGGAGAGATGATTGTTACGTCTTCCCTTTTCCCATTCATCTTAGTACTCGTACTACTGGGGGCTTTTACGAAATCAGCTCAGTTTCCATTTCATACATGGTTACCTGACGCAATGGAAGCACCAACACCAGTCAGCGCCTTCCTACACTCAGCTACTATGGTTAAAGCTGGTATCTACCTTGTTGCGAGGTTAAGCCTCATCTTCGCAGGTACCGATCTCTTTTTCTTGATTGTTAGTGGATTTGGATTGCTCACGCTATGCTGGGGATCCTATATGGCGGTTAGACAAACAGACCTTAAAGCTATCCTCGCCTATTCGACGATAAGTCAACTAGGTATGATCATGGCTATGTTAGGTTTTGGTACTGAGGTGGCTATTCTTGCAGCTGTATTCCACATTTTGAACCACGCTACGTTCAAAGGGAGTCTCTTTATGGTCGCAGGTATTATTGATCATGAGACAGGCACTCGAGATATTAGAAGACTCGGAGGCCTATTTACGTTCATGCCAATCACTGCAACCTTAGCATTCTTTGGCACATTCTCAATGGCAGGATTCCCGTTACCTTTTCTAAACGGTTTCCTGAGTAAAGAAATGTTCTTTGAATCGTCCCTGCATTTTGAAAATGCATCTACAATTGTTGAAGCAGTTTCACCTTATTTCCCTTATTTAGCAGTTGGCGGAAGTATCTTCACTTTTGTTTATTCCATTATGCTTTTCTTCCGAACATTTACCGGTAAGCAAAGGGATAAATTACCTAAAGAACCACACGAAGCACCGATTGGTATGCTTATCTCGCCAATCATTCTTGTACTTCTTGTGATCGTCATTGCTTTTGTTCCGAACGTTTTTGGGCATTCTCTTCTTTCACCAATGGTGGATTCCATAGCCGGTTCAGCTGGTGAAACGCATATTAAATTCTGGCACGGATTAGGGCCTGCTCTTTACATGAGTTTAGCTGTACTTTTGCTAGGAACGGCTTTCTATCTGACCCGTACAAAATGGGAACGTATATACACTATTTTACCTGGTAAACTTTCTGCAGCTAAAGCCTATGATGGTATTATAAACGGCATCATAAATGGATCTAAGAAATTAACGAATGGTTATATGACTGGATCTCTCAGGCATTACATGATATATATCCTAATCTTCTTCATAGCTCTTGTCTCCATCACCATAAGTGTTACTGGAGGCTTCGAAATGTCATTTGATGACCTGGCCCCGATTGCTATTCCTGAGTTACTTATAGCGATTGTGATGGCCGGCGCTGCTTTTGGAACGATTTTTATGAAGAATCGTATTGCCGCTATTCTAGTACTTGGAATCGTAGGGTATGGATTATCCCTATTATTCGTCTTCTTCCGAGCACCAGACTTAGCGCTCACTCAGCTTATTGTAGAAACCGTTACGGTCGCACTATTTCTTCTATGTTTTTATCACTTGCCTAATTTTGATAAACAGAAGGAATCTAAAAGAACAAACGCCGTTAACTGGGTCATCTCTATATCTGTAGGGGTTCTTGTAACTATGATAGGAATCGCTTCACACAGTACGAAATTGTTTGAACCAATTTCAGAGTACTTTCTTAAAAACTCTTATAAATTGGGTGGAGGAGACAACGTTGTTAACGTTATTCTTGTTGACTTCCGTGGACTGGATACGATGCTTGAAATCCTTGTACTTGGACTTGCTGCGCTCGGCATCTTCACAATGATTAAATTGCGTCCGAGTAAGAAGGAGGGAAATGATTAATGGAAATTATCATGTCTGTACTTGCAGGTCTGCTTTTTACAGCAGGTGTCTACATGATGCTGCAAAAACAAATTCTTAAAATCATTATCGGTACGGCACTGTTGTCTCATGGAGCACACCTCTTTATTATTACGATGGGAAAGTTAAATCGTGGAAAACCTCCTATCCTTGCAGAAGGCGTAACAAGTTATGTTGATCCGTTGCCACAGGCACTTATATTAACTTCCATCGTTATTAGTTTCGGTGTGACATCGTTTCTTCTTGTGCTAGCGTATCGGACATATCAAACGAACGGTACTGATAATATGGAGAAGTTAAGGGGTAACGAAAATGAGTAATCTAGCTATACTACCAATTTTATTACCGTTATTAACTGGAATCATTCTTGTATTCCTCAATAAACGGTTGCCACTTGTACGATTGATTACACGCATTATGGTGCTTGTCAATCTCTCAGTTGTATCTGTCATCGCATTTAATGTGATTCAAAACGGCACGATCGTATTAAAAGCCGGGGATTGGACAGTGCCTTATGGCATTGTTCTTGTCGCCGATCCGCTTGCTATGTTGTTAGTCGTCACTGCGAATATCATTGCGGTTGCATGTGCTTTTTATGCTTTTAATTCGCTTGATGAACAACGCGAACGTTTTTACTTTTATCCGCTTTTTCAACTTCTCATTGCGGGTGTTAGTGGTGCGTTTCTAACAGGAGACCTGTTTAACTTATTCGTCTTCTTCGAAGTTCTGCTTATTGCTTCATACGGATTAATCGTTCTTGGTGGGACCAAAGAACAATTCAGAGAGTCCTTTAAATACATCATTATCAATCTATTTTCATCTATGCTGTTTGTTACAACGATCGCCTTTCTATATGCAGTAGTTGGGACAGTCAATATGGCTCAGTTAGCTGAACGGATCGGTGAAGTTCAACAGGATGGTGTGTTAACGACCATTGGCATTTTGTTATTGATCGTTTTTGCAACGAAAGGAGCGCTTTTCCCATTATATTTCTGGCTCCCTAAGTCTTATACAGTTCCACCAACTGTTATTTCAGCATTATTTGGAGCGTTACTTACAAAAGTTGGGGTATATTCTATACTAAGAGTTTTCTCTCTGATCTTCGTCTATAACCTTACAGTTACGCATCAAATTTTGCTTGTACTGGCAGGATTCACGCTTGTTTTCGGTGTGATTGGGGCCCTTTCGACGAATAATGTGCAATTGATTATTGCCTATAATATCATTCCAGCAGTTGGTTATATGATTCTTGGTATTGGCACGTTCTCAGCAACTGCTCTAGCAGGCACAATTTATTATTTGCTTCATGATATGATTATCAAAGCTGCACTCTTCTTCCTTGTTGGTGCTATGGTGGCTTACGCAGGCACATCAGATTTAAGAAAGATGGGTGGCATCATTAAAAATCAACCTGTCCTTGGATGGCTCTTTTTCATTGCAGCATTAGCGCTTGCTGGATTACCGCCATTTAGTGGATTTATCGGTAAACTCCTTATTTTAAGAGGTGCTTTTGAGGAAGGACATTATGTACTAGCGATTATAGGATTAGTGACCAGTCTTTTAATTCTTCTTTCAGTTATCCGCATCTTTATTAATGGATTCTGGGGAGAGGCAAAGCAGGAATATGTTTCAACAGTTAACTCTACTAAAGGTAAAATAATGCCTGCTGCTTTCTTACTCATTTTCACGATATTTCTTGGATTAGGTGCAGAATTTATATATCCTACGGTTCAAACAATTGCGGATCAAATGATTGATCCATCAAATTATATTGATTCGGTTATGAAGGAGTAGATGGCATGCCAATACAAATTATCATAAACCTGATTATTGCCGTTCTCTGGATGTTTCTTTTTGAAAGTTACTCTTTTAGTACGTTCTTTGTAGGCTATTTATTTGGAATCGGATTACTTCTATTAATGGAGCGTTTCATTCCAGACCGCTTTTACTTTTATCGTCTTTGGGCGATTCTTAAGTTATTGTTTTTGTTTATTAAAGAGCTGATTATGGCTAATGTTCAGGTTGTTAAGCTCGTATATAGTCCCAAACTTAAAATGGAACCAGGTATTATCGCTGTACCCATTGATGTTCGAACAAACTGGGAAATTACGATGCTCGCAAATCTCATTACATTAACACCAGGGACACTAACGGTTTCAGTCGCTCCAGATAACATGCACATTTATATCCATGCTATGGACGCACCTGATGCAGATGAGGTTATTAAAGAAATTAAAGGCACATTTGAGAAAGCAATTATGGAGGTGACGAGATGACTTCTCTTTTATCTACTGTATCAACCATTTGTATCGTCATCATCGCAATCTCTACCCTATTTTTACTATATCGAGCAATAAAAGGACCTTCTAATCCCGACCGTGCTGTTGCACTGGATACAATCGGCATTAACCTTATGGCAATAGCGGGTATTCTAGCAATCAAACTGGAAACAGCGTATTTCAATGATATTATTCTTCTTATTGGAATTCTCGCTTTTATAGGCACAGTAGCTATTGCTAAATTTCTGGAAAAGGGTGTTATCATTGAAAGAAGTCGTGATTAGCATTTTTATGATCATTGGCACGTTTTTCCTTTTTTCTGGAGCGCTTGGAATTTTTCGACTTCCTGACGTTTACACTCGTCTACATGCTGCTTCAAAAAGCGCTACTCTAGGAGTAGCTGGAATCCTTATTGCCGCTTTCCTTTATTTTATCTTTGAAGAACAAATGGTAAGTGGTAAGCTCATTCTCGGTATTATTTTCATTTTGATGACAGCTCCAGTTTCTGGACATATGATTTCTAGAGCTGCTTATCAAAAAGGTGTTCCGCTCTGGGATAAAACTACGAGAGATGATCTTGATAAAGCACAAAACCAAAAAGCAAGTACGAAAAAGGGTTAACCCCTTTCGTACTTGCTTTTTTATGTGTTAATAGTGTTCATGAAATTATTGTTATAGATTTATTAAATTACTTATAGCTTCCATAATGATTAGCGTAGTAATAGTATCCTCCGCCAATAACAAGTAGTAAAACTAGTAGAACAACAATTAAGGCAAAATATCCTCCGCCATAGCCTGGATATGGGTATTGGTAAGGCGGATAAGGATAACCACAACCGGGATAACCGTAACTCATGCTCCCCCTCCTTCTCTCCTTCAAACCATCTGTTGGTAGATATTACAGTCTATGAAAGGTTGATCAAAGATGTATGGACATTGGCGGAGTTTTCTAAATTCATTACTACATCTGTTCATCCTTCATCTTATGTTCTACAATTATAGAAGGGTGTAAACCTTGAACTAACACTAAGGGGTCGATTTAAATGATAACACCAATGAAAACAATAACGCCTAGCTATGACCCATGGGAAGCTTATATGGATGTTGAAGAATATGGAAATATGATTCTTTCCAACATAGAACTGACAACGACTACTTTATGTAATATGAGATGTGAACATTGTGCAGTTGGTTATACATTGCAACCCAAGGATCCTGATCCACTCCCACTAGAGCTTATTACTCGTAGTCTTGATCAAGTAGAAAAACTTAGGGCGTTAAGTATTACGGGTGGTGAACCAATGCTTTCCATGAAATCGGTTAAGCAATATGTAGCTCCACTTCTTAAATACGCTCATGAACGCGGAGCGAGAACACAAATCAATTCAAATTTAACGCTTGATCGTAAGCGATATGATCTGATCATACCCTATCTTGATGTTTTACATATTTCACATAATTATGGAAGCATAGACGATTTTACTGACATTGGATTCGCTGTTATGGAGAGGAAGCCATCTCTCAAACAGCGGGAAGCTTATTTCCATCGTATGGTTGAGAATGCAAAAGATTTAACATCTAAAGGTGTCATCGTATCAGCGGAGACAATGATTAATCGTAGAACTCTTCCAAATATCGTGAGCATTCATCAACAAATAGCAGACATGGGGTGCCAGCGTCATGAAGTGCATCCGATGTATCCTTCGGACTTCGCTTCAGGTCTTGATATTGCCTCTTTGGATGAAATTCGAGAAGGAATTCACCGCTTATTAGATAATCGAGATCCAGATGTTTGGCTCTTATTCGGTACCCTTCCATTTTACCCATGCAGTTCCAATCAAGAAGACCTTAGACTTCTCGAAAGATTATATTCAGAACCTAATGTCACTGTTAGAAATGACCCAGATGGACGTTCTAGATTAAATATGAATATTTTCGATGGCGATATTATCGTAACTGATTTTGGAGATACGCCACCACTTGGAAATATTAAAGATACTAATCTAAATGATGCTTACGAAAAATGGCAAAAAAGTAAAATGGCTCAAAGCATAAGTTGTCATTGCCCTGCAGTAAAGTGTCTAGGACCTAACCTTCTTGTAAAGGATGCTTACTATCAGGATGTTGATTTCTTACAAAAAAAGACAAATATCACGCTATAACCTCCAATTTTGGGGGTTTTTTTACTCATTTTTAAAGTAAAAACCATTTTCAGCTTTCGCATTAACATAGATAGGGTATAATACCTATCGTAATCTATAGGAGTGTGATAGTTGTGAAGAAAAAATCATGGATTCTGATTCTAGTTGCGGGATCTCTTGTTATTTTGCTGGCATTGGCTGAGAACCAAACAGATTTTCTAAGAACCAATGCAAATGAAATGCCCGAGAACGATTCAGAATCAAAGAAGAAAAACATTACGTATTATACTAAATATTATCAGACTAAAAAGAGCATTTATGACTCTTATAAACATGAGGAAAGTGAAACCATTTTCCTTGGTGATAGTTTGACTGATTATTATGAGTGGGGGGAAGCTCTTAGTGACCATGAAGTATTAAATCGCGGTATTGCTGGCGATACGACTACAGGAGTTTTAAACAGGATTGAAGAAGTCGTAAAAGCTAAGCCAGACCGGATTTATTTGTTAATTGGTATAAACGATATGATTGCTGGCCAATCAGTAAACAAAATTGAAACCAATTATAAGCAAATTCTAGATACGCTCAAAACACAATCACCTAACACCAAAGTTTATGTGCAAAGTTTATTTCCGGTGAACACAGCATTAACTGGTCATCCACTAAATAATTCAATCATTAAGGATTTAAATAAACGTCTAGAAGATCTTTCAAATCTGTATGATTATCAATTTATTGATATTTATCCAGAGCTAGTAGAGTTTGGTCAGTTAAATAAAGATTTCACATTTGATGGGCTTCATCTTAATGGAGAAGGATATAAAATATGGACACGAAAAGTTCTCTCAACATATAACACTAATGCAGAGGAGAAATAATAAACTCTTCAATGCGTTATTGCTTTTTTGCTGTTGTGTGTTAAACTAAAAGAGACCAACCTTAAAATGCTTCGGAGGAAAACCTCCGGAGTCCTTTTTTTGCTCTTTTTAGCTTTTAATTCATTAATGAGTCCTTGCTCCTGGCAGACTGACATGGTTAGTCAACAAAGAGTAGTTCAGTTTTAAACATTCAAACTCTCTTTCTTAAATGACAAAATCCAATTGTTTCTTCTACATTTACAACATAAGTTGTTACCACTCATTCAGAAATCTGATTTTCTTTTGATAAATAGACTATTTCGACCGACTGATGATGAGTTAAATACCCTTTTAATTTTTGATACTTCATATACCCCCTCATTCAGATTGTTTGTTCCGATCGTATTACGAACAAACTGCCAATAATTCTCACGAGAAGAGAGAAGTTATTTTTCCTATTAGCGTTATGACCAATTGATGAAACAAACATAAAAAACCTGCCAGTTGGCAGGTTTAGGCTCCACTCTCTCTTTCTTTTCGATTACGATAGAATTCATGAAACAGTTTCATTAGTGCTCGCTTTTCAATTCTAGATACGTAACTTCGTGAGATCCCAAGCTGTCGGGCTATTTCTCGCTGTGTTAATTCCTTCTCAAGATTCAGACCAAATCGCCCAACAATAACTTCCTTTTCTCTGTCATCTAAAATATGAATGTACTCATATATCTTCTTTTTCTCCATGTTTAACTGAATTAATTCAACAATATCTTCCGTTTCTGCTTTTAAGACATCGATTAGAGAAATTTCGTTCCCTTCCTTATCCTGACCTATCGGGTCATGAAGAGATACGTCTTTTTTCGTTTTCTTCAAAGCGCGGAGATGCATCAGAATTTCTGTATAACTGACACAAGAGAGCATCAAATATATAAAGTAAACTCGTCTTATATCTTATCAAAAATCCAACATATTATTTGTTAGAAAATCTAAGGTGAAAAGCAATATTTTAGATCATTAGTTAAAAATTCTCTTTAATATTAAGTATAATATTTTTCTTTCCTCCTACGAAAAGCTTCTTCAGACCCCTCCATTATATCCAATATTGCTTGTCTTACATTAGGGTTATCAATACCACCATTAGTCCTTGTTTTCCCTTTACCCAAATCAGTACTAAGTGCATAAATAAGTTCGGAGTCTCCATTGACTGGTAAGTTTGCATTATGAGTTGCCACAATGATTTGTCTATTTATTTTCATTTTTCTTATTATTGGCACTAGTTCATTATAAATAAAATCTGAATCTAATTCATCCTCAGGTTGATCAATAACAATTGGAGACTTACCTTCTGAAAAAAGCAATGTAAGTATCGCAGTATTTTTCTGGCCATCTGATAAACCGTTGTCTACTAATGAACCTGCTCTTGAACCATCATTTCTGAACAAAATAATATCAATCAAATCATCAACCCTAGTTAATTTTAATTCGTTATACATTTCAACATAATTTTCATAGAAATGTATTTTTAGATTCTCATGAAATTCTTGTAAATCAGTTGGCATTTCATCACGCTCATTCAACCATATGGAAAATAACTCCCAAGGATTCTTATAGTCTGAAATCATGTAATTTTCGTATAATACCACTCCAATGTCTTCCCAATTCCTCCCCATACGGCTTCTACCATCATGAGGAATTTCTCCCCAAATAGAATTAAAGTGATTTGCATCCCCCATAGGGTTGATATCTACTTGTATAAATGATTGATTTTGCGCACCACTTATTTTAGGAATTGCCTCATTAGAAAGTAGCTCAGATATTGCACCTTTTCTTAAGTCAGTTTGATTATTCCATAATTGGTATAACTCATTGATTTTGGTGGGTAAACATCTTAATTCTTCATTAATAGCTGAAATATTTATATCCTTTTCTTGAATTGATTCCTGTTTAATACTAATCTGCTCTTCAACAGAAATAAGCCTTTCCAAGTCTTCAGGTTTTATTTGCTGCTCTTTACATGCATTAATAAACTCATATTCAAAACCATTTAGCTTCCTATTAACTTCATCCCACGCCTGATGTCTAACAGTTAGCTCCATAACTTTATGATCAAAATTTAATAGCGCTTTATCAATTTCAGCACTCAGCTCAACTGCTGCTTTTTCTAGACCAACTTCTAAGTGTGAGAAATAGTCCTCTTCTACGAAGCTTTTCAAAGGACTTTCTAAGACAGGGGTATTGTCTTGAATTTTACTCTTTAAATCATCGAATAATTTAATTATTTCGTCAGTACTTGGCTTAATACTATGTAAGTACTTTTTGATTTTTTCAGCGTTTATTTTTTTGTCTTTTTCTTCTTGAACTACTACAAATGCTTTCCATTGCCTACTTAGTTCAACACACTCTTGAACTAATTCTTTTCTTTCACTTTCCAATCGTTTCAAAACTGTTTCTTTTTGTTGTAGAATTCTTATTTCTTCTCTTAGCACTGTTTCTCTTTCAACCAATCTTTTTAACTCTTCACCTGTTATTCGATCAATCAAAGGCATTAAACTTGGTGTTACTTGTGCCATATAGGTAATTTCACGCTGACTATAAATTTGAATTCCTAGTGAATTTAAAATTGTTGATAAATCAGTCACTTCGCCATCTCTACTTACAATATTTGGTTTATTTTCTGAAACATCATATTTAAATTCATCAATTAAACCGTTATCATACTCCCATGTAATTTTAACTTCTGATTCTTCAGTTAAAGTCCTTTTTAACCTTTTAATTTGTTCATTTTGTTCTGAATCCAAATCCTCTTTTGTACATAAACGAATATATTCTAATATTGAAGATTTGCCTGATCCTCGTCCACCAATAATACAATTAAAGTTTGGCGAGAAATGTATTATTTGATCTTCTAAAAATGCCGCGTTTGAAATTTTGATTTTTTTTATCTTTCCGTGTCTGGGAGTTGGTTTTTCAAATTCATGTGAAATTCGAGAATTATTATCGATAAATGATTGTAACAAAGCGCTTATAGTTTTAATAGACATTTGTATCCATGTATGTCTTTTTCCAATATATCCTTTGTCGCCTTCATATAAACTGTATGCATCTGAGGACATTACCGTTGCAATAGGACTTTCTCTTTTCCATTCTCTATTGCAATCGGGACTAGATAATAAGATTTTTTGAATACCATTAGAAAGAGTCCTTATTGGTTTAGGAATCTCTACCGCCAATAACCTAGGGTCTGTAAACATTTTCCTCTGAAAATGTTCAGTTAAAAACCTATCATGTAACATACCGCTTTCAGACTGCGGATGTGCTGCAATTACAATACCAGGGAAGTCATTATTTTCTTGGACATCTAATAGTATTTTTTCATAATTGGCAGTAGCTGGTAATATATTCCCGTTTTCAACTCTAGAATGCTTAAATAACCCAAAGGAGGAAACTAATTCGTCTATATAGTCTAAAGGGGTGGAAGGGTCAAATAAACATAATAAATGAACGCCTAATCCTTGGGAAACCTCTATCTCAAATCCAGGAAATATAGTTAAAGGATTTCTTCCGACTTCCTCAGAAATACGCTTGTTCCGATCTATTAATAACTCCAAATATTCTCTTCCAATAAAATTATGATCTGTCACTCCAATAATATCTAATTCTACTTCGTGACAGCGTCTCAAATATGAATCAACAGACTGGAGTAATTCCTCTTTAGTACTATCTCCTCTTACTCTAGCGTCACAATTACGTGACCAATTATAATGGTCTCCAGGAGTTTGCATTTGCAAATCACATTTGAACCATTGCATACCTAAATAACTCATAAAACCACCTCGATTTAATTTTATAAAAACATTACTTTAAAAACACAGTTCGCATTCCATATTTTAACATGATTCAACCTTTAATTAGTAACTAAAGTAGTTAAATTTGGATATTATTAATGAAATTATCGAAATTTTACAAAAGATGACGCGCGATATTTTGTGTAAAACATTTGAGACATAAAAAGAGGTAGGGTATCCTCAAAGTCAACGACCAAATCAACTCAAGAGGGATGCCCTACCTATGTCTACTAGTATAGGTCAGAAATCACTAGATAATCAATTAGATTCCATGGTACGAGAGTTTGTAAAAGAAAAATTGGAAACGATCATGAAAGAAGAAATGAATCGTTTCTTTGAAGAAGAACACCCAGAATTGAAAAACTACAAAAATGACACGTATGCCCGTCAGCTTGATACGAAATACGGCCGTTTAGATGACCCTCAGGTGCCACGTAATCGAGACAATGCCTTTCAAAGAGAAGTCTTTTCTCCTTACCAGCATCGTGAACAGTGGCTTGGTGAAACGATTATCACGATGTATCAGAAAGGCATTAGCACACTAGAGATTGGACATTTTCTTGAGCGCATTCCTGGGAACAGAATCTAGGCGTTCTCTTAACCTTTCTCCAACATTCCTCGTCCATTCGGCCGATGATTTACACGACGAGTATCATCGAACGGACGATTAAAGAGATTAAAAGCGCACCAAAACGATGAATAGTCTGCCAGGAGAAAAGGCTGCTGATAAAATTGTCTATCTTCAATCCAAGGACTACAATCAGCGCTGGAGCGAGCGAAAGCTACGTGGTTTTAGCACAGCCTTTCCTAACTTACAGAGCATGTTTCAGGAACATTATGGGACAAAGGAGTAGTAAGGTCGAATGCAACTTTTCTGGCATTGCCCTCGGGGCCATGGCATAACTCCCCACCCCAATGAAGGAGAAAGGATATCCCTATCTTTTGAATTACACAAACTTATTGACACTACGGTGGTTTATATGGAAATTATATATTATTTATCGCTATTTTAATCTAATATAAGTATAAGGGAGGGAATTATATGGAAAAATTATTATTTTTAATAATATTTACGCTTCCAGGTTTCATGACATACATTTTAGCCCAATTATTAGGTGCTACACCATCTTATAAAAGGAAAGGTAACGAAATGCTGATGGTTAGCTTATTATTATGGATTCCTATTGTTACTGTTACTTTAACCATTTATCAAATTTTCTCCTCTTTATCTCATTGGAGTATATTACATCCTGCTATGGACTTACCTATCATAAAAAGGAACTGGCTATATTTTAATGAAATGACAGATCTAACAGCATTTTCAAACGAACCAACTTTTTTATTTTACTATTTAACTATGAGTTTGATTCTTAGCTACCTAATTGCTAGGTATTGTTATAAATATGTATATAAAATTGTTCATAATAAAATAAATGATATAAGGATAAAGAATAATAAAGCTATAATATCTTCAGATTCATCGGTATGGGATAAAGCCTTTACTGGAAACGATATCCAAATAGTGAGAGTAGGAAGCACTGTAAACCAGGAGTTTTCGATTGGAGAATTAGCATCTGTTTCAGGAGGGCTTGAAAATGAAAAAGAAATTTTACTAAGACACGTTGATCACTGGACGAATATCACGAACTCATACAAAGTTAGGATTACCGAGGTTTATTTAGATACAAAATCGAGTTGCAAAATAGAGATTTTTGATAGAGATCAAGCCTATCAAGCGCAAGATCTCTATCTGAAAGACTTAAGAAATCCTGAGTAGTTAATTTTTCTTTTCTGGAGGAGGAGACGAAGTGTCTGGTCTAATAGTGAAGCTTGGTTTATCAACTGATGCCTGTTCATGTTTACCATCCGTATCTCTAGGTCTCTTTTCGACTCTTCTTTCATTGTGCAAATTTATTTCCTCCTTTAAATGATTAGACTATGGTAACATAATTCTTCATTAAGATTCCCTTTTCCTTCTTTTAACCTAGCCTTCACCAGTAATTTATGAACCAGATTGTGAAATAAGCCTATTGGATATTTGTGATAGAATAAACGATATATTGTAAAATTCAACTTATATTAATGAATAGGTATTAACCTATTAAAAATTACATATAGGACACCAAGATATTCTGGTGGTGATAAAATGGTGGTTTATCAAATGACAAACTGGTTTTATAACTACCTCAGGGGCAAAGGAGCACGTCCTGTTAGCGAAGATGATGAAACTTCTCACTTAAGTAAAGTTCCACGCAGGTCAATTGAAGCCTACTTTGAGATGTTTTTTATTGCTAACTTTATTAATAATCATGAATAAAGAGGTACAGATATGTTTTTTTTCACAATACCCAACTATTGGGATCTTTAATAGAATATCGAAATCAAAAAAGCTTGGAAAGGTATTTGCGCCTCCAAGCTCTTTTGCTGAGTAATATTCAACATGATTTGTGTTGAATGTTACTGTTGTTATTTAATCCATTTTGCTTAAGATTAAATAGGATACCAGCATATAGACGTTGACAAAATCGGTCAACAAATCGTCAACATGGATTTATATTTTTGAGATGTATTAGCAGTACTAGATAGTAAGCTATACAAAGTAATTTGTTTTGATTGATGAATAATCCCGACCATATAATAACCAATAAAACACTTAAAAATCGTCGCCAAAAACATTGGCTTAATTAATTTAATCTTGATCCCTCAACCCTTCATACACCTCATCAATCATATCTTCCATTAAAAATTCTTTGAATTCATTGTCTTCAAGAATCTTCATGAAAAATTGCTCGTTATTTTGCATGCGATTGATTACAAAGTCCATGAATGTCCGATTAAAGCTAAATTTAAAATTATCTTTGGTATTGCTTTTAGCTTTTTGCGCAAGATCTTCGTTTGCTTTCATATCTTCAACGATTTGATCTCTAGATAACTTATCAACTTCGGTAAATTCTGTTCCAAAGCGATCATTCATCCGATCAATGATCGAGGAAAGACGTTCTTTTTCTTCTTCTCTTCCTGCTGCACTTCCATACTGACTCGGAGTGAGGTATGCTCCACCAGTTTCATTAAGAATAATACTACCCTCAAAGCTTTTCTCATTTCGATAATACTCTAATGCAACATCATCAGAGAGATATACAGGATCTTCAGGTTTTCTTGGAAGCTTTTTTAATAATGAGCTTAAATAAATAAATCGCTTGTGAAGCTCTACATCAGAGAAGGGGCCAATTTGTAAAACAAACGCATACGTTCTTACAAACTTCATTGCTGATGATTTAAAATATTCTTGTTTCTCTTCATCCAATTCTTTGGTAAAGCGTTGAACTCCAGGATCAAGTGCAGCATTGAGTTTCCCTTGAAAACGTGCACTTTTCGTTGGCTGGTCACTGTACTCAAGATTAGCAACGGCATTTACTTCTTCTTCTGTATAGACTTGCATCGCATCAAGCTCATGCTGGACATCGTATAAAATATTCGGATCAGTCGTTTCCCCAAGACCTGTAACTTCATAATAAGTTTGAAAAGCAGCTTGGATTGTCTCAGCATCATTTACAAAGTCTAATATAAATGTGTCATCTTTGCCTTTACACGTTCGGTTTAAACGTGAAAGGGTTTGAACCGCCTTAATTCCATCGAGTGGCTTATCAACATACATAGTATGAAGCAAGGGTTCGTCAAAACCTGTTTGATACTTCTCTGCCACGATCAGAACTTGGTAATCATCAGAATGAAACTTTTCTGGTAATTCTTTCTCACTAAATTTGTTCATTTCTGCTTCTGTATAGGATAATCCATTATCTTCAACTGTTCCTGAAAACGCAACGAGTGTTCTTAAGTCAGAATACCCTTGTGCCTTTAGATATTTATCAAAAGCATGCTTATATCGAACTGCATGAAGGCGACTTCCTGTGACAACCATTGCTTTCGCTCGTCCGTTAATTTTATGACGTGTTACTTTACGAAAATGTTCTACCATAATTTCCGCTTTTTGTGCAATATTATGTGGATGAAGTGATACGTATCGAGCAATCTGACGACTCGCCTTATTCTTCACCACTTCTGGATCATCATCGATGTTTTTTTCAATTTTATAGAATGTTTGATACGTGACATAGTTTTTTAACACATCATGAATAAAACCTTCTTCAATCGCCTGTCGCATTGAATAAAGATGAAACGGTTCATATTTGCCGTCTTCTCTGGCTCTCCCAAACCGTTCTACCGTCTTGGGTTTCGGTGTAGCAGTAAAAGCAAAAAAGGAAATGTTGGATTGATCCCCACTCTTAGCAATCACTTCAATCATCCGTTCTTCCGCATCCGTCGCTTCACCTTCCTCGACCATGCTCTGTTCATATGCTTCTTCTAACGTTTTATCGGAGAGAAGAGCAGTCATGGCTGAAGATGCCTTTCCACCCTGTGAGCTGTGAGCTTCATCAATGATGATCCCATAAGACCCGCGACTGAATTCCCCCACTTTATCAAGGATAAACGGGAATTTTTGCAGGGTTGTGATTATTATCTTCGTTTTATTTTGGATCGCTTTCGCTAATTGGTTCGAATCTTCATCAACCTTCTCAACCATGCCTGCTTTATGTTCTAATTGATAAATCGCATCTTGAAGTTGCCTATCTAATACTCGTCGGTCAGTAATAACAATAACACTATCAAATACAGGTTGTTCTTCTTGGTCATGAAGTTTTGCCAAACGATGAGATAGCCAAGAAATACTATTCGTTTTGCCACTCCCCGCTGAGTGTTGAATTAAATAATTTTTCCCTGCTCGATGTTCCGTCACATCGGCTTCGACTTTTCGAACCGCATCAAGTTGATGGTAACGTGGGAATATCACAATTTCTTTCTCATCAATAATATCCCCGTTGCTGTCACGAATGTTCTCTTTTTGTATATAGACGAAGCGAAAAAGAATGTCAATCAAGCTATCAGGTTTTAGAATCTCTTCCCATAGATACGACGTACGGTAATCTCCTACTACGATTGGATTTCCTTTGCCTCCATTATTGCCTCGATTGAACGGAAGGAAAAATGTTTTCCCTTTGTTTAATTGTGTCGTCATATACACTTGATCAGTATCTACTCCAAAAAAGACGACCGCACGTTTCTTAAATTGAAATAGTAGCTCATTAGGGTCACGGTCTTTCTTAAATTGTTTCATTGAATCTTCAACAGTTTGACCAGTTAGTTGATTTTTCAGCTCCATAACGACTAATGGTAACCCATTGATTAAGAGCAACATATCAATTGACTTACGGCTTCCAGCACTATAAAAAACTTGACGACTGACGGTGAAAATGTTTTGTTCATATTTTTCAACAAGAGTTCGGTTCATATCTGTCGGCGGCTTGTTATAAGCAAGTTTAAGGGTCACACCATAATCTTTTATTCCATGTCGTAAGCAATCAATCATCCCTCGACGTTTGAGTTCTTTATCAATGCGATCTATCACTTTGAATTGAATGTCATTTTTGTATGCTTTTCTTAATCGTTCCATCGACTTCGGTTGTGTCTCTTCCAAGAAGGAAAAAAGTGTCGCTTGATCAATTGCCCACTTTTGGAATATGGCAAGGTCAGAACCTGTAAGTACCCTCTGATGAAACCCCGACTCGACCAACCGTTGTTCAATATTCTCTTCAAAACCTTTTTCGGTTGTGTCGATACTCACGACGACGACACCTCCTCCTGTTCGATTAGAGCCATCATACCTCTGACGTCTATTTTTCCTGTCACTGCTTCGTAGATGAGAGATTGACGATATTCTTTCAATTTGTTTATTATTTCTCTTTGCGTATATATAAGTGATTCATGATAATTAACAGTACTTTTTAGGTATTCCACTATGACTAATTGTTCTTCCTTAGGAGGTAAAAGTATCTTCAAATTTTTTATTCTACCTGGATCTAGATGAGGGTGTAGTGCTCCAGTTCTATAAGATATAAGAGAGAAGAAACCATAATTAGACTGAAAGTACCAATTAAGATATTCTCCATATCCAGTATGATTTTTCAACCTCACAATAATTAAAGCATGACAATTAGTATTATCGTACTCACTAGTGATAACTGCACATTGACCAATATCACCAGTTTGCACAATTACTAAATCACCTTTTTTTAATTTTGATTTTTTTTGTTTTTTACTCCACAATTCATCAACATAATAGGGTTTTTTATTAAATAATATATTCCCTTTTTTTATATGTAAAGATTGTAAGTATCGAACACCGCTATCTCTTAAAATATTCCTTGTTGGCCCTACATAACCATTTGATAATTTATCAGTAATTGTACCAAGTCTGTTTAATTCCCAATGCTCAGGAATCCCACCAATCCATTCCACTCCTGAGTCCTTCATCTTCACATTCGGGTCAAGCCCTTTAGTCACTGCTTCGGTAATGACCGCTTGACGCTTTTCTTCAAGTAATTTGATCAATCTTTCTTTGTCCTCAATTAAATCATCGATCTCGGTAGTTTTTTTATCAAGAAAGGCGGTGATTTTATCTTGTTCATCTCTTGGAGGCAAACCTATTTTAATTGAACCAACAGTTTCGGTGTTTAAATTTAGTTGAGTTCCGAATTTACCTAGACCTTTATACGGTTCTCCTGATTCAAAAATATAATATAAAAATTTAATATTTTCTTTATACTCTGGAAAGTATACAAAACCATCATGAATACAGCATTTTATTTTTGATATACAAGGTTTTCCCACACTACCAGCAATACTTAAAAAAATATTTTCTTCGTTCAATTTCACACTCAATTTACTTCCTATTTCAGACATTCTTTGAGTGGTGTTTTCTAAATACATTTTTGACTTGGTAACATCAGAAATTCTAACCCATGCATATTCACCCTTTTCATCAAAAAATTTGGGGTCATCAATAGGTCTGGGTGATGCACCTCTTTTTATACTAGTTAACCACTTTATCTTTTTTACTTTCCAATAAGAAGGAATTTCTTTCAACCAATTTTCTTGACTATCAATTAAACTTCGAAGGTTAGTTTTTATCACACCATCACCTTCTTCAACTTATCTATAATACTCGCTTCAAGTGCCTGAATTTCTGCTTTGATTTCATCTGAGGATCGAAGTTCTTGATATTTGTAGAAGTGCCTCGAAAACGGTATCTCATAACCTATCTTCGTTTTCTCCTCATCAATCCAAGCATCAGGTACGTGTGGTAAGACTTCTCGCTTAAAGTAATCATTTTTGTTTTCTTTCAATGGAACGTTTTCCGAGTCTCGTAAGTCTGAGTCAGGTTCAGGATCGCCTTTTTTATTCTTTAAACACACATCGGCAGTATCATCTTTTTCAGAAAGTGATGCAAGAATCGCTTTTAGTATCGGTGCTTTTGTAACAATGCCTAAGTTCTTTAATTTTGATTGTAGGATATCTGTGAATATCTCACGGTTTTTATACACTGTACAGTTATCCATCGATTGTAATGCTTCGATGATAGCTTTTTGTTGCTTTTGTCCTGCTTCTTCTTCTTTTAACCTTGCTTCATCTTTTTTCTTCGACTTCGCAAGGTTTTGGAACGCTTTTTGATCATAAATACGCTCAATCCGCTCGTTATCGACTTTAAAATTGAGTTTCAGTGGTCGCTCAACAATAATTTTTTGAAACCCAAAATCTTCGTTATCAAAGATTTTCACTTGCTCTGATTCTTTGTAATCACCATATATGCGAATGATTTCATTAATTTGTTTGGGTGAAATCTCATGCCGCTTTTCTCCCATACTTTTACGCATTTTCTTATAGTAATCTACTGCATTGACCAGCTGAACCTTTCCTTTACGCCAATGTGTTTTATGGTTCGTCAAAATCCAGATATATGTGGAAATGCCCGTATTATAGAAAAGACTTGTTGGCATAGCCACTATTCCTTCCACAAGGTCATTTTCGAACATATAACGACGAATCTCACTTTCTCCACTTCCAGCATCCCCTGTAAACAATGGCGATCCATTCATAATAATAGCTAATCTTGAACCTTTAGGGTTCTCATCACTAACTGGTTTCATTTTTGAAACTAAATGCTGTAAGAACAATAATTGACCGTCACCGATCCGAGGTAATCCTGCACCAAAACGGCCATTCATACCTAAATTTTCGTGTTCTTCTCGAACTACTTTTTCAGATGGTTTCCATTCGACGCCATAAGGTGGATTGGAAATAAGATAATCGAATTTCTCAGTCGGAAATGCATCTCGCGTTAATGTATTGCCAAACCGAATATTCTGTGCTTCTTCTCCTTTAATAAGGGTATCAGCCTTACACATCGCAAATGATTCTTCATTAATTTCTTGAGCGAAAAACTCTAGCTCAGCTGATCTATTCAACTCATTTAAATACTCCTGGGCAATTGAGCCCATGCCGCCTGTACCCGCACAACCATCATAAAGAGTTTGCGTAATACCTGGTTTAGTTAATATGTCATCATCATCGTTAAACATGAGTCCAACCATAAGACGTACTACTTCTCTTGGTGTGTAGTGGTCACCAGCTTCAGCATGTTCGGAGTAACGTCGGATCAACTCTTCAAAAATATAGCCCATTTCAAGATTTGAGACTACATTAGGGTTCAAATCAACTTCTGCAAAACGTTTCACTGTCAAGTAAAGAAGATCATTACGATCCATCTTTTCAATCTGTTTATCAAAATCAAAGTACTCAATAATCTCACGCGCGACTTTTGAAAAACCATTAATGTAATCTCGCAAGTTTTCCGCAATATTATCGGAATCATTTAAAAGTTTATTGAAGTCATAGTTGCTTGTATTATTAAAAAGCTGATTTGATTTTCTGTTCAATATTTCGTCTCGAGCGTCTTCAGGTAAATGCTTGAATTGTTCGTAGCTCTTTAATACATCTTCTTTCGTATCTTCTAAAACGTTGTCAAAACGACGTAAAACGGCCATAGGTAAAATAACTTTACCATAGTCTTCAGGCTTATACGGCCCCCGTAAGATTTCAGCAATTGTCCATAAAAAATTAACTTTTTCTTGAAAATTCACCATGACATTTTCTCCTTTTCGCTACTAATGCATTGTTTTTTTCTCTTTTTTTTAACTCACGGTAAAATGAACTACGACTAACTTTAGTGATCGCACAAATCTCTTTCACAGTACTATCACCTTTTTCATACAACTCAATCGCATGATTCATTCCAGGATGCTCAGCCGTGTATTTTTTCACTTTGCCTTTAAACTTCCCTTTAAATTTTGCTTGAGTAATACATTCCTGTTGTCTCATGCGGATCATTTTGCGTTCGTATTCGGATAATCCAGACAGAACTGTTAATAAAAGCTCAGAAAAAGGATTTTCATCCGTCATATCAAACCAAAAATCTTTGACCGAACGCAAAGCTACACCTTGCAGTAAATCAACAGTTGTTAGGCTTATTCGATCCAAACTATGTACAACAATAATGTCCCCTTCACTCACTTTATCTAGTAATACATTAAGAATTGGACGATTGGTCGTCCTCTCACTCATTTTTTCTTCTCAAAATATCTCACAGCCCTCTTCTTTTGAAGCCGATGCATAACCATACTTCAAAACCTCTCGATATAGGATTTATTTACTATGATTTTACATTTCATCCTGGAATAAGTAAATGGGATACTTTAATCTTTGCAAAAGACCTTGACCGATGTAATCGCCTCTTTATCTCACACATTTACCTTAGAAGTGGCTTGAGTTTGTTCCTTGTATTATTTAAGGGTATTCTCTAAGTAAATCTTCAGAGCTGCTTATTGTTCACTTTGCCATCTTGTTCTTATTTGAGACACAAACTCCTCTCGTCTTTAAAAGAAATAGATCTCGAGCAGTTTCAAGGGGAACGAAGAAATGAACGAAAAAGAAAGACGGAATTTTGAGGGCAGAATCCACGAACACACGGTGGCTCTTTCAAAAAGCAAGGGATCCGTAATGAACATTCTGTGTAATGGTAGCGAAAAATAGATAATTGATTCAAATCAGAGGATATAGAACTGCGGAATTAAAAGTAGCTAGGGATCGATCATGCAGAGCAAAAAGTTTTTCGGCTTGCAAGATGGAAGAATGATTAAAAGCGGGCTATCCTCAAGATTTTTACAACAAAAAATGGAACAGTGTCTTTTTGATAAGTTCCAATAAATATACCATTAGAAAAGCTATCATTGAATAATAAAGGGAACCCCAACGTGATATGATCCCCTCATAGTAGACAGAAAAAAGAAAGCGCACTAAGCTGTCTATTATGGAGGGGATTTTTCTATGGG